>CALRIY020000003.1:0-99875 GCA_943364975.1 Synechococcus sp. UW140
CACTCCCCCCGCAACGCTGAACGTCGCCGGCACCGGTACGTTGACGGACGGAACATTCTCTATCGGTGCCGGGACAAAAACATTCACCGGCGATCTGAATATCAATTCCACGGCAATATTGACCTCCTCCAATGCAGCCGCCATTCTGAATATCGGCGGAAATTTGACAATGGACGGAACCTCATCGATCACCGGCGCCGCTACAGGAACGATCAATGTCACGGGAAACCTGAACATCGCCGGTTCCAACATTCTGATCGGAAGAGCAGCGATCAACATCAGCGATACGACGCTGGTGACGGGAAATGTTGATTTCAACAATGTGACGGGGACCAAGACATTCATCGGACCGGTTGTCATCGAAAGCGGCGCCACGTGGGATGCCACCGGCAATCCTCCTTTTGTTCTCCGCGGCGGATTGGCGCACAGCGGCGCCTCCTTCGGCTCAGGAACAGGCACATATACCTTCAACACGAATAACCAGAGTATCAACAGTACGTCGAGCCTGACATTCGGCGGAGCGGTCACCATCACCGGCGCGATCTCGGTCACCAACTATACTGATGTGACGATCACCGGTGCGTTGACCGGTTCGGTCGCCGGCTCCACATGGGTGAACGAAACAAATTCCATCCTCACCGCCGGAAATGCACTCCTGGCTACCGGAACATTAACGGCATCGGCGAATCCGAACACCGTGGAGTATGTCAGCACCGCTGCTGGTCAGACGATCAAAACAGCGACATATCATCACCTTGTGATCGACAAGGCGGCACAGGTAGGAACGATCAGCGCGGCAACAACGGTGAACGGCGATCTGACCGTGACTGCCGGAACACTCTCTATCGGTGCAGCCGCTGTGGCGGTCAACGGTACGACCAATGTCAACGGAACCCTCACGATCACCAGCGGAACAGGAACGAAGGATTTTGCCGATATCAATCTGAATGCAAATTCCATTCTGAACTTTACGGCGATCGAGACAGCGACGCTGTCCGGAAATCTTGTCATGGGAAACAGCAGCAGCATCACCGGAACGGTGACCGGCATAGTAAGTGTCGGCGGCACTCTAACCATCAGCGGTACCGGCGTAACGATCGGACAATCGAGTATCACCGTCAGCGGTACAACAACCATCACCGGCGATGTTGATTTCTCCAGCGCGGTCGGGACAAAAACATTCGGCGGATTGATCACTCTTTCCGGCAGCGGTGCGTGGACGACCACGGCAAATTCTCCGTTCACAATTCAAGGCGGGATCACACACGATGGTGCATCATTCTCTTCCGGTTCAGGCATCTATACATTCAGCATTAATCCGCAGACGATCGGCGGCGCAGGACTTCTCTCCTTCGACAATATGACGGTCACCGGAGTGACCGTATCGAACGACAATTCCAATGCTTCCGGGTTGACCGTCACCACCTCGCTGATCGGCACCGGCGGATTGACCAATATGGCATCCCGCAGACTGAACATCAGCGGAACTTCCACCATTACGACCTTGACCGCATCGGCTGCAGGAAATTCAGTCTATTATAACGGCGGCGCGCAGACCGTTCACGGCGGAACATATCATCATTTGTTGATTACGACTGCCGGCATAAAAACTGCCGGTGCATCCATCACTGTCAACGGGGATCTGAGTATCACCGGAGGAACATTCGATCTGACATCGTTTACCGCGGACCGCTCGGCACCGGGCGGAACATTGACGATCGCCGCGCTCTGCACACTCCGCATCGGCGGTGTCGGCACTTCGCTTCCTGCAAATTATACAACACACTTGTTCGACCCGGCAAGCAGGATTGAATATTACGGTACCGGACAAACGCTCCCCGCCGGCACATATGACAATCTGAATATCTCCGGCTCCGGAACGACGATCACGCTCAATGCAAATATCGATATCTCCGGAGATCTCATCGTCACCGATGGAACACTTGATCTCGCCACCTTCACTGCAAATCGTTTGTCGTTGGGCGGAACATTGAGCATCGGCTCCGGCGGATCGCTCCGCATCGGAGGGACCAATTCGATCCCGACGAACTATTCCACCTATACATTCGATCCGGCCGGAACTGTTGAGTATTACGGTACATCGCACACCATCACCGCGTTGAATTACGGGAATTTGAATGTCTCCTCTTCCGGAGCTATCACCCTCCCCGCAACCACCGTCGGTATCTCCGGAACATTCACTCCAGGTCCCGGCACGTACACCACGACCGGCAACACGATCGATTACAACGGCAGCGGCGCTCAAACGGTTGCGGCGTTCAATTATAACGATCTCACATTGAGCAATGCGGGAACGAAGACCTTTGCCGGAGGCACAACGGCGATCGCCGGAGCATTGACGGTCACCGGCGCAACGGCGGACGCGACAACAAATTCATCGATCATCGAATACAACGGCACCGGTGCTCAAACCGTCACGGCGCTGACCTATTACGATCTGACATTCACGAACGGCGGCACGAAGACAATTTTCGGCACCGTCACCGTGAATCGTAACGTTATCACCAACGCCGGATCGGTCGTCGTGATCGATGTTTCCGGCACAATGATCGTTCACGGCGATCTCGACAATAGCGGCGACTTCACCAATCACGGCATATTCAACATGGTCCCGTAACGGACACAATGAACAACACGTCACCCACATATCGGACAATGAATCACGAAAGCGGAAGGAATCCTTCGGCGGTGCTGCGCATCGTCTTGCAGGTATTCTTTGCGCTCTTCCTGTCGGGTGGACTTGCTGCGCAGACGAACATCCGGAACAACGGTACGATCACGAACACCGGCACAACAACTATCACGGGATATTTCGAGAATTTTAAGAATGCCGGCGGCGGTACATTCAACAATTCCGGTACATATTCCATCGGATCATATTTCAGCAATAATAATGCTGGGGGGACGGACGGTCAGATGACCATCACCGCAGGGACGGTCACTGTCACCGGCAATTATACCAACAGCAACGGATCGACCACGGTGAACGGCACCGGAAATCTGAAGCTCGGCGGAACGACCAACGCGAATGCAACTCCGATATTGTTCAGCGTCTCTGCCGGCTCCGTTGAATACAGCGGCGCAGCGCAGAATGTCCTCGCCGCCACCTACGGCGGATTACGGCTCAGCGGCAGCGGGAATAAGACGCTCGACGGCAGCGTTACGGTCAACACAACATTCGATCTCTTCGCAGGAACATTGGTGGTCGGTGCAAATACCCTTGATATCAAGAGTGCTACGCTCGCTTCCACCAGCGGAACACTCTCGGCGGCAAGCGGAACCGTCTCTTATACTCTTGCCGGAACACAGCAGGTCTTCCCGGCAACCTACGGCGTCCTGACCCTCTCCGGCGCATTCACCAAGACGGCGCAGGGCGCAGTCACCATCAATACCACACTGAATAATCCCGTCTCCACCACGCTTGCGATGGGATCGAACAGCTTCACGACCGGTGCAAGCGCAAACATTGCAGATGCGGTGAATCCGGGAACGATCACGACCTCCGGCACCGTCACATTCGGTCAGGCCTCTCCCGATATCGGCGGAACATTCAACTATACCGGCACAAGTCAATCGGTTGCGGTCGCTCAGTACAAAGATCTGACCTTATCGGGAACAACACCATCATTCGGCGCCGGAAGCTTCCTGATCTCTGGAGTCCTGACCTCGTCAGCCGTCCCTTCGTTCAATGCTTCCGCCGACATTAATTTCAACGGCAGCGGATTACAGACGATCCCTGCACTGAACTACCAGAATCTTACGAGCAGTTCCTCCGGTGCGCGCACACTGGCGAACAGCGGAACGATCGGCATCGCCGGAACATTCACTCCCGGTACGAACAGCTATACCATTACCTCAAGCACGATCGACTTCAACGGCAGCGGATCTCAGACGATACCGGCGTTCAATTATAATAATCTCACCAGCAGTTCTACCGGTGGACGGACGCTCGTGAACGGCGGAACCATCGGCATCGCAGGCACATTCACTCCGGGCGGAGGAAACTCCTACACCGTCACCGGGAACACGATCGACTTCAACGGCAGCGGTTCGCAGACAATCCCCGCATTCAATTTCAATAATCTGACGAGCAGTTCCTCCGGCGCACGCACGCTGGTGAACGGCGGAACCATCGGCATCGCAGGCACATTCACTAAAGGGACGAATTCCTATACCGTCACCGGAAATACCATCGACTATAACGGCACGTCCACTCAGACGATCACTTCGTTCACGTACAATCACCTTACTCTGACATCAGGCTCGACCGTCACCAAAAATCTTGGAGGTGCAGTTACGGTGGATGGCAACCTGACGGTGAATGTGAATAATACTTTGAACGATGCCGGATTCCAGATCACCGGTAATGCAGGCGGAACACTCTCCCTTGCCGCCGGCACAACGCTGACACTGGGAACGGCAGGAACAGCGACAACATTCCCCACAGCATTCACCAACGGGAATATATCGCTCAATGCAACAAGCACTGTTGTCTACAATTCCGATCAGGCACAGACGATCTCAACCGTGCCGTCATACGGACATTTGACTCTGACAGCGACATCTTCCGTGACGAAAACGATCTCCGGAACATTGTCCGCAGCAGGAGATCTGACCATCGGCACGAACAATCTTTTGGATATCACCGGAGCAGGCGATGTGACCGTCAGCGGGAATGTCGTTCTGAACGGAACAATGACGAACGCAGGAATTTTATCAATTGGACCATAAACACATGACAATATTCATTCAGCATCGAAAGGAGGTCCCTATGAAGAATAAAGCACCGCCGCAAAGGCAACGCTGACCGTCATCTTGAAGATGACAGTCAGCTCGGAAACAGATTCACCATCATCAATCATTATTTATCAATCATCATTAAAGGATACAACAATGGATACAGGATCAACGAAACACGTTTCAAAACCATCATCATTATCATCCACACTTAACAGAAGGAGCAATACTATGAAACAGAACTCATTCTTCCGGCGGGCGGTCAGCATCATGATCGCGGCAACACTGGTCATCGGTCTGTCCTTCGGACAGAACCTTGTCATCGGCAGCAACTCCGTCACAGTCGGCGGTAACGGCACCATCAACGTGAAAGGGAACATCGTCAACACCGGAGTCACCACGGACGTCACCATCGGCGGCGCCAGCAGCACGGTGAATCTGAACGGTACGTCAGATCAATCCATCGGCGGCGGCAGCGGTGCGTTGAATTTCGCTACCCTTCGCGCAACAGCCATTTCCACCAAAACGCTTAACACGAATGCAACCGTGGCAACGGCGTTGAACGTCACGGCAGCCGGTGCAACACAGATCGCACTTGCCGCAGCAAAGACCTTGACGATCGCCGGAACGATCGCCAATGGCGGCGGTGCAACAACTCCGTATAAATTCGACAATGCAACATCGGTTGTTGATTATTCCGGCACAGCGAGCCAGGCAATGTGGGGTACCACCTACAATGCTTTGACCATGTCCGGTACAGGCGGATTCACCATGGCGGCTGATATCACCGTGAACAATACCGTGAACCACTCAGGCAGCGGCGCGCTCACCGTCGGCAACAACTTCGTGGCAAGCGCAGGCTACACCTTCGGCACCATCTCCAACATCGCAGCAGCCAAATCGCTCACGCTCGGCACGACCGGTTCCATCAACGTCCTGACAGATATCACCGCAACCGGTTCGCTCGTGAACGGAACAGGCGCGTTGACCATCGCAACATTAACGGATAACCATGGTACGATCACCGCAGCAGCAAATGACGGCGCGATCACATTCACCAACGCAGCAACGAACACCGGTACGATCACCGGCGGCGCAGGAACAGTTACCTTCTCCAACACGCTTGCACATGCAACAGGGACCATCTCCAGCAACGAAGGTACGGTTGTCTTTACAGGAGCACCTTCTATCGCAAGCGGTACGATCACAGCAGGCACCGGCGGTACGCTTGACTTCAACGGTGCTGTGAATGGTACGGGCGGCACGATCTCTTTGACCGGTTCAGGTATTGCAAACTTTGCACAGACCTTTACGGCTGTTCCGACACTTTCTTTCGGCGGAACAAGCGTTGTTAACTATGACGGCGCCAGCCAGGATGTCCCGGCTGCAACGTATGTTAATCTGAACATGATCGGCAGCGGCACCAAAACAGCGCTTGGTACGATCACTGCAACAAACTTTGATAACGGCGGTTCGGGAGATCTTGCGATCACAACCGATATGGGAACACAGACCCTCACCATCTCAACGGGTAAAGAGAACACCAACGGAACGATCCTCTTCGGCGGTGCTTCCAACGGCGTCCTCTTCACCACCGGTACAGTTAACTACAACGCAAATGGCAATCAGACGATCGCTGGCGGCGGTACATACTCAACATTACTCTTAACAGTCGGCGGAACCAAACAGATCGCAGCAGCAACGACGGTCGGTACAGCAGCCGGTTTAACGGTAGCAGGTTCGGTCACATTGGACCTCGCAGCATCTGATTCACAGCTTGATGTTGCTGGCGACCTGACGATTAACGGCTTCCTGACGAACGCCGGTACGATCAACGTCGGACCATAATAGCGACAGATCATAAAAGCAAAAGTGGAATGATGCGCTCTGCAGAAATGCATCGTTCCACAACATGACGGAACAGTTCCGCTCTGTTGTGCAGCGCCGCCGGCTTGCCGGATCTCCGCTGCGTGCAACGTGAGTCCTATGACAACACATACTCTATCATATCGTCAACAGCCATTGCTGTTCGGCAGATCTGCTCTTGCCCGTTCCGATACGGCAAACAGTACGACTGCATATTCTCCGCCGCCCCGGTCATCGATCCTTCGATCGGTTCGGCGAAAGATGAATACGAACAGTTTCAGCGCGGATCCACGTCGTCGGTGGACTCTGTCCTCGATCGGACGGACCGCTCTGGCGCGCTCGGATACAGCAAGCATTGGTTTGCTGATGTGGACCGGTCCGCCCGGCACTGTTGACACTATTTCAAAAATGGTCGAAGACCATCGCGGGAGAAGTGTGCCCATATGAAACGCTGTTCCGGCAGCAACGCATTCAATCATATAGCAAGAGTCATCCTTTGTACTGGTCCGCCATCGTTCTTGACCGCTCTACGGGTCATAGACCGGATCGTTGGTGATTCGGCGAAAACACGTCCATTCTTTGGACGAGCGTATCTCCCAAAGGGACCCCGTTGGGGGAAGGATGCTCATAAATGAAAGATGAAATATGTTCGCTCTAGAAATAAGTGTGGGATGAAGATCCCTGCCGTCGGCGGGAGTGTATTCATTCCTTTAATAAGTTGTAGGACACCTCAATGGTGTCCTACAACTGGAACGCTAAAGCGTGATGACCTTTAGTGATGAATAATAATGATGGATCTGTCGTCCGGAGTCCCGGTTGTTTCAGGGACTCCGAGCGGCGGGTTTTAATCGGAATTATTTAACGACCGGAAACTTCATCTGAATGATTTTTGATTGTTGAACAATGTCATTCCCGAATCCTGAGCGACGCGAGGGATCCGGCGTGAATCAAAAACAAAAATAGAAATACATTTAAATGCACATACTGTACAGACAGGTACAATTATGAATAATAAACGCACACGGTACGCTTGCGCACCGCCCGATGTGCCGGACCATCGGCATGATATCGGATGGCGGTGGCAAAGAGCGGCTGCGGTGATGATGCTGATGATGCTGATCCATATCGGATCTGCTCAGAATCTCATTATCAACGGCTCCGTCACCAACACCGGAAAGATCCGCGTAAAGAATCAGACGACCATCGCACAAGCGGCCGTCGGAGGCGAGATCGAATTGAAAGGTGCTGACCAGACCTTGCCCGCAAAGCAGTACGGAAGCGTACGTTTATCGGGATCGGGAACAAAAACGACATCAGGCGGCGATCTATCGGTTCAAAATAATCTTACCATCGCAGCTGCGGTAACACTACAAATGCCCAAAGGAGACCTCATCACTTTAGGCGATACGTTGTTCGAATCGGGCATATTCAACGGTGCAATTCAAAAATCGGTGAACCTGACAGGGAGTACTACGTCTTCGAATTTCGGGAATATTGGAGCAGCCGTAACATGGTCCTCCAACGCTCCGGGAATAACGAATATTATCCGCGCTTCGGACTCGGTCCGGACCGGCAACGGGAATACTTCCATCAAACGGTTCTATCAGATCCAGCCGGCCGATGCGTCAGCGACCGGAACGATCGTCTTGAAATACTCGGACAGTGAATTGAACGGACACACCGCTTCCAATCTCCAGCTCTGGCGCTCGGTGAACAACGGCTCAACCTGGCAGCGCTATGAACCGGTTGTTGATACGCTCTTAAAAACGATCACCAGAACGAACACTCCGCTCTCCGGACAATGGGCGATCGCCGACACCGTGCGCGCGCTCGGTCCGCTCATGAGCGGCGCCGGAATCCCGGTCGTCATTGCTAAAGCGTCCGCAAATTCTGCGGAGGACCGTATTCTGTCCACGCTTGATACAATAAAAATTCTGATCACCGACATCTTTGGATCACCGGTCTCCGGCGTTGCGGTAAAATTTGCGGTCAATAAGCGTCCTGTTCCGAACGCAGGCGGTACTCTCTCCGATACGAGCAGCGTCACGAACGGAGCCGGTATCGCTTCCACTCTCTTCACACTCGGCAGCAAGGTCGGAACGTACGAGGTGACGGCTGCCGCGGCCAATCTCGATACTGTCCGGTTTGTGACCAAAGCGCTGAATGGTCCCGCTGCTGCAATGGCAGCCGTTCCCCGATTGCCGCAGACAAAACCGATCCTAACGGCGCTCGATTCGCTCTTCACGATCACGGTGGCCGATATCGGCGGCAATCCGGTGGACAGCGCGCAGGTGCAGTTCGCCATTGTTGATATTCCTTCCGCATCGTTCGGACATGAACTGAGTGTCACTTCGGCGCTGACCGATTCTCTCGGCAGAGCCTCCACGCGTCTGACGCTTGGAAGCAGAGCAGCATCCTATTCTGTCCGTGCAAAAGTGACCGGGTTAACGGATTCTATTCCGTTCACTGCAACGGCGATCGCCGGTCCGCCGGCATCCATCGCCCGCAGTGCGGGTGACGGTCAGTCCGCCGTGAACGGACAAACTCTTTCCTCACCGTTCGTGGCGACCGTGCTCGATCAGGGAGGCAATCCGGTCCCGGGTGATTCGGTCGAATTCACACTTCCGCTGGAATCCTTCGGCGCTGTGTTGAGCAAGAGTGTTGCTGTTACGGATAATCTCGGACAAGCATCGTCCATCCTGACGCTCGGCACGAGGAAAGGAACGTATAACATCTCCGCCAGATCGAAGTCCCTGATAGGAACGCTTCAATTCAGCGCTTCCGCGCTCGCGGGAGCAGCCGCGTCGCTTGCTCAAGTGCAGGGGAATGATCAGTCTGCGACCATCGGCACCGCGCTCGCGTCGGACTTTGTCGTCCATGTTGTCGATGCGAACGGCAACTCCGTCCCGGATGATACCGTCACATTCTCCATCGACTCGTTGCCGAATGTGAATGCTGTCGGACAATCTTTGAGTGCTGCATCAATCGTAACCGATTCCTCCGGACTTGCGACAACGCGTCTGACGCTCGGCAATAAAGCAGGCGACTATGTTGTGAACGCCCGTGTGCGGAACATTCCGCTCGTCACATTCAAAGCAAATGCGAAAGCGGGTGCTGCATCGGCATTTGCCGAACTTTCCGGCTCCAATCAGTCCGCCGTTATCATCACGCAGCTGCAGAATCAGCTGACGATGCGTGTGGTGGACATTGGCGGGAACAGTGTTTCCGGCGCACCGGTCCAGTTCAGCATCATCTCAGCTCCGGCAAACGCCGCAGGTCAATCGCTCAGTCAATCATCGGTTCTCTCTGACGTGAACGGACTTGCCCGTGTCTCATTCACTGCCGGCAATAAAGTGGGAACGTACAGGATCCGCGCTTCCAGTGCAGGAGTTCCGGATACGGTCTTTACGGCGGTCGCAACGCACGGTGCGGCGGTCGCAATGTCCCTCGCTTCCGGCTCGAATCAGACCCGTCCGATCCTGACATCGCTTGATTCCTTCGCGGTCAAAGTGATGGATATCGGCGAGAATGCCGTTCCGCTGAAGAATGTCCAGTTCAGTATCGTGGAACGTCCTGCCGGCGATACAAGCGCTTCGCTGAACAGTGCATCCGTCGGTTCGGATTCCTCCGGCATTGCATCAGCAAGACTGACGCTCGGAAGCAAGGTCGGCGCATATAAAGTGAAAGCATCCATCATCACTCCGGCTTCCTTCTCCGATGAGCGTTCTGTCGGTAAGTCCGGACGCAGAGTGAACGCATCATCTGCGGCCGTTGTTGAAACAACATTCACCGCGTTCGCAACGCACGGTGCAGCGGCGGCATTTGCCAACATTACGGGAAGTCAGCAGATCAATCCGACCGGAACAATGCTCGATACATTATTTGTTCTTGCGGTGAGGGATGCGGGAGGAAATCCTGTGCCGAATGCGAATGTGAAGTTCTCCGTTGTTTCCGCGCCGGTGAACTCCGTCGGCCAACAGTTAAGGGATACGCTCGTCGTGACGGATTCGCTCGGCTCCGCTTCCACGCAGCTGACGCTCGGCTCGCACGAGGGAACATACACTGTGGCGGCATCGGTGAACGGAACGCTTTCGACGCTGTTCTCAGCCAATGCATTCTATATCTACGGCGATCCGAACAACGACATCAACATCAACGTTGCGGATATCACCGCCATCATCGATCAGATCATCGGCAAACGCTCCTTCAGCTTTGTTGATTCGCTGAAAGCGGACCTGAACAAGGACGGTCTGATCGACACCGCGGACGTGAACAGTCTCATCGGTACGATCCTCGAACGTCCCTCCATCTTCAGCACACTGCCGCCGTTCATTCCGGCGAAGAACAGTGCAGGAAAAGTGAAGGGCAAAAACGTTGCAGACGGCGCCAATAATTTCTTCGCCGATGCGAGGACGCAGTTCGAATCCACGCCGCAGGGACTCCGTCTGAATATGGAGAACACCGTACCGATCCGCGGTATCGAGGTCCGGATCCGTCTGAAGGATACCACGGTCGTTGTGAACAACGCCAACTATCTCTTTGCACGCGCGCAGCAGATGAATGTAGTGATGAGAACGGTCAGCAACGAGGTCCGCATGCTCGCCTACAGTCTGCGGAATGAAGAGATCCAGCCGGGCGAAGGAACGATCCTCCGCATTCCGAGGATCACATCGGCTGGACAGATCGACACGACAGAGGTGATCCTCTCCGTCGGTGCGAACGTTGCGGTCACTCCGGAAGCGATCGTCGTCTCGGCGCCGTCGGGAAAATATCCGCTCACCTATCGGCTGCAGCAGAATTATCCGAATCCGTTCAACGGGTCAACAACGATCCAATACGAGATCCCGGACCAGAAGACGAACGAAACGAAGATCGCCATCCAGATCTTCAACGTGCTCGGGCAGAAAGTGAAAACATTAATCAACACGCCGCACGATCCGGGACAATACCGGATAACGTGGAACGGCACGGACGAGAGCGGCAATTATGTTTCGTCCGGTATTTATTTCTATCGTCTCATCACGAAGAATCACGTCACAACCAAGAAGATGATCTATGTTAAATAATGCTCACATCCTTCGCAGTATCATCACCCTGCTGATCGGGTCCCTCCTGCTCTCCGGTTGTTCGGGAGCTGCCGGTGTCCAGTCCGGCACGAATTATCTCTATACGTACCGGATGACCCAGCCGGCGGTCAGCGATAAGCTGATCTTCCGGGACAATTACATTGTCATCCAGTTCAGTTTCGATCAGTCCGCGGTCAGTTTCCAGCTGCAGAATGTCTCCGGAGCGTCCATGTCCATCGTATGGGAGAAGGTCTCCATCGGCGTGAACAAACGGATCTATTCTGTGCGCAATACGAGTAATTTCTATTCGCAGAATACTGCCGCCCCCACCTCGCTCGTTATTCCTCCGCTCGGATACATCCGCGAGACTATTATCCCGCGCGAGAACATCTATATGGATAAGGGAGCGTGGGTGGAAAAGGATCTCTTCCTCTCCAACGACAGGAATAATGCCAAACTGAAAAAAGCGATCACGGGATATGTCGGCGGCGAGATCGCTATTTCCATTCCGGTGAAGATCGGTGAGATCGTGACAGATTATTCGTTCACCTTCAATGTTTCCAAGGTCACCCCGCTCCCGGCAAAACTGCTTCCGCCGGCAAAGGATCGGCCGCTGGCCCCGAAAACTCCGTCGATGGAATCCTCGGCCGGCAGTTCGATCATTCCGGTCGCCATCGCTGCCGGCGTGCTCGGCGTGGCGATCTATCTGTTGTCCCAAAAGAAAACCCCGGCCGCAGATCTTTAAAATTCTGTGTAATCTGTGGCAACGTAACAGTATGAGAAAACTCTAATGAGAAAAGTCTAATCCCGAATCCATTGCACACCTATAATCCACCTGCTATATTTACATCAGAGAAAAGAAGAGATGATCCTATGAAAAACATGATCCTGGTTCTTGTGTTCGCAGTCGCAATGGTCGGCTGTTCCAACGCACCGGTCGCTATGAAGTCCACCAAAAAATACTTCGCGCCGATCAAGACCTTCGCTCAGAAGCCGGTTTCCAGGAATAACAGCAAGCTCACTTCTGCTTCTGCTGCGAAAGAACTGTCTGAAAAGGATACAATGATCGAACTGTTGAAGAAGGAAAATCAGCAGTTACGTGATCGCCTCTCAAAATTGGAAAAGAAACTCTCCATTATACAATCATAAAATATTCAATGTCATGCCGAGCGCAGTCGAGGCATGACAGTCTACTGATGTCTTTAGAATTTGTTGATGAAACTCTGTTAAGGTCTTCTTTAGCGAGGGGACTTTAGCAATCGGGGGAAGAAGGAACCGCCGCTCTTTGCAAGGAGCGGCGGTTTTATTTTAAATGAGCGCGAAATAATATCCTTATTGTAAAAGTGCTGTTTAGTTTTTAATAAGTTCCTCGATAAATAATGTTTATACCTTCTGTATATGTAGCCGATACAAAAATAGAATTTCCTTTTACCCATAGCCCCATCAAATATTGCGTGCTATTTACATTAGGAGGATTATTGATTTGCTTCCAGTCCACACCATTCCAATGTATTATTTTGTTCAATTGTGTTAAAGCAAATATATTTGAAGGTGCCGTACCTCTTAATCTAATATACTGATATGTATCTTTTTGATATTTTATTTGCCACAATGAATCGGACACTGTAAAGACACCGTTTCCAACAGCGAAATATTTTCCGTCTCCACGAGGATAAAAATCATAAAACCCAAAATCATTCTTTTTGTAATAATCTACTTCCGTAATTTTTTTTATTCGTTTCCAGGGATTTCCTTTTTGCATTGAATAAACACTGATATACTCATTCGGGAACAACAAGAATGATCTACCGCCAACAAACATATTGTTGGCGTCTCCCCCGAGCGTTAATACTAAATTTGTATCTAACACATATTTTGTAAAATCCAATCCGTCATAATGATACACTTCACCTGCAGAGCCTGTCATATAAATATTTGTTGAGCTTAAGACTTTAAGTCTTTGGATCGCAAACTTACATCGACTCATAGAGACTTCGGACCAGCCGGTTCCGTCAAAATGAATGACCAAACTTGAATCCAGATTTGATCCAAAATACCCTCCTCTACTTCCAACTGCCCACACATCATTTTTTCCTGAACCATCTATTTCTGAAAAACTCACATAGCTGCCGATAAATCCTCCCTCTCCTTTGGTAATTTTGATGCTTGACCATTTTTGACCGTTAAAATGGAACATGGAAGCACTACCACCTTCAGCATTATGTCCAACGGCATATACATCGTTTGTATCCGAACCCCAGATAGACTCTAATAACAATTGGACTCCGACATATGGATTTTTAATTGTATCCGCAGTCCATGTGATTGTTGGATGGGTAGGAGTTATATCTGCCGGCGGAATAACTGATTCTTCTTTTTTGCAAGTTGTGAAAAATAATGATGCAATTGTGATCAATATAAATGATTGGGCCAATTTCATACTATGTGCACCGATATATTAAAACCATTTTCATGAGGTTCGGAAATAAACGATGTTGACCACTGACCAAACAGACCTTGCACAGCAACGAAAATAAAGATGATGAATAATTTATTCCTATAGGATTTGATCGAAGCAAAATACGGGATCCGTATTATATAAAAAGATTTGTGGCAACAATTCCACAAACCGGATCATTTGATAATAATAGAATCTTTCAGCATCGTCCCGTTCGGTTGACGAACGGTCATTGTAAACCATCCCATCTGTGTCATCACCGTCCGCACCTCTTTACCGTTCAAATAGACGATCACCGCCGGGCACGCCGAAGCGTAGACCCGCTCTCCCCATACGGTCAGATCGATCCCGCCCGGTTTCCGGTTCTCATCCAACCTCAAAAAGGATGAACATCCGTCCGTGCCGATCATTCCGTAGAGCTTGATGCTGATCGTATCACCGAGCGCTCCGAACGGCGTGTGCTGCATGCTGTCGATCATCACGATGAACTGCGAGACAGGCGGAGATTCGGATTCCGTCGCACAGCCGCCGAGAACAACAAGAACGATCATCGCTGTCGCACTAAGCAGGATCAGTCGATCTGTGAGGGCCCCTTTTTCTTTTCCCATTGAATCATCGTTCTTAAGTGAATGAATCTTTGTGGACCTTTATTTTTCGTAATTTGTGTTTTGGTGCCTTTGTGGCATGTGAACAGGATTTAGGAATAACGTCCCCGGACGTTACGGAATCCTTATTCCCAGATTGAACGAGAACATCGGCGGAATTTCTGATCGTTTGTTCTCTTCATAAAGGATGTACTGATACATCACGGCGATGAATATCCCCCGTGTTCTGAACGGATGATAATGCCACCCGGCCGCTGCAGCGACCCAGTCGTTCGCTTCTCCATTCCCGCCAAAACCCTGGTAGACATGACCTGTAGAGAGGCCGATGAACGGTGCCGAACGCTCTGAGGTAAGATATACTTTCACGCCGACACTCGAAGCGAACAGCATTGTCGTTGCCTGTAGATCGATCAATGAATGGATCGAATACCCGGCCCCGATCCCGCCCGCATCCAGCAGTAGGAAGAATGGTCTGCCGGTCCGAATATCATAAGGCTGCGCGATCGCACTGCTGTCCTGCCCTGCAGCAATCCCGGCAACGACCATCAGAAGAAAGAGAGTGACAAAATATTTCACCATGTCAGATTTATGTTGCCGTAATATTTTGTTAAGATCATACTCGATCATCATTACTGCGCGGAACTGAAATGATGACACTACTCATTTCTTCGGCTTTGGTTTGGCTTCGAAAGAAAGTGTGCTGATAAAGTCCGTGAACAGATCGTCATCCTTCGGAGTGTACATGATCTTGGAAAGATGCACGTCGATCCAGTATCCCTCCCTGTATAAATGCACGTTCAAGTTCTTTTGGTTGAACAACTCCGGCAGCAGATATTCATAGGCGTACGCCTCTCCGAACGAGGAGAGCTTCACTCCGACAGCCCCTTTCAGCGCCGCTTTTTGTTTTACCCAGGCGCGGTCCCGGCAGCTCTCTGAAGAAGTGCATCCGTTCGACGGTTCAATGAAGAACGAAACATTCAGTCCCGTTTTTGCATTGCTCAGCATGAAGTATCCTGCAGAGCGGTCCGGGTTTATTTTTTGCATCTGCGGCGTCAGATCTGCATCCGGGAAGGTGAGATACCAGTCGACCGATTCGACCGTCAGTTTGAACTGTTGTTGTTCCTGAACAAAATATTTATCCGCCGAACAGGATATGAAGAAAAGCGAGATTAGCAGAAAAGAGAGTGGTCGGTGCATGTAAATACCATGGCTAATAACGGGAGAAGCGGTTTGTTGTCACCATGCAAAATCCAAATATATTTGACCATATTCCACAGTAAAAGAAGGCGTGTTGTGATCACTTTAGATACGGTCTATCGGTACGGTATCAACGAGTAAATACTCATCAGCACCTTTTCGCGAGGATGGATTTATCTGTTGAGTTTATTCAGAATCAGAAACAGGCTGCTTCCCGAACGATTTGAGTTGTGCCGTTATATTGAGGACATATTCACCTCTGAGTATTTTCATCGTGACAACACTGTCGGGGATGGTTCGGACAGTTTCCTGCTGAATTTTATTGATCCTCATTTGGTATGGTCCGTCAAAATTACATAGCAGCGTCAAATAACTGTCCACACCATTCTCACCATCTTCCCCGCTTTGCCAAAAGATCTTTCCCTCGCTTCCCTCTTCCCCTTCGTTGATGTGAATACTATACTTTCCGACCCACTGTGCATAGTAGTACGTGCCGTCTGTGTTGTAGGCTCTGGATTCGTATGCATAATCATATAATCCAGGAACAACACGGTACGTTTGTCCGGCATAAAAAATACCGGGCCGGGACGAATTATTATCAATAAACGCATACAGCAGTCCGTCGCTTGATGTGACCGTCAAAAACGCCCGGCCATCCATGCCATCCACGCCATTCTCTCCTTTGCACGACATAAATAATACTGCAGCTATCAGTACAAGCATTAAAAGCTTTAACGGTACCATGTATTAATCCTCTGTTTTACCAATTAAGACTTCTGAAAAAATCATTGCCCCAATGGCGTCCCTTTGGGAGAGGAGCGACCTCGCCCGCCATCGGTCAGGCGGGAGCGACGAAGTTCCGCTTTTGGGAATCTCGCAAGGCGAAATCAATAAAGCGGGACAATATTTTCAAAACACCAGTAAAAACAAGATTGCTTCGCCACCCTTCGACTTCGCTCAGGGTGGCTCGCAATGACTCTTTTTTCGAATATTTCAGAAATCTCCAATTATTATTTTGGGATATAAAATCACCGGACAACAAAATCAATTCGACCGGTGGTCTGATCCAATGTAGTTCCGGGATATTTGAATCTATAATAGTTCCTGTCAGCTAATTCCGGAGAATGGAAGATCGAAGTATTAACTGATGCTTTTCGGGTCCGCCGAAGCAAGCTTGTGCCCGCTGTTCTCCTTATACCACCTCTTGTACTCCAGCATCGTCATTCCGGTGTTCTTTTTGAAGACCTTTGCCCCGGTATCTTCGCGGTATCCGTATTCATAGCAGATGAAGAAACAAGGATGGTCTGCTGATTCGAGCAGCTGTTTCATCGCCTGCACCTTCCGTTGGACGATATAGTTCGCCAGAGGGATCCGTTCCTGACGCAGAAATGATTTTCGTAGGGTGTCGTACGACAGCTGAAGCCGCCGCGAGACATTGTGGATCGTCTTCACCTCTTTGATATGCTGCTCCACATACCATTTTACCTCGTCCGTATTGATGCCCATAGATCGTGCCCCTTCTTAATGATGGATGATTGTTGTGATAAATAAATATTTCTGCGCAATATAAAATCGGATCCTCCTCACTGCAATCACGCAGATTCGTACTAATCGCGTGTTTCGGTTGACAAAATCGGTTTACGCAATGGACCTTGCATTGCACAGATGGGATCTCAGAAGGGTTTAAAATGACAGCGCCGTTCGTGCGAACGGCGTTAATAATCTTGCGGTTTGTCTTTCCCGGTCAGCGGGTACGTCTTTTTTTCGGACCGCTCCCGCTCTCCCGCTCCTTGAGCTTCATCTTCCGGTATTCCTTCATCGTCATACCGGTCGATCTCTTGAATACTTTCGCCCCGGTATCCTCACGTAATCCGAAATCAAAACAGATGAAATAGCATTTCCGGCGATCCATCATCAGCATCTCTTTCATTGCGTTCACTTTTTGCGCGGTAATGTATCGCCCCAGGGAGACCTTCTCTTTTTTAAGGAAAGTTTTACGGAGCGTGTGATAGGATACTTGCAGCTGGTCGGCGATAGAATAGATGGAGTCGATCTCTTTCAGATTCTGCTCGACATATTGTTTGATCTCTGATGTCATGATCGGCATAGCGTGCGGATCCTTTCCCGGGTGATGCCTGCATATTGCACAAGAGCAAAAACGCTACTGTGCAAAAAAATGCTTTGAATGGTTCGGGAATAATATATCCTCTCTACAAAAGGTCCGCAATCACGTGATCTCGTACTCCATACGGGATGCTCATCCCGTAAAAACTGTGGAAATTGATCGAAAAACAGGGAAATGTAACGAGAAGGGTGGTAACGAGGCTGGTTATCCGTTGTTTGGAGGGACGGAGAAGCGTTTGCGGATATCATCACCCACGCGGGTCGGGCGTCCCGTGGAGCGGTCCAACGGACACCAGAGTGTCCGTGCCCGGGCGAGGACCTTCCCGTCGCCCGCCCGGATGATCTCCGTGTGGCGTTCAAAATAATTCTTCACGGTGGTTCCGACCCATGTCCGGGCAGTGATGATATCTCCGGGACGCGCCGGGGAGAGATAGTCGATCTCATGTCGGACCACCACCCAGATCACAGCGGCATACTCCTCTTCGGTCGCTGCCGCGGTCCAATGAGCGACCGCGGTCTCCTGAACCCATCGGAGATAAACGGTATTGTTTACATGACCGAGCTGGTCGATGTCGCCGGGCACAACGGGGATGGTAAGGTCAAATCGTTCGGTGGAAGGATCAGCAGTCATCATCGTTTCCTATCGCAGAAGCAGTGCAGGTATCGTCCGGTTACGGCCATTCTCCGTCAGGACAAAATAATATGTTCCGCTCGATCGGCCTCTTCCGTTCCATGTAATGGAATGTGTTCCCGTATCCATCTCTCTGGAGATCAGTTCATCGATTTTCCGTCCCAGCTGATCGTACACTGAAAGTGTTACGTGTGAACGCACCGGAATGTGAAATGAAACGGCGGCAGAAGGATTAAACGGATTCGGGTAAACAGAAAACAATCCGTACGACTGCAGCGTGCTGTTCCGGTCGAACCGGACAGCTGCTGGGACATTGTTATAGAGGGCGGCGTGGACACGGTCATGATTCGATCCTTGTATCCGGCTCATCGCTGCAATGAACGGCGGCACTTCGGCGATCAGGTCGATGAATCTTCCGTTTAGGTTAAACTCCAACGGCGGGGCGGGAAGAAAACTCACTCCGCTGCGGGAGTACCGTACTTTGGTGAGCATGCCGCCGTACCGGAACACGTCAAATGATCCTGATGCCGCTTCAGATATTTTTCCCCGGACAACGGTCTCGGTAAAGAGTGAATCGCGGTACATCGGCGTCAGTGAAGCAGAGAATACTAAAGTGTGGAACCGGTATTTCGGCGCAGTATACGTTTCATCCAGCAGCACCACTGAACCATCCGTGAGACGGCGAAGCGCACGGATTCCCTGCTGATTGGAATAGAGCGGTATCGTGCGGTAGGAGATCAGTTCACCGTTCGTCCTGAGTGCGACCACCGTGACCGCAACGGAATTCTCTCCCGGTTTCCACGGGGATCCGGCCGCATACAGCGTATCACCGCTGAGAACGAGATTGACGCCCCGTTCTTCGTAACAGGAAAGATTGAAGTTTCTGCTCCACACAACGGTACCGGACGGGTCCCACTTGATCACCGTTCCATGTGATGTATCTGCAATGAATGTGTTGTTCGTCAGCCCGTAGATATTGTCGGCGTCATCCAGAATAATGTCATGGACAGTGAAGAGGCCGTTCTCGAACGGCGCGGACTTCCGGGACCAGATCAGCTCTCCGGAAGGGGAGAATTTCAGCAGAAGATATTTGATCTCGTCAGACTGAGAGATCCCGCCGATGATAATATTCCCCTGCGAATCGAATTCGATATCCCTCGGCATCTCCATCGTGGTCATCCCGTCGTTGCCGAACGTGGTATCCCAGACGACCGTTCCGCTGTAGGTCAATTTGAGCAGACGAACATTGAAGGTACCGGTCTTGTCCTCCGAATGTCCGCAGACGATGAAATGCTGCTGATCGTACGGACGGATGAACAATCCCTTCTCTTCGAATCCTTTCGTGCGGAACAGTTCAAAGATTGTTTCCCCCGATGAGGAGACGGCGGAGATCACCAATGCGATCGAATCGTTCACCCGCTGTCCGGTGGAATAGACCGTGCCGTTCGGACCGATGAAAAGATCGGTGATCTCCAGACGAGAGGTCGTGTCGCCGAGAATGAATTCTGCGGAAGGATGGATCTGTGCCGAGAGTTCCTGCACAGATCCGAGTGCGATGAAGAAGAGAACCAACGATCTGATCACTCTACACCGCCGGTTCCTGCTGGCTGATGCAGTGGAGTGTTCCGAGTCCCCATACCAGGTCCACGCAGTCGATGCCGATCACGGCACGGTCCGGGAACTGTGCCTGGATGAAGTTGAGCGCTTTCAGGTCGTTCGGATGATTGAACACCGGCACGATCACAAATCCGTTGCCGATCAGAAAGTTCGCGTAACTGGCCGGGAGTCTCTGACCGTCGTACGCAACATACCCCGGCATCGGCAGTTCGACGATGGTGAACGGCTTGTTGTCCTGATCGGTCAGCGTGCGGAGAAGGTGCAGATTCTCCTGAAGGATCGCATAGTTCTCATCCTGCGGATCCTCTTCCACGCAGGTGACGATCGTTGTCGGATTGACGAAGCGGGAAAGATCATCGATGTGTCCGTCCGTATCGTCGCCGACGATCCCGTCATTCAGCCAGAGGATCTTTTCCTGCCCGTAATACTCTTTCAGGAATGTTTCGATCTGTTCCTGGTTCAGGTTCGGATTGCGGTTCTCGTTCAGCAGACATGCTTTCGTGGTGAGCAGACATCCTTTGCCGTTCACTTCGATGGAGCCCCCCTCCATCACGATACCGGGATAGAAGACGGGAATATTATACTGCTCGGCGATCTTCGTCGGCACGATGTCATCCAGATCGAACGGCGGATATTTTCCGCCCCACGCGTTGTATCCCCAGTCCACGATCGCCAGTTTGTCCTTTGCGTTCGGATTTACGACAAATGCCGGACCGTGATCGCGGCACCATGCGTCATTGGTGGGGATGCGGTACAGCGTGAACCTGTCCTCGGGAACGCCGGCAAGCGTCAGACGCGAGGTGACATCGTCGAACATCTCGTCATCCTTCACATTGATGTTCACATGCTGGAAGCGTGCGATGGTCTTCACGATGTTCGTATAGACGTGCGGGACCGGTTCGAATTTATCGGGCCAGGATTCCAGTTTGTGCGCCCAGCTGAGCCACGTCGCTTTTTGATTTTCCCATTCTGCGGGGAAACGGTAGCCGAGTTGTTTTGGTGTCTTCATACATTTAAAGGAAACCACAGATTCACAGATGTTTAAAAAAATAATCTGAGAATCTGTGGTTAATATTATTAATCGATAAATCGTTTGGTAATATCGGAATATGCGTCGATGCGTCTGTCGCGGAGGAAGGGCCAGTGAACGCGCGTGCTGTTGGCTCTGCCAAGATCCACAGTGACCACATTCACCTCTTCCTTGTCGTGCGATGCTTTGAAGAGGATCTCTCCCTGATTCCCGGCAACGAATGAACCGCCCCAGAATGTCTGGTTCCCTTCGTGTCCCACGCGGTTCACCGAAACAACGGGAATGCCGTTCGCAATGGCGTGGGAACGCTGGATCGTTTCCCAGGAATCGTGCTGGATCTTGTTCACAGCCGGATCCTCGCCGTCCGCCCAGCCGATGGCGGTGGGATAGAAGAGGATCTCCGCGCCGGTCAGCGCCGTCAGCCGCGCTGCTTCCGGATACCACTGGTCCCAGCAGATGAGCACGCCGAGTCTGCCGAATTTTGTGGGGAACGATTTGAATCCTAGATCGCCCGGAGTGAAATAGAATTTTTCGTAGTACGCCGGATCGTCGGGAATGTGCATCTTGCGGTATTTCCCGAGGTAAGAACCATCCGCATCGATCACCGCCGTGGTATTATGATAGATCCCTTCCGTCCGCTTCTCAAACAGCGAGGCAATGATCACTACCCCTAGCTCTTTCGCAAGCGGCTGAAGGATATCGGTCGTTTTTCCGGGGATGGATTCTGCCAATTGGAACGGAGCATAATCTTCCTTATCGCAAAAATAGAGCGAGGTGAAGAGCTCCTGCAGACAGACGATGTTCGCCCCTTTGCCCGCGGCTTCGCGGATCCCGGCGGCGGCTTTCGCAGTGTTGGATGCGGCATCGCTTGTGCAGGACATCTGCACAAGTCCGATATGGACATTACGGTGATTGCTCATCATGATTGGTGTCGTTGTGTCTGAACAGCGTGAAAGTGATTGATGACGTCCGTGAGGGTCTCTTTCAGGATCGGTTTGGCGATGAACATATCTGCCGCGATACCGGAGGTAACGGCAGGTGTAAACATCTGCTGGTGTCCGGAGATCATAACACAGAACAATGAACTGTTCCATTCTTTCGCGATCGTGATGATTTGTCCGCCGTCCATTCCCGGCAGGACAAAATCGCAGAGAAGGATGTCGACTGTTTCGCTTTTGAGGATCTCCAGCGCTCCATGTTCACTCACCGCCAGAAAAACTCGATGACCTTCCTTCGTCAGCGCTTCTTTAAAGAAGAGCGAGAGCGATATATCGTCGTCCACCACCAGGAATGTCAAAGGTCTGTCCGTTATCATCGCGTCCTACGCTTTTCCGAAACAGATGGTCGCATTAGTTCCGCCGAAACCGAATCCGTTCGACAGGGCGTACCGGATCTCCCGCTTCCTGGCAACATTCGGCACATAATCCAGATCACACTCGGGATCGGGATTGTCCAGATTGATTGTGGGCGGGATGATCCCTTCTTTCAGCGCGAGGATCGTCAATGCCGCTTCCACCGCACCGGCAGCGCCGAGCAGATGGCCGTGCATGGATTTGGTGGAACTGATCATCATCTTCTTTGCATGATCCCCGAAGAGACGCTTGATCGCTTTGGTCTCGGCCACATCACCGAGTCCTGTGGAAGTTCCGTGCGCATTCACATAATCGATATCTTCCGGTTTCAGTCCGGCGGACTTCACCGCCAGCTTCATCGCCCGCATCGCACCGTCGCCATCCTCCGGAGGAGCGGTGAAATGGAACGCATCGGCGGTCATTCCCACGCCGAGGATGCGTCCGTAGATCTTCGCGCCCCGTTTCTTCGCATGTTCTTCTTCTTCAATAACGAATGCGCCGGCCCCTTCGCCGAGGACGAATCCGTCCCGGTCCTTGTCGAACGGACGGGAAGCGCGGTGCGGTTCGTCGTTCCGTTTGCTCATCGCGCGCGCGGAACAGAATCCCGCCACGCCGATCTCGGTGATGGAAGCTTCCGCACCGCCGACGATCATGGCATCCACTTCGCCCCGCTGGATCGCGTGGTATCCGTCCGCAATGGCGTGATTGCTTGTTGCACAGGCGGAGACGACGCCGTAATTCAATCCTTTGGCACCGACACGGATCGCCAGAAGACCGGAGACCATATTGATGATCACCGACGGGATGAAGAACGGAGAGACCTGTTTCGGTCCGCCCGCTTCCAGTTTCACGGAGGTGTGGCTGATACCGATCAGTCCCCCGACACCCGAACCGATGATGATCCCGATACGTTCGGCATTCTCCGGAGTGATCGTGAGTCCTGAATCCTCCACGGCATCCAGACCTGCGCCGATGCCGAATTGAACGCAGAGATCCCACCGGCTGACCTCTTTCGCATCAAAGTACTTTTTGGGATCGAATCCCTTCACTTCTGCAGCGATCTGCGTAACAAAACGCTCTTTCTCAAATTTGGTAATGTATCCGACTCCGGACTTCCCGGCGATCGCGCTGTTCCACGATTCCTGCACGGTCAGTCCGAGGGGGGAGATCAGACCCATTCCTGTAATAACGACATTTCGCATAAAGGCACCTGCTGTAATTTGTGGTAGAAGATAGGGAAATTTTGCAAGTCGAACAAGAAGAGCTCTTCTGTCCGTTCCGAAGCGATCGGTCAATGTTTACGATGTCTCCGGTTCTTTGTGACAAACAAAATTTGGAACAGTCCGCGTTCCGTGAAAATGAAATCATTGCTGAATAGATTGAGTAATATGGAGACCGAGAGGTCCGAAACATGCATTTTCCCGAAATCGGCCGAAGAGGAAGACATCCGGCAGACAGGAACTAGACGTTTCGAGTCATCATTTCTAATATTTTTGTATTTTGGTTCGGATCATTCCTTCATATTCGAACGTCCACAATCGAAGACCTGTATATGTCAACCCAACAAAAAAACCGATCGGCGGGGATCAGCGAATCATTCAAGGATTTTTTTCACAGCAGCACTTCCGGGGGGATCGTTCTTCTGGTTTGCACTGCTGCCGCACTGATCTGGGCGAATTCCCCGTGGTCCGAACAGTATTTTTCGCTGTGGGAGAAACATTTTTCCATTGGTATCGGCAGTGCCGTTCTCTCCAAAACGCTGCTGCATTGGATCAACGACGGACTGATGGTGATCTTCTTCTTCTTTGTTGGATTGGAGATCAAACGGGAGATCCTTGTCGGCGAACTCTCGTCATTGAAGAAAGCGCTGCTCCCCATTCTTGCTGCCATCGGCGGAATGATCGGTCCTGCACTCATTTATCTCCTCTTCAATCCGGCCGGCTCCGACACGGCGCACGGATGGGGGATCCCGATGGCGACCGATATCGCATTTGCCCTTGGCATCCTTGCACTGCTCGGCGACAAAGTGCCGCCGGGACTCAAGATCTTCCTTGCCGCACTCGCCATTGCGGATGATATGGGTGCGGTGCTCGTTATTGCATTCTTCTATACCAGTGAACTGTCATTGACAATGCTGGCGATCGGCGGAGGATTCATTCTGCTGCTTATTGCCGCCAACAGATTCAATGTCCGTTCCTCTGCGATCTATACGATCCTCGGCATCGGTCTTTGGTTCTGCTTCCTGAAATCCGGCATCCATGCAACCATCGCCGGAGTACTGCTGGCGATGACCATCCCGGTGAGCAAAAAGATCAATAAGGAACAATTCGTCGAGGAGACGATCGGTACACTGCGGGAGCTGAAAAACAATACGGATCGGCAAAGCGTCAACGAATTGATCCACAAAGTGGCATCCTTAAGCGAAGAGGTACAGTCGCCGCTCCACCGGTTCGAGCACGCCCTCCATCCGTTCGTCTCATTCCTGATAATGCCGGTGTTCGCGATCGCGAATGCCGGTGTGAAGATCGAGGGAAATGTCATTGATGCACTGATGTCCCCGGTCGGTCTCGGCGTTGCCGTTGGCTTGATCGCCGGAAAGCAGATCGGCATCTTTTCGTTCGTCTGGATCGCCGTGAAGACAAAGACCGCCGCTCTGCCGGAGAACGTCTCGTGGGGAATGATCTACGGAACGACGTGGCTCTGTGCGATCGGATTCACCATGGCAATCTTCATTGCCAGTCTTGCCTTTCCAACGGAAGAACCGCTCATCATCAGCAAGATCGCCATCCTCTTTGCCTCTGCTCTTTCGGCGGTGACCGGACTCATCATCCTGTCGCAGATGAAATACCGCGCACCGGAATAAATAAAAACGGCCGTTCATAATGAACGGCCGCACCGTGTCCGGCGGAAAGATAACGCTGTTATTGCGGTTTGCCGCTTTTCTTCATCTCGTCCTTCTTCATCCCCTGCTTGGCATGCATCTCACACATTTTTTCTTTGGTGCAGTGCGAACATTCCATCGCTTGTTTTTCTGACTCCGCTTTGGCATGCATCTCACATAGTTTATCGTTCGTACAGTGCGCACACATCTTCGCATCTGAACCGGATTTCTTTTCCATCACCTGCTTCGAATGCATCTCGCACAGTGTATCCTTCGTACAATGCGCACACGCTGCTCCATCTTTCGTCATTTCTTTCTTCATTCCCTCTTTTGCCGCTCCCTCATGTTTCATCTCATGCTTCTTTTCTGTTTTCATTTCCTCTTTCTTTTCCGCAACCTGTGCGGAGAGAAGGCTGAAACCGAAACAGAAGAGCGCTGTGAACATGGTAATTTTTGTGACTGCAGACCGCATGGTGAACTCCTTAATATAATTCGATAGATCATCGTTGATGGAATGGTGTACGTGAACAGACTCTGTCTCCGAAACATTTACGGATGTGCGTCATTCATTCTGGTGTAATCGATGCCGACGCCGTGGCAGCCGATGCATCCCGATCCTTTATTGGTAACGGGATACGTCGCCGTGCCGGAGGGAGACGTTTCCGCCCAGACCCATCCGTTCGCATCGGCATTCTTGTCATTCCTTTTCTTAAAGAGGAACACATAGGTGGTGAGCACGTTGCCGGTGTAGAGTTCTTTGACGATCAGAGAGGAATCGGGAAACACCGTTCCGCTTTTCACTTTCCCGTTCGCATCGAGAGAGTTGGCAGCGATAGTATTGTACCGGGTCCGCAGTTTTGCATCCGGATGCCCGGAGTTTCCCCCTTTCAGGATCGTGTCAGGAGAGTTCTTATAAAAGACGAATCCGGTGACGTTTTTGCCGAGCTGATACAGCTGCGATTCGGTGGTGGTGGATGCACCGGGAACCGCCGGAGTTGCCGGGGAATCTTCCTCATTGCAACCCGAGAGGATAAAAATTGACAGAACGAGCAGAACGGTATTTCTCACGCGGTTTTCTCCTTTATTGGTGATTGAACATAGTTGAAGATACAAGAAAGGTATCACAGAACTATCACGCACAGATCAATTCACTGTGATGTTCTCCGTTGGGGAATACACCGGAAGCGAGAAGGAGAATGCCGTTCCTTCGTTCTTGACACTCGAAACGGCAATGGAGATCCCGTGCACTTCCAGGATCTTCTTGACGATCGCCAAGCCGAGTCCGGCACCGTCATTCCGGAACATATTTTTCTGACTCCCTTTGTTGTACCGGCCGAAGATCAGCGGAATATCCTCCTGCGCGATCCCCGCTCCGGTATCCGCAACTCGCACTTCCACAGTTCGCTCCGCCGGACGAAGATCGATCGACACGGTGCCGCCGGCGGGAGTGAATTTGACGGCGTTGTCAGTCAGATTCTGGATCACCCGGTCGATCATCGCGATATCCGCAACCACCAGCGGAAGATCGTGCGGGATCCGGCACTGCAGACGGATCCCTTTCTCTTCGGTGATGAGCAGATACTTTTGCGAGATATCCTGCACCAGCTCCGAAAGTGAGAACGGTTCGGGTTCCGGCTTCGTTTGTTTCGCCTCCAGCTTGGAGAGTTCGAACAGCTCTTCCACCAGCCTGCGCAGCCGGTCTGTGGAGGAGAGAACGGTCTTCAGATATTTTTCCCGTTCTTCCGGATCCAGCGTGCCGGATTTGATCAGCAGTGTTTCGATGTATCCGTGAATGGTCGCCAGCGGCGTCCGCAGATCGTGAGAGACATTCGCCACCAGTTCACGGCGCAGATTGTCCATAGATTTCATCTCATCGAGATTCCGGACGATGGTATCGGCCATTTCGTTGAAGGAGGTCGCCAATTCCGTCAATTCTCCGGACGAAGAAAAACGGATCCGCGCCTGATGATTCCCCTTCTGAAAATCCCGCACAGTGCTGATGATGGTACGGAGATTCCGTGTAATGAACAGCAGCGAGATCAATCCGATCAGCGCCGCGGCGATGAGCGTGATGGTCATGGCCCGCGTACCGATCGTAAGGATGTAACTGCCGGCGAGCATCTTAAAATTATTGTCAAACTCCTCGCTGCCGAGGATCACATAGAGATATCCGATCACGCGCTGACCGTCCTTGATCTCCGCCGCGGAAAAGGTCTTCTCTCCCTTCACCATCTTCGGATCGTCACCCATGACAAATCCGGGTCCTTTCTGCGTGACGAACCGTTTCACCGGACCGATCGAGACCGATGCGCGGCAGATGCCGGTGTTCGTAGGACAATGGGAAAGGACCGTTCCTGCAGTATCCAGCACATACACTTCAATGCTCGGGTTGAACAGTTTCTGGATCGTGTAGATCTCCTCGAGCCGGGATGAATCCAGCTTGTGATCCACCACCGGCTGATAATGACTCAGCAGCCGCTGAGCGATGGGAATGCTCAGACGCTGGTTCGCTTCCTGGAAATACATCTCTGCAGAAAAGACGATAAAGTAGATATAGACCGCCGAGAGCACGATCAGCAGCGCAAGGAATGTTGCGGAGATCTTCCAGTATAATGAATTGAAGAATTTTTTCATCGGAACAGTATTGGGAATGTTGGATCAGCGATGTTTGGACAGGTCTACCGTACGACTTCTTCCAATTCGGCGAATCGGTACCCCACTCCCCATGCGGTCAGGATATATTTCGGTTTGGACATATCCTGTTCGATCTTGGCGCGGAGCCTGTTGATATGCGAATTCACCGTATGGTCGTATCCGTTGAACTGATATCCCCACACGAGTTCCAGCAATTGTTCCCGCGTGTAGGTCTTGCCGGGATGTGTCGCAAACAGCAGCAGCAGATCGAATTCCTTCGCCGTCAGCTCGAGACGCTTTCCTTTCAGCTGCACCTTCCTCCGCTCACGATCGATCTCCAGATCACCGAAGTTGATCACCGCAGAATTGTCGGATGCAGCGGACCCATTCCGCAGTGCTTCGGTCCGCCGGAAGATCGCTTTCACCCGTGCGATGAACTCCCGCACGCCGAACGGCTTCGTCAGATAATCATCCGCACCGACCTCCAGTCCGAGCACTTTGTCCAGCTCTTCGGATTTTGCGGTCAGCATCAGGATCGGCGTGTTGTTCTTGTCTGCGCGGACACGCCGGCAGACTTCCAGACCGTCCATCCCGGGAAGCATCAGGTCCAGCACGATCAGATCGATGCTCCCCTTCTGCGTCAGCGCATATCCCTTTTCGCCGTCGATCGCCGTGGTCACCCGGCAGTGAAGATCCTTCAGATGGATCTTCAGCAGTTCGGTGATATCCTTGTCATCTTCGATCACCAATACATGTTTCATTCACTTCCCTTGATTTTCTATCGCGGAGAGTTACCGCGCAGATTTTTGAAAAGGATCGCTTTCCTGATTCCTCTGTGACCTCTGTGGCTCCCAACATACCGGAAAAGTATCACAAAATTATCACGGCACAATAAAAAATCCCCGGGAAGATGCTCCCCGGGGATCCGATCATTTCCGTATGGAAACGCGTCACTCTTTTTCGTGTTCGGTGTCGTTCTCCATGAAGGACTGGAGTTTCTCTCCCAGCCATCCGCCGACGAGCGACAGGATGAATCCGCCGATGAGCAGTTCCACCACATACATCATTTCGTCCATCATCAGCAGCGAGAATGAATAGAGGAAGAGTGCATTCAGCACAACGCTCAGTACGCCGGCGATACCGGCTTCCATGATGGTGACTCCCGGCGAGAAATATCCGACCAGCAGACCGGCCAGCAGGAAACTTGCACCGAGCGCGATCACGATTCCGCCCATGCCGAATTTCAGAAGGGCGAATCCGCCGATCACAAAGAATGCATTGAAGATGAATGCGATCACCGTTCCGGCGATGATCCAGCCCCATTGCAGCTTCCCTTTTTTGTCATCTTCCAGTTCTTTCACAAGCTCTTCCGGCGTGATCTGGATCTGTTCGCCGACCCATCCGCCGATCAATCCCAGGATCAGTCCGATCACCGGTGCGGCGATCATTTCCATAGTGGAGAATGTCATTCCGAAGCCGAATGCCAGGATGTTACCGACGAGCAGCAGCGTGACGAAACCGCCGATCGCAGGTTCTTTCAGCGTATACCCTTCGGATTTGAAACCGATGATGATACCCATGACGACAAACCCCAGCAGCGACATGAATGTCGGGATAAGGGGAATGTGGAATGTTTTCGCGATCATGAGATAAAGTGATAGGCAGAGCGCAGTCCCGGCCAGGATTCCGGTAATGATCCACTTCCACTCCAATCCTCCTTTGGATGCGGTGGCTTCTGTCGTCATTGAATAACTCCTTTTACTATTATGATATGGTGGGAAATAACTGCGAGAATTTCCGCAATTCTACTTTCAAAGTCAAGAAACAACACCGAAACGAGAATTATTACGTTCCGGTGTTGTCGACGATGCTCATCAGGTCCTGAATTTCACCGAAACTCCAGTTCACTTTATTGCAGAGGATGATGATGGTGGTGTGATCGTTCAGACGGCGGACAAACAGGGAATTATATCCCCTCCACCATCCGCCGTGATAGACGATCCTGCTTCCGTCCGAAAGTGTATCGAGACGGAAACCGAAGCCGTAATTATTATCCCGTTTGTAATCGTAGCTGACCGGCGTGAATGCCTCGTCCAGCGTGGTTTGTTTCACGATCTTCTCGGTATAGAGGGCCTGGTCCCATGCAAACATATCTTCCACTGTCGAGAAGATCCCTTTATCGCCTGTCACACCGTCAAGAAAATCAACGTACGATTTCCGGCGGTTCTTATTATACCCTTTTGTCTCGTATTCGGTCGTTTTACTGTTGTCCGGATTGTACACGAACGTGCTGGTCATGCCGATCGGATGGAAAACATTCTTCTCCATGAATTCATGGAACGGCAGTCCGGAGAGTCTCTCCACGATCAGCGCCAGCATCGCATAGCCGGTATTGCTGTATTTATAGCGGCGGTCGGGGGCGAATTCGGGACGGGGTTTATACTGGATCATCTGGGCCAGCACATCTTCGTTGGAGAGATATTCCTTCTTTTTCTTCCAGTATTTCGGGGAAAAATACATGTAATTCGGAAGTCCGGAACGGTGCGCCAGAAGCTGTTTGATGGTGATATTCTTGTACGGGAAGTCGGGAATGAATTTCTGGATGGTATCGGAATATTCCAATTTCCCCTGCTCGTGCAGCATCATGATCGCAACGGCGGTGAATTGTTTGGTAACGGAGGCGATCTGAAAGACCGACTTCACATTCAGCGGTTCCTTCGTTTTCAGATTGGAATATCCGAAAGCGTTCTTATAGATGATGTTGCCGTATAATCCCACCAGCACATTGCCGTTGAATCCTTTTTTCTGAGAAATGGAACGGAAGAGCGAATCGAACCGCGTAGCGATCACCACGGAACGGGGTTCAATACTATGGTCATTCGGGGGAACGGAACGCGACGGGTCTTCGGCGCAAACGATCGATGTAACGATGAAGAAAATTGCGGCTATGCGATTCATTCTGTCCTTAACTGTTCATACAAAAAAGCACCCTGTTTTCGGGGTGCTTTCACACTACAAAAATACAATTCTCACGAGGAACTTCCAATATCTTCTTTTCTGCTTCATCGTAGGACACCTTAGCAAGGTGTCCTACACTGCAGCTGACTGTCACTTCGATAGATGTAGGACACCTTCAAGGTGTCCTACATCTCGGTTAGTATCAATCCGTCACCGCGCCGAGCGAACTGGCAGAGACGAGTTTTGCATACTTCGCCATCACGCCGCGGTCGTAGCGGACGGGACGCGGCTTCCATGCTTCTCTCCGCTTCGCGATCTCCGCATCATCCACATTCAGCGTCAGCAGATTTTTGGTGGAGTCGATGGTGACCGAATCACCTTCGTTAACGAGCGCGATCGTTCCGCCGACCGCCGCTTCCGGTGAAACGTGACCGACCACCATGCCGTACGTGCCGCCGGAGAATCGTCCGTCCGTCACGAGACCGACCTTATCGCCGAGTCCCCGTCCGATAATGGCGGAGGTCGGTGCGAGCATCTCCCGCATTCCCGGTCCCCCTTTCGGACCTTCGTAGCGGATGACGACAACGTCGCCGGCGTTGATCTTATTTCCGGTGATCGCTTCCATCGCCAGCTCTTCGGAGTCGAACACACGCGCAGGACCGGTGATGGAAGGATTCTTCACTCCGGTCACTTTTGCAACCGCCCCTTCCGTTGCCAGATTTCCTTTTAAGATGACGAGGTGTCCTTCTTTATAGAGCGGCTTATCGAACGGATGGATCACCTGCTGATCCGCACGCGGTTCATTCGAAACATCTTTTAACACTTCTGCAATGGTTTGTCCGGTGACCGTCAGACAATCGCCGTGGAGCAGTCCGTTCACCAGGAGCATCTTCATCACCTGCGGAACTCCTCCCGCCTTATGGAAATCGACCACGAGATATTTTCCGCTCGGCTTCAGATCGCAGAGCACCGGAACTTTTTTGCGGAGTGTTTCGAAATCGTCGATGGTGAGCGGTATCTTCGCCGAATGGGCGATCGCCAGAAAATGGAGCACCGCATTCGTCGATCCGCCGATGGCGTTGATGACGGTGATGGCGTTCTCGATGGACTTCCGCGTGATGATATCGAGCGGACGGATATTCTTTTTCACGGCGTTCATCAGCACTCTGCCGGACTCGTTCGCACTCTCCGCTTTCTCCTTGTCCTCTGCGGACATGGTGGAAGAATACATCAGACTCATACCCATCGCTTCGAACGCACTGCTCATAGTGTTCGCCGTATACATTCCCCCGCACGAACCGGCACCGGGACAGGAGAAGCATTCCACTTCCTTCAATTCCGCTTCCGAAATTTTTCCTGCACTGTATTGCCCCACCGCTTCGAACGCGCTGACAATGTTCAGGTCCCGCCCGTCCTTCGGATGCTTTCCCGGTTTGATCGTTCCGCCGTACACATAGATGGCGGGGATGTTCATCCGCGCCATGGCGATCATTCCGCCGGGCATATTCTTGTCGCATCCGCCGACGGCGATCACGCCGTCCATACACTGCGCGTTGCACGCCGTCTCGATGGAATCCGCGATCACTTCGCGGGAAACAAGGGAGAATTTCATCCCTTCGGTCCCCATCGCAATGCCGTCGCTGGCGGTGATGGTGCCGAAGGACTGAGGCATGCCCCCGGAGCCTTTGATCCCCTGTTCCGCTTCCGCCGTCAGCAGGTTCAATCCCATATTGCATGGGGTGATGGTGGAAAATCCGTTTGCCACGCCGATGATCGGTTTGGAGAAATCGTCATCCCCGAATCCGACGGCGCGGAGCATGGCCCGGTTGGGGGTTCTGTTGGTCCCTTGCGTGATGATCTTACTGCGGTCGTTATTCATAGAAAAAGAGATTGGTCAGGAATTCAGGACAAAAAACGCTTGATTTGAGGAAGATTTTCTTCAAGAATGTATCGTTTTTTGAGCGAAATTCAAAGAATTCGGGATTGACAAAAAAATATTTATTATTTGGTTAGGAAATATGAATTCGATGGTGTATTTTACACACGTCAATTAACAGTACACCGTAATAACTCCTTCGGGGGTCTTCTGCTCAGTAGCGTTGTATGAGCCGCTAGTTTTACAGTTTGATGGATCGTTACTCCTGTTTCTACAGAACACACCATCATCGAGAAGCCGCTTTGAAGTTTAAAGCGAACACGTAACTAAGTCGGTATTCTCGGGGTACACCAGTCCGGAGGTCTTTGCCGGACAACATAAATGAAAGGATGTGTTCCATGGAAAAAGGAACAGTCAAATGGTTCAACGGAACAAAAGGTTTCGGTTTTATTTCACGCCCTAACGGAGAAGATGTATTCGTACACTTCAAAGCTATCGTCGGTGAAGGATACAAAAACCTGAACGAAGGCGACAAAGTCGAATTCGACGTTGAACAGGGACCGAAAGGTCTTCAGGCTGCAAACGTTCGTACGATCTAATCGTCCGAAATAGTTTTGTAACTTCAGTGCACCCCGCCTCGCGCGGGGTGTTCTGTTTTAAACATGAATAGAAGATGCCACGCACCTTTGAGGTGCGTGGCATCTTCTATTCTGTTTTAAATCCTCCGTGATCTCCGTGGTGAAAAGAGACGAGGTGTCATCGTTGACTTTTCGTTCTGATTTTGGTAACCTATGGGCCAGGGGAGCACCGCACACACCGCACGACCATGGAATCACACGACCTACATATTCAGGGGATCCGTCAGGCACTGACGGAAGAGATCACTGCATTATCACAAACACCGAACTCGTCCGTTCTCAGCAACGGTACGCGGGTTGCGCTGTTTGGGGATTCTGCGGTCTATCGTTTTGAGATCCCCGAGAATTATTTCTTCACTCCGTCCGCTTCCGTACGCTGTTCGTTCGGAACGACCGTCCGTTTTTCCCTGACCGCTGTTGTTGCCGATATTCAGAGCCAGTTCCTGTATCTGCTTTTCCCATGCAACGCCGGAGAGATCGTACCGGAGATGGACTGCCAGTGGAATCCGGCGGAGGGCGCGGAACATCTGAATACCTGCTGGAACTCGTTCGCGGAGAACACCATCGCCCACGACCTCTTTGAACGGAAATTCCGGGAGAACTCATCTCCGGCAAAGAAAGATGCGGTCTTCCCCTCCTACTTCACCGCTTCGCAGCAGCAGGCGATCAAACAATCGCTGAACCGGAAGATCTCGTTCGTGATCGGCGAACGGAAACGGGGAAAGACCGGCGTGGCATCATCGCTGGTGCTGAACTCGCTCCGCGAAGGGAAACGGATCCTGTATCTCGCCGGCAGTTCCGGAAGTCTGCACGGTTGTCTGAAAGAGATCACTGAGGTGAATCCGGTCGCTGTGGAAGAATCCACCGCGGTGCTGAACGAAGGACTGTATCTTCGCTCCGAACTCTCCCCCGACCTTTTTCCCCGGGCCGCTTCGCTGGACGAAGAGACCAGGAACGGATTGACAAAACTCTTCTCCGTGATCAATGCCGAGCATGACTATACGCGCATCCATGAACTGCAGGAGAAACTGAAGGAGAAGGAACAGCAGATCACCGATGCCAATGAAGAGGTCCGCGCCGCTAAGGAAGAAGCGGCCAGGATGCAGAATGCATCCATGATCGAACGGATGCGCCTGGGAAAGAAAGCGCTCGACGATGCGCAGAATGCCGTGAAGGAGAAACAGGCGCTGGCGGACAGGCTGAATCAGCATCTCTCCGCACTGACCAAAGAATTGTTCAAGAAAGAGACATCCGTACCGGTATTGCTTCGGGAGAAGAAGAAGATCGAACAGTTTGCCGCGATGACGTTCCCTCCGGTGAACCGGACGGAGATCGAATCTGCCATTCAGTCCAGACAATGTCTCGCAACGACCGTCAATAATGCCGTCACTCTGTCGCCGCAGCTCCTCGCTTCCTTCGATGTTGTCTGCATTGACGATGCCCACGCATTGGGCCTTGCGCAGTTCTTCTTCTTTGCTTCATTGGCGAAGGAACGGTGTTTCATCCTTGCCGATGTCACCGAACAGCCGCCGCAGTCCGCTTCGCAGCTCGATGCCGCACGGACGTGGCTGCAGAAGAATTATTTTGCCTATTATCAGAACGAGGACAGCGAGTACTACCGGTTCATGATCAATCTGCTGCCGCATGACGTGGTGAGCGAATTGACGCTGGACGAAACCTCCACGAACATTTTCGAAGCGTGTCTCCTCTCCGCGCTGGATGAGACGCCGATCCCTCCGGGTTCCAAAGGACGCATCTTCTTCATCAACACCGAGGATCAGCGTGCCACCTCGCCCCAGTTCATCGGAAAGAAAAAGATCCTGCCGTTCAACGAAGCGAATGCAAAAAAAGTGGCGGACTGTGTGAAACACGCGCTGCTGAACGGCGCCACCGCTGTCTCCGACATCCTTGTGGTTGCACCGCCGAGCGGACAGACGATGTTCCTTCGCGAGCATCTGAAAGCGCATCAGCTGGGCGAAGTGGAAGTGACACCGCTCGGTGCGATCCGTCTCTGCTCCAAACGCGCCGTCATCTTCGATCTGACCGCCGCCGGCATCGACTTCACGCTCCGTTCGCTGGACGACAAGAAGATCGGACTGGTGACCGTTGCCGATACGTTCAACACATTGTTCTCCACCGTCACGGACGATCTGTACGTTGTCGGCGATCTCGCACACTTCCGTACGAAGTACAAAGGACGGTTCATCGCAACACTGCTGGAGAAGATCGTCAGCGTCAAGGAGAATGAAGCAGCGGTGATCAGCGCCACCCGGAGATTCGACGATCTGACGAATGAAGTCCGGACCAAAGTGATCACTGCAACCGAAGAGGAAAAACTTTCGCCGGAGTACAAGAGCAAGCTGGAACAGTCCAAACCGAGCGCCATGGATTCGGCGAAAACCGGATCAAGCAATACGGTGGCAGCCGCGGACCGGAAACTGAAGCAGGAGATCCGTCTCGCCTCGCTGCGAGTACTGGCGCGCCGCGAGATGATCAATCTGATCGCACGGTATCTCGGAGCTTTCCCGCTCTACAAGACGACCGTCGAAACACAGAAATTTTCCGCCGTCATTCCGGAGTACGACTGCGAGAATGAGAATGATTTCAAGAATGTGATGGATATGTGGAATCTGCTCATCTATGAGACGAGCGACGTGCAGAAAGCGGAGCATCCGCTCTTCCAGAAAGCGAAAGTGGACTCCAAAGTGCCGATCGACCTTCAGCAGATCCATTCTTTCTACCATTCCGACCTCGAGATGGTGGTGGAAGAAGGAAAACACCGCCTCGCACAAAGCATCCAAAAGATCTTTAACGACTGCATCGGCAAGAAACCGGTCACCCCGATCGAGTGGATGAACGCTTACATCGTTTTTTTGAACCGCATGTCCAAATACCTCGATACGATCATCAATCAGATCCGCGCGTAATAAAAAGCAAAATCATTCACCGCGGAGGGCACAGAGAACACGGAGAAGAACAATTCTTAATGGGGCGGACAATTGTCCGCCCCTGTTTTTTTAAACAAAAGAATAAGATCGGACGGGAAAAAGGATTGATGCGGTAAAAGATGGCGGGTAGAAAACCTTGCGAAGGTTTCAGAAGATTTACGATTAACCTTCGCAAGGTTTACTATATCATTCCATGTGACTACTTGTCCGCTCTACGAGTCGTAGACCAGTTCTGTGGCGGATGTGTTTAATACTTTCTGTTTGGAAACGTTTATTATGTGAAACTCCGTTTCTTTTTTGTGAAGCAGAGCTTCAAAAGATTGCGTTCCCAAACGGAGTTTGGGAACAAGATATCTCACTTTACAAGCGCCAGCTTTTTCACCGCCGAATATTTCCCAGCACTCATTTTCGCAAAATATGTTCCGGTTGAAAATGAAGAAGCGTTCCACGTCATTGTATAACGTCCGACATCCATATCTTCGTCCACTAATGTCTCAAGCTCCCTTCCGGTGACATCGTATATTTTTAACGAAACGCGGCACCGCTCCGGTAATTGATAACTGATCGTTGTGGAAGGATTAAATGGATTGGGATAATTGTCCATACCAAATTCGAGCGGAATCATCTCATCCGGAACGCTCATGATCTGTGTCAGCTTCATCAGGACCCAGGCATCCGGATCGATCTTGTATGATGCGCCTGCAGGAATCGTAATATGGCCGATACCATTTGTCATGTTCACCCGCAGAGTGTCAGCACCAATTTGAACGTCTACCGGTAAGGAAAAAGGTACATTGTTCGGTGTTACCCACTGCAATGTGAGCATCGTGTCCACTTTGCTATACTGCAGTTCCGGAACTTTTGCCTGACGAAGATATACTGCAAAAAACCAATCCAGTGTTAGACCTGTGTGCTGCTCGGCGAGCCGAAGAATATCGTCCGTTGTTGCGTACCGGCATTGTTTTCCGTCGGTGAGTGTTTCCATGACAGAGTCGGGGTAGGCAATCTTTCTGTAAAGATCAAAGAATGTCTTATCGCCGAGATAATGTCGAAGCGTGTGAAGGATCCAGGCGCCTTTAAAATAGATATCGTTCGATGAGAACATTTTGGCTGCTGTTGTCGCTTCCAGCGGTGCAACAGGTTTCGTATTTAATATTTGCCGGCTAAGATCGAACATATAATTTTTATATTTTGTAACACCGAGAGTCCGCTCGACGAAGAGTGCCTCCATATATGTTGCGAATCCTTCGTGGATCCACACATCGCTCCAATCCTTGGCGGTAACAAGATTGCCCCACCATTCGTGTGCCAACTCGTGGAGATGGATATAATCAAACCCATAGGAATTAAGTCGAAAATTGTTTCCATACGCAATAATCGTCTGGTGTTCCATTCCATAATATGGCGCGTCGGCTAGCCCATATTTCTCCGACCTGAAGGGGTAGGGACCGCACACTTCTTCAAAGAACCGAAGATCTTTTAAGAATGTTGTTGAATATTGCTTTGCCTTTTCAACGTTATAGGGTAAAAACCAATATTCGCTCGGGATCATCTCCCCTGTCACGCTCTGATATGTGATAGGTATTTTTTGATACGGCCCCAGATAAAATGTAATGGCGTAGTTACTGATCGGCTCGGAAACGTTCCAATGCAATGTTTTTGAACTTCCCCGCACAATTTCCTCAAGCAGACGTCCGTTTGATACGCATGTAAGAGACGCGGGAACGGTGAAATAGAGATCGACAGAATCCGGTTCGTCGGAGGGATGGTCCTTGCACGGCCACCACATATCGGCACCTTCTGCTTCGCAAGCAACGCCAGCCCATATTTCTCCCGTCTTCGTATATTTCCAGACAAACCCGGATTCCCATGGGGGATTCGATGCGACTTTCGGAACACCGTGATACCATACGGTCACAAAAATAGTGTCTTCTTTTTGCTGTACGGAAGGAAGGATGATCCACAGCCTGTCAGAATGTTGGCTGAATGGTAATGCTTTATTATTTGCCTGATATCCCTGCCACTTGACCGAATCCACAATAAAGTGAGAGCTTAGGTCCAGAACATATGTGCTTATCGTATCCATAACGAGGGAGCGGGAAAACAAATCCGCTCTAATTGACCGCGTGGTTGTGTCTATCGACAGGTTCAGTCTATAATAAAGCACATCATATGCCGCCTGCTCTCTGATGATAGGTCCGCCGGAATCCAGTGCTCGGTAAAAATGTTTTTCAAAATTCAGCTGGGCTTTCAGCATCACAATGTTCGCGATACAAAATAGTACTAAATATTTGAAATATCGAAACGTGCCATAATTTGCATTCATAGACCAACTCATTTCTTCATGTTCTCATTCTCCGCATTCATGGTCATTTAATAAGTCGAATGAGAACTTTGATTCGAATTCGCTCGCAAATTGAGCTTGGATGCGAGATGTGATTCGGATGAAAAGTATAGATTATATTGTTAGTCAGCAATCACGGAAAAGGGTGTTATTTCAATATCCGGTACTTGCTGCTCTATGAAACTCCGTTTCTCTTGGCGCTCTACATTTTTTCCTATGTGTCTATGTGTTTAAGGCTTTCCTCTATACTACGTTGCATTTCACTTTGATTTGTGCTACTTTGAAACGACATTTTATCATTTTATCGCCGATTTTCCCCGATTTTTGAAGTTGGTTCGGAGCAGGGTGCCGCCACACACCAATAATTACAGTGGATGAACAATCCGGGAAGAAGGCCAAAAGAGCAGGAGTTATGGCAGAAGAAACACCCGAGCAGCAGCCGGAACAACAGCCGGAGCCGCAGAATACCAACAATCCCAAACGGGATAACCCCTTCCGCAGAAAGAATTTCCGCGGAAAATACCCGCGCCCCCAGCGCAAACCGGAATCCGAATTCCCCTCCCTAGAAAAAGTGGATGAGCTTCCGGCAACAATATTCGGTGAAGAAGCGGTCACCGCAGAGAAACAACCGCAGGAAGAGACACCGGCACAGCCCCCGGTGCAGCAGAACCGTCCTCAGCATCAGCAGAGACAACCGCAGCAGTCAAGATCCCAGCAGCAGCCCCGTCCGCAGCGCGAACCGAGAGAACAACGTGAACCTCGCGAACAACAGCAGCGAAATTCCGGCGGAGGCATCACCGTTTCCGTGGTGATCCCGCTCCTGAACGAAGAGGAATCACTGCGCGATCTGCATGAACAGCTGAAGAATTCCCTCTCCCGCGTGAACGGGAATTATGAATTGATCTTTGTGGATGACGGCTCGACCGACAATTCCTTCAAAGTGCTCCGCGAACTGAAATCACGCAACCCGCGCGTGAAAGCGATCCGCTTCCGCCGCAACTACGGCAAGAGCGCGGCGCTCCAGGTAGGATTCCAAAAAGCGCAGGGGGAATTCGTCATCACAATGGATGCGGACCTGCAGGACGATCCGGCAGAGATCTCGAACATTCTGAAAGAACTCCGCGGCGGCTACGACGTCGTCTCCGGCTGGAAGAAGAAACGGAAAGATCCTCTCGGCAAGACCATCCCGTCCAAATTCTTCAACTTCGTCACCGCGAAGGTCACCGGCATCAACATTCACGACTTCAACTGCGGACTCAAAGGATACCGGAACGATGTGGTGAAGAGTGTGAACGTGTACGGCGAACTGCACCGCTACATTCCCGCACTGGCGCACTGGCTCGGTTTCCGTGTCGGCGAGACTGTGGTGAACCACCGTCCACGCAAGTACGGAAAGACTAAATTCGGCATGGCGCGGTACTCGCGCGGATTCCTGGATCTGCTCACCGTCGTCTTCACGACACGCTACGTCACCCGTCCGCTCCACTTGTTCGGCGGCTGGGGGATCCTCTCCACGCTCGCGGGACTCATCACTAGCGCGTGGCTTGTTTATGAAAAATACATCAACGGTCAGCCGTTGAGCAACCGTCCTCTCTTCATCGTTGCGCTGATCATGATCATTGTCGGCGTGCAGTTCGTCTCCATGGGACTGCTCGGTGAACTGATCACGAAGAATCAGCAGCTGGAAAAAGAGTATTCCATCCGTGAAGAGCTGTAAATGAAGATCACGCTGATCGGACCTGCGTACCCGCTTCGCGGCGGGAACGCACTCTTTGTCGCCCATCTGTACGAGGCGCTCTCCGCTCATCACTCGGTGGATGTGGTGTCGTTCTCCCGTTTGTACCCCTCCATTCTTTTCCCCGGTGTCCGTCAGAACGATATCAGCAGTTCCCCGCTCAAGAAACATCCTGCGCGCGCACTGCTGGACAGCGTGAATCCGTTCACATGGATCTCCGCCGCAAAAGATATCCGTTCGAAACGTCCTGATGTTGTCATCTTCACCTGGTGGAATCCGTTCTTCGGTCCGCTCGTGCGTACCGCTGCATCGATCATCCGGAAAGCGGGGATCCCTGTGGTGATCGTTGCGGAGAATGTGATCTCCCATGAAGGACGAGCGGTGGACCATGCGCTGACGAAGATCGCGCTGGACACTGCCGATGCGTTCCTCGTTCTCTCCAAAGTGGTAGAAGAGACCGTGCAGCAGCTCTATCCGAAGGTTCCGCTCTTCCGTTCCACCCTGCCCGTGTATGACTGCTACCAGTCCGGCGATATCCTGCCGCAGGCGGCCGCCAAAGAACGGCTGAATCTGGCGGGGAAAGAGGTGATCCTGTTCTTCGGATACATCCGTGAATACAAGGGATTGATGAACCTGATCGAGGCCTTCCCGAAGGTGAAGCAGCATATTCCGAACGCGCATCTGCTGATCGTCGGGGAATTCTATAAGAATCCGAAAGAATATTACGACGCGATCGAACGGCAGAACTTGAAGAACGATGTGACCATTGTGGCGGAATATGTGGCGAACGAGGAAGTGCACAAATATTTCACTGCGTCGAATGTGGTCGTTCTTCCCTACAATGAAGCGACGCAGAGCGGCATCATGAGCATTGCTCAGTCCTTCGGCACGCCGGCGATCGTCACCAACGTCGGTGGACTCGGAGAACTGCTGGAGGACGGGAAGACCGGATTCATTGTGGAACCGAGAAATGTTCCGGAGCTTGCCGATTCCATCATCCGCTATTTCAAAGAGGGACGGGAAAAAGAATTTTCCGCCGAAGTGGTGAGGAGAAGCAGAGCGAATAGTTTTAACACGATCACCGATGTGTTCAGCAATATCTTTGCGGCGTTGAAAATTAAGTAAAAGTCTATGCCAGTCATGCCTCGGCTCCGCTCGGCATGACAAAGCGAGGGTGTCATACTGAGCGAAGCCGAAGTATGACACTCGATTCACACAAGATAGATCCAATGATCATTAAATACGACTGCACATATTTTCCCGGGGACAGGCCGTGTCACTTCCATAAGACCGAAGGGGTGAAGTGCGACAACTGCACGCACTATGCTGTTGCGGAAAAACGGATCCTCATCATCAAACTTGATGCGACCGGCGATGTGCTGCGCACAACATCGGTCCTGCATGGATTGAAGGAACGGTATCCCTCCTCCGAGATCACTTGGATCACCCGGAATGCCGCTGTACCGATCTTCAAGCACAACACATTTGTTCACCGCACATTCGCTTATGAGTCGACCGAAACAACAGCATTGATCGCCGTTGAGCAGTTCGACCTTGTCTACAATTTCGATGCATCGTTTTCCAGTGCCGTCCTCGCATCACAGTCCAAAGGAATTGCAAAATTCGGATACGGAGTGAATGAACGGGGGGATGTCTATCCGCTCAACACCGCTGCGGAAGAATGGTTCGAGATGGGGGCGTTCGACGATGTGAAGAAGAAGAATACGCGGACGTATCAGGACCACATGCTTGCAATCGCAGGACTGACCACGCAGAAGAAAGAGATCATCATCACTCTTTCGGATACCGAGAAAAAATTCGCTGCGGATTTTGCGGCACGGCACGGACTCATCGGAACTTCGGCGAAGATCGGACTGAACACCGGCGCCAGCGACCGATGGCAGTATAAACAGTGGACGCTCGACGGATTCACTTCGCTGATCACAACGATCCTGACCACGACCGATGCGCTCGTTCTTTTGTACGGCGGTCCGCTCGAGGCGAAACGGAACGAAGAGCTTGCATCGATCGACCCGAAGCGGGTGATCAACATGGGGACGAACAATACGCTCCGTGAGTTCTTTGCGCTCATCGAACTGTGCGATGTCTTCGTCACCGGAGACACGCTGGCACTCCATGCGGCGACGGCAATGAAGAAAAAAGTGCTCGCCTATTTCGGTCCCACATCGGCTGCGGAGATCGAGACCTACGGCGGACAGATCACCAAGATCCTTTCGGATCTGGAGTGTCTCTGCTGCTATAAGATGACGTGCGACTTCGAACCGAACTGCATGAATTCCATCACGCCGGAATTCATGTTCGGACAGATCCGGAATATTCTCTCATCCAAACGATAATCACCATGCATTACGATCCCATCAAAGATTCCATCGGAAACGTCGTCCGCACAGCACCGGTCCTTCGCCGCCTCTTCTATTTTACACTTGGTATGATGTTCCTGCGGACGTGGTATGTGAAACGCGAGCTGAAGAATCTTCTGTCCCGGCACAAAGGACCGTTCGAACTGTTCGACGCCGGCAGCGGATTCGGGCAGTATTCCTACTATTTGGCGAAAAAATTCCCGAATGTCTCCATTCACGCGATCGATGTGAAGGAGGATTACATTGCGGACTGCAAGCAGTTCTTCGCGGCATCCGGACTGAAGAATGTCCATTTCGGCGTGGAGGATCTGACCGTCCCAACCCATACGAACCGGTTCGATTTCATCCTGTCTGTGGACGTGATGGAACACATCGTCGAGGATGTCACGGTCTTCAAGAACTTCTATGCCGCGCTGAAACCGGGCGGAATGGTGCTGATCAACACTCCTTCGAATCTCGGCGGATCGGATGTGCACGGCGAGGATGAGGAGAGTTTCATCGGCGAGCATGCGCGGGACGGATATTCCGTTGAGGACATTACGGCAAAACTGAAGAGCGTCGGTTTCAACGTCCTCTTTGCAAAATACTCTTATGGACCGGTCGGTTCCGCCGCCTGGCGGCTCGGCATCAAATATCCGATGCTGATGCTCAATGTGTCCAAAGCATTCTTCATCGTGCTCCCCTTCTATTATCTTGCGACACTCTGGCTCACCCTCATTCTGATGTGGATCGATTTCCATTCCAACAATACTGCAGGGACCGGATTGATCGTGGCGGCGGAGAAAAAATAATTTTCGCTTGTATCCAGTTGTAGGACACCTTAAAGGTGTCCTACAACTGCGCATTATAATTGTCCGCCCCTACAATTATTCCCCGTATTCTCAGTGGTGAATGTTTTTCGTTTTTCACCGAAAATCTCCGTACCTTTCAGTGTTATCCCGCTGTTTACTCACTTAAGACCTCTATTGTTCTATGGAATCTTTCATATCACTGTTGGCGGCGAATAAGCTGCTTCTGCTCTTCAGCGTGATCGGTATCGGCTTTTTGCTCGGTCAGATCCGCATCTTCGGTTTTAATTTCGGCGTCTCAGCAGTTCTGTTCATCGGGATCGCATTCGGCGCGCTGGACAAACGGCTCCACATGCCGGAAGAGATCTACATTGTCGGTCTTGTCCTGTTCGTCTATACGATCGGTCTGCAGTCCGGACCGAGTTTCTTCTCCTCGTTCAACAGGAAATCACTCCGGGCGAACCTGTTCGTTGTGCTTCTGCTGATCACCGGCGCCGGTCTTGCGGCGCTCTTCACACAATTGTTCGGATTCGATATTCCTCACGGTGTGGGGATCTTCTGCGGCGCGCTGACGAACACTCCCGCATTGGCCGCTTCGGTAGAGGCGGTAAAATCCTATACAATGCAGTACCCGGCCGAGCTCCGCGAGACGATGATGAATGCTCCAGTCATCACGTACGGATTGACCTATCCCTTCGGCGTGCTGGGAGTGATCCTCTGGTTCTACATCTTCACAAAATGGTACAAGATCGACTTCGTCAAAGAGGAGGCGAACCGTGCCAGTGAATCCGGCATCAGTTCCATTCAGACGCAGACATTCCGCATCGTCAATCCCGCCGTGATCGGAAAGAAAGCAATGGATGTACTGAATCTGATCGAACACCGCAGGTTCGTCCTGAGCCGGTTCAAGCGGGAGGGCGCCATCAATATTATCCTGCCGGATACAGTGTTCGAACAGAATGATCTTGTTGCCGCGGTCGGTTCAGCGGAGGATCTGAAGCGTGCGCAGCTGGTGCTCGGCGAGCCGTGCGATGAGCAGATCACGATGGATAATGCCGGATTCGAATACCGGCGTATCTTCGTCTCGAATGAGCATGCGGTGGGAAAAGCGATCCATGACCTTCATCTGGAAAAGGAATACGGAGCAACGATCACGCGTCTCCGTCGCGGTGATGTGGATTTCGTCCCTTCCCCGGACACCAAACTGGAACTGGGTGACCGGGTCCGGGTTGTGACCCGCCATGAGAATATCCAGCGGATCACGGAATTCTTCGGCGATTCGATGAAGTCCATCTCGGAAACGGATTTTCTCTCTATTTCACTCGGGATCGTCATCGGCGTCTTTGTGGGAATGCTGCCGATACCGCTTCCGAACGGTTCCTCCTTCAAACTCGGATTTGCCGGCGGTCCGCTGATCGTTTCTCTGATCCTCGGCAGGCTGCAGAGGACCGGTTCCGTGACATGGACAATGCCGTTCAGCGCGAATCTGGTGCTGCGGCAGATCGGATTGGTCTTCTTTCTGGCGGGAATCGGCGTAAAAGCTGGACAGGGATTCGGGGCGACATTCCAATCCGAAGGGCTCATTGTAATGCTGGCGGGGGCATTGCTGACCACGATCATTTCGTTCTTGACATTGACGATCGGTTATAAATATCTTCATCTCCCGATGTCAGCCGTCATGGGGGTGACGAGCGCGCTCCACACGCAGCCCGCAGCGTTGGCGTATGCCAATCAGCAGGCCGGCAACGATCAGCCCAACATGTATTATGCGATGGTCTATCCTGCCTCGATGATCTCGAAGATCATCCTTGCTCAAATGCTCGTTTCAGCGTTATGGTAATCATTTTTTAAGGGGTGTTCCATGGTACGACGAATCATTCTTTTTCTGTTCCTCTTCACCGCTCTCGTTTCCGCACAGAATCCGTTCGAAGCATATTATCTTTCCAAACAGCGTCTGCAGGAGAAGGATACCGCCGGATATTTCTATCTTGCCGAACAAGCATACACGCTTGCACCGTTCAATCTGGAGTTCACCGTCAACTATGCACGAGCGTGCGTCGTTGTCGGACGGCAGATCCGAGCGACAAATCTTCTGCAGAGCGTGGCGGATATCGGATTCGATTACAGTCTTGATAAGGATACGACCTTCGCTCCGCTGTGGAAGCAGAGCAAATTCAAACAGATCGTATCCAAAATGAAAATGAGTTCGAAACTGACGGCGAGCAATTACGCCTTTTCGCTCAAGGAGAAGGACCTGATCCCCGAAGGGATGACGTACGATCCGCGCCAGCAGAAATTCTATGTGAGCAGCATCTATAAACGGAAGATCGTCGGCATCAATCTGGACGGCACCTCGTTCGACTTCACCGGCGAAGCTCAGGACGGCCTCTACAGCACGCTCGGCATGAAGGTGGACGCGGCGCGGAACCATCTTTGGGTGATGGGAGTGCTCAACACACCGAAAGCCAAAGTGATGAATGCATCGGACTTCGGGAAAGCGGCTGTGTTCCAGTACGATCTTGAGACAAGGAAGCTCCTGAAAAAATATACACTGAACGACACGCTGAAGCATCTCTTCAATGACCTGGTGATCGTGAACGGTTCGGTGTATCTGACGGACAGCGAGAACGGCGCGGTCTATCGGATCGACAAGGAATCCGGTTCATTCACTCCGTTCTACCAGTGGGACTGGCTGTTCTATCCGAACGGTATCACCGTGTCGCAGGACCAGCAGTATCTGTTCATTGCACATTGGGCGGGGATCAGCAGAGTGTCGCTGGCCGACACTCAGATGGTGATGCTGCAGTGCAAGCCGAACACCACACTGACCGGTGTGGACGGATTATATTCCTATGAGAACAATTTGATCGCCGTCCAGAATGCAGCGGGTCCCCAATCCCGCATCATGCTGTTCGAACTGAACAAGACGATGGACGCGGTCGCAAAGTCGACCGTGCTCGAATCGCAGAATCCTCTGTATAATATCCCGACCACCGGCGCGGTCGTGGATGATGAGTTCTTCTTCATTGCCAACAGTCAGCTGCAGAATTTCGATGCGCAGGGGAATATCTTCCCGCCGGAAAAGATGCAGCCGACGTATATCCTGAAGCTGAAGTTGAATGCAAAGGAATAAACCTGCCGATGTTCCGGTACAGAACATCGACCGCATGAATACAGTACATAAAAAAACCCCGAAGAGTGCTCTTCGGGGTTTTTTGCGTACGGACGATCTGCAAATTACTGGTTATCGACTGCGCTTTCGATCACGGTTTGGATCGTCGGTGATACTTTTCCGAGGAAATCATACCCGGTCGATGCTTCAACGGCATCGACGCTGACACGGAATGTCTTCCAGTCCGCCGTGCGGCTGATAAGTGCATCGCTGTTCGGCATCACTACGGCGATCACACGCGTAGCGGAGGTGACGCGCGAAAGATCATTAGATCCTTCAGGGATGACGACAACAACTTTCCATGTGTGCGTGGGAATATTTACACGCCCTGCGTCGACCGTCCCCTGCGAGCCGTATCCGCCGGAGTAGATATATAATTCATTTCCTGCGGTGACAAGCGTGCGCAGATAATTTTCCATATTCGCCCACGGTCCCTGATTGTTGTTCGGCGCCTGCGGAACCATATTGGTCATCAGGAATGTGGATGAGTTGTCGGCCACTGTTGCCGTTCTGTCTGCTGAAGGGCACATGTGTCCTCTATCGTATCCGCTGCCGCTGTAGCTCGTGGAGCCGACATGATACCACGATGATGGTAACGTTGCATCAGCACGGAAATCATCCTGCCGAGCCGTGCTGCCGATCCACGAAGAATTCAAATGCCATGCGACCCAGTTCGCCGTCCCTTTATCGCGGTGGTATGAAAGGACGTATTGCGCTTTTTCCATCAGATAATTCGTCGGAAGATTGATGTCCGCTGCGGCGTTGCTGGGATTTCCGAGGATAGTATGGACGCTGGTCGATGTGGTTGTATCCGTTCCTCCTCCGCCGTACGTGGAGAGATTCGCCGTCAGCGTATAGACTGTCGAAGTACTTGAGCCTGATGTTGAAAGAACTTCCACATAGTATATTTCGTTCGTCGTGGAATTATATGAGATGTTTTCCGCAACGCCGGCGGCATTGGCGGAGCTCGCAACAGTCGCGCCTGCCGAATTCAGCAGCAGCAGGTCATAATTCACTCCGGCCGGTACTGACAAGCCGAGCGCAATGGTCTGAGTGGATGTTGCGGACAAAGAATAGAAATCAACATCGGATACTGCGCTGATCAATCCGGTGTGTGTTGCCGGGACTGCGCCGACTGCCGTGGATGTGCCGACGGTGTTATTCGGTTCCACTTCTGTGACGGTCGGTGTCGTTGCATAATCCGAAATATTGATCTCGTCGATGTTCAGACGGATGGATGTCGTTCCGGTCGTCTTTCTGATCTCGAAGCGGACTGCTCCGGAGACATTCACGGTGAATGTTGCGGTGGTGAGCGTCGTTGATGTCGTTGTGATCGTTGCACCGTTCTGTGTCCACGATGTTCCTGCATTCGTGGAGTACCAAAGCTGCCAGGAACTGTTCGCATCGGTCCCGTATTTCGCATGCTGGATCGTGACCGTTCCTGCGCCGGTCGGTTTGTCGAACATCATTGTCAGTTTGCCGGTGCTTTGGATGCGAGCACTCTTCGTTGCAACCTTGCGGTCGCTCGTGGAAGTACCGAGCAGTGCATTATTGAAACTCCACACTCCGGATGCCAGGGTGACATTCGCTGTTGTGTATGAGGTCTTTGTTCCTGTTTCAAATGATTCCCATGCCGTGGCGCCGCCGCCTGTGCCGGCATAGTCGTTGATCACAAAATCGTCAAAGTTGACACGTGCTGCTGTCCCATCTGTTTTGCGGATCTCAAACCGGATCGTGCCGGTGACATTCACGGTGAATGATGCGGTGGCCAGTGTTGTGGATGAGGTCGTGATCGTTGCACCGGTCTGCGTCCACGTCGATCCGCTGTTGGTGGAATACCACAGCTGCCAGGTGGAATTCGCGTCGGTCCCGTACTTCGCATGCTTCACAGTGACCACTCCCGCTCCGTCGGTCCGGTTGAATTTCATGGTCAGTTTTCCGCTGTTGCGCGTTCTCACGCTTTTCGTTCCATTCTTCGGATCGCTTGTCGAAGTTCCAATCAGCGCTTCATCCAGCGTCCACACACCCGAGGTCAATGTCACATCGCCGACAGCATAGGACGTTTTTGATCCGGCTTCAAAATCTTCGGAGACTGTGACTTTGTTCAGAGAAAGTTCGTTGGAGGTGTTAGAATTGTTGTTGGAGGTTGGCGCGGTGGGTGTTTCTTGACACGATTGGAGAGCGAGAAGCATAACGGCAATTAATGTTGCCGTTAGAGAGCGCAATGTAACTTTCATACATACCTCTTTTGGTTAATGGGGTTGTTTAAGTCACGCGTTGCAAATATAGGCATTTCAACAGGTTTTGTAAAGGGGTGGGACGTAATTTTAATGTTACGCTTCCGTCAATGTGGGTAAGGAGTGTTATTCGGAATCGACGATATTTTCAAGAGAGGACTGCAGTGTGAGCGGAAGTGCCGGGAAAAGATCAAAACCGGTCAGGGATTCGATCTGATCGATGCTGACGCGGTACGATCTCCAATCATCACTTTTGGAGATAAGCGCATTATTGTTGGGCATGAGCACGGCGATCGTTCGCGATGAAATCGTTACGCGGTTCAGATCATCATCCCCTGCATCAAGAATGAGGATCGCTTTCCATGTCTGTTCCGGAATCTGCACGCGGCCGCTGTCGATAAATCCGGACTCACCATTGCCTCCGCAGTAGATATAGACCTCTTTCCCCTGCTTCACCAGATCGCGGCAGTAGATCTCCAATGCAGCCCACGGTCCCTGATTATTGTTCGGCGCCTGCGGGATCATATTCGTCATAGAGAATGTAGCGGAATTGTCCGAAGCGTTGTTCGTCCTGTCCCCCGACGGACACATATGCCCGCGATCGTATCCGCTTCGTCGGTAACTTTTTTCGTGTACTCTATACCATGGAAACGGCAGAGAGGTGTCCGCCCGGAAATCGTTGCTGCGCTGTACTTCGCCGAGCCAGCTGCTGTCCGTATGCCACGCGACCCAGTTCGGGATCCCCGTGAACCGGTTGTAGGAAAGTACGAATTGCGGTTTGACCATCAGATAATTCTGCGGGGAGGTAACATCGGCTGCGGCGCGGCTGGGATTTCCCAGGGCAAGATGTTCGGCAAGGGAACGGGCATCCGCGCCGGATTGTGCCTGCAGCGAAACAACAAGAATACATACGAATGCAAAGATCTTTTTCATCGGTCCTCGTCTTAGATCAATCCCATACCCAACGCCGAAGCGATCACGATCAGCATCACGGCAACGGTCTTTTGAATGAATGCGATCGTCACTTTTTTCAAGAAGTGGTTTCCCGCATATGCTCCTGCAAACGCGGAGAGGACCGCCGCTGCGACGACATCCCAATGCTCTATGGTACCGGAAGAAAGGAAGCGCGTTGAATACAGCGACAGCCGTGTCAGATCCACGAAGCAGGCGATCACAATTCCGGTCGCAAGGAAACGTTCTTTCGAAAGTCCGTACGTGATGAGAAATGCTGAACGGAGCGCCCCCTGATGACCGGATAATCCCCCGAAGAATCCGCTCAGGAAACCGCCGAACGGCAGCGAACGCATCGATGGCTTGAACGACTGCAGTGCAGGAATAAGCTCAGCCAGTGAAAAATAGACCATCACAACGGCGATCAGCAGCTTCATCGGTTGCACGGTGAATACTTTCCCCGAAATAGAATACTCAGCGATCGGCTGCAGTCCTGTCAGCATCAGCAGCAGTACGGCGCCGGTCACGGCACCGATCACTGCCGATAATCCGAATGCAGCGATGATCTTCCGGTCTGCATATTTCCCGAGCAGTCCGAGTTTGAAGATATTGTTGGAGAGATGAACGATCCCCGTCATTGCGATGGCGATCTCTATAGGAAAGAAGAGCGCGAAGACCGGCGTGAGGATCGTTCCAAGCCCGAATCCCGAAAAGAGCGTGATGAGCGATGCCGCCGCCGATGCGATGATGATGATCGTCAGTTCCAATATCAGACGGACCCTTCCGCTGCGATCGGACCGCTTCCGTCATCTTCATAGACATAGCACCCGGCGTTCTCCGGATGATCCTCCACCATAGCATTCCACGGTGCTGAACGGATGAGCCAAATGATCAGAAAATCCCCTACGGCCGCAAAGGTAAAAAGGACGCCGAAGATCATGATCCAGCCGTTACCGCTGTACAGGGAATATGCGAACGGAGCGAAGCCCATTAATACTGCCGGCATCACCGTGCCGAAGACGTACTGACTCTTTTTGATCGGAACGGTGCAGTGTGCATACGGTGTGAGCGATTTCCACTGCACTCCGAACTTCATTTGTGTGAAGGAAAGTCTTCCCGCAGCCATCCAGGAGAAGGCGTGGATCAGTTCGTGGATCACAATACCGACGGCGAAGATCGGAAGGAAATACCACGGCATCAGAATATCGGCTGCCGCTTTGATGGGAGCGCCGCCCCACACCGCCGCAAACACAACCACTTCGGCGACAGCAAAAAGAGCGAACGGAAGCGATGCGGTCTGCGCTTTGAGCATGGAGACGGAATAATCTTTTTTGTTCATTTCGTTATTGATAAAATTGATCTTTTCTGTCTTCTGACCTCTGTTCTCTGCTCTTCAGATCTTTACAAACCATTTTTTCTGATACATCACCCATACCACAAGGTACATCACCGTGATCCAGACGATGGCGTGCATCAACGATGCATTGAGCGGAGAGAAATACGGTTCGAACAAATTCTGCATGATGATGGTTTTGATGGAAACATCCTTGAATGTTCCGTCGCTCAGCATCACATTGAACTTCCAGAGTCCCATAGCCCGCGCGGCAACACCCGACAGGACGAACACAAAGATCGCATTCATGCCGTACACCACGAACGGCTGCGCCCATCGCTTGATCCCTTTTGCATCGATGAGAAAATAGAAGATCCCGAAGATGCAGAGCGCCCATCCGGCCATGAAGAGCGTATACGAAACGGTCCAGAGACTCTTGTTGATCGGTATCCACATATCAAGGACCGCACCGAGAAGAAGCAGACCGGACCCGAAGACGAACATCCAGGTAGATTTTTCTGTCTTGTCCTGAGCGGACTGGCGCAGATAATCCCCTGTCACTGCTCCAATCAATGATGATGCGATCGCCGGAAGCGTAGAGAAGAGTCCTTCCGGATCCCATGTTTTGGTGGCGCTCCACATATGTCCGGTCAGGAACATCGAATCGATATACGCCGCAAAATTCCTCCCCTTCTCGAACAGTCCGGCGCCGATCTCCGGTACCGGATAATAGAACATGAAGAGCCAGTATGTGACGAACAGTGCGCCGACCGCAATGATCACACCCCGCATGGATGTGTTCAGATAGATCACGGATGAGATCAGATAACAGACGGCGATCCGCTGCAGCACGCCGGGAATGCGGATCGAGGCCCATTCAAAGTGGTGTCCCCACAGCAGACCGAACGGAAATCCCGCCAAAAATATTCCCAGTCCGAACATGATCGCCGAACGGCGGAGCACGCCGAGCAGCAGTTTCGTGTTGTCGTCCCCTTTGGACCGGCGCACGGCGAACGAGAAGGTCATCGACACGCCGACGATCCACAGGAAGAACGGGAAGATAAAATCGGTGAAGGTCCAACCGTGCCACGCGGCATGCGCCAGCTGCGGATAGATGCTGCTCCACGAACCGGGGTTATTCACAAGGATCATTCCTGCGATGGTAAAACCGCGGAATGCATCGAGCGAGACGAGGCGTTCAGGTTTCATAGGTGTCTTTCGTTACTGCGCGATCCAGAGCGCATATCCATACTGCGGCACGTGAAGTGATCCGCTCTTTGTTCCATCAATTTTTTTACCGGTGAAGGCATCGACGAATTTTTTGGACCTCAGATTCTCCGGCAGTTCGATCTTTACATGCTGTTCTTCCTTTGCAAAGTTCAGCACGACCAGAACGGTGTTCGTTCCCGCAGTGCGGAAATAGGAATAGACCCGTTCTGCGCGGTCATTCGAAACACGGTGAAATTCTCCCGAAGTCAACGCCTGATTCTTATTGCGGACCGCGAAGAGCTTTGCATAGAATTCACGGTATTCTTTTCCTTTGGTCCAGTCGATCTCGTATTTTTCAAAGAGTCCGAGTTTCACATCGTTGCCGGCTTCCTGTCCGTTGTAGAGGAGCGATGCACCGGGAAATGTATGCGTCAGAACAGCCGCGAGTTTTGCGCCGGCTGCTCCGAACTTTTCCACATCCGGTTTGTCCCACGCATTCTCATCGTGATTGGAGCTGAAGCGGAGACGGAGCGACCCTTTCGGATACGCTGCCGCTTCGCGGGAAAGGACGGTGTCGAATTCCGCGACCGTTTTTTCTCCGTTCACCACCGGACCGATGATGCCGTAGAAATTCCATGCATACGTCACATCGAATGCTTTCAGATGATGTTCGGGATATTGTCCTTCGGCAAGCATCAGTACCGGTTTGATGGAGTCGAGCGCTGCACGCGCATCATTCCAGAAATCGGTCGGCACCATTTCCGCAACATCGCAGCGGAAACCGTCCAGCCCTATGTCGCGGACCCAATACTTCATCATCTCGATCATATAGCGGCGCATTTCTTTGCTGTCGTAGTTCAGGTCCACAACGTCGGACCAGTCCGCCACCGGAGGGACGAAATTCCCCGAGGAATCTTTCGTGAACCATTCCGGGTGTTCCTTGAACATCTTACTGTCCCACGATGTATGATTCGCCACAAGGTCGATCACGATCTTGAGTCCCTGCTCATGCGTTTTTCGGACCAATCGTTTGAAATCTTCCAGAGTACCGAACTCCGGATTGATGCCGTAATAGTCCTGAATGGAATATGGCGAACCGAGCGAACCTTTCCGTTTCTCACTGCCGATCGGATGGATCGGCATCAGCCATATAGTAGTGATCCCGAGTTTTTTCAGTTCGGGAAGCTTTTTCTCGATGCCGGCGAAATTCCCCTCTTTGCTGAATGAACGGGGATAGATCTCATAGATGATCCCGTTCGTTACCCACGGTTCGGAGGGACGGGCGGATTCACGCGCATACGGCGACGGCAGCTGTGCAGACAGCGGAGCAGCCAACAGAACGAGCAGAAGGAATTTTCTCATACGATTTGGAGTTGGTGATTGATATTGACAGGTTGGAATGCAGGAAAGTAACGAAAGATCTTTCGCAAAGCAATCCGCGATGAGGGTCAACAATTGTTTACCAACGGACTGCCGTCACTGCTTTCTCCGTTCACTCTATAATAGAATTATAGTATATTACACCGATCAGCATTATTGACGGTCCAATGTGAATTTGAACCTATCCCTTATGAAGAACACACAGACGATCCTATTCATTCTTTCCATCGGCACAATTTTCTTCCTCGCATCCTGTGCTTCGAAATCCCCCGGTGAAGTTCCAAAGAACTCTTCTCGGGGGGGAATGCTGACCGTGAACGGCGTGATCGTTCAGCCGCAGCCGCTGGACAATGTCGTCCGCTCTTCCGGAACGGTTCTCGCCTCCGAATCGGTCGATCTGGTAACCGAAGCGGCCGGACGGATCGAAAAGATCGCGTTCACCGAAGGAACGCACGTGAAGAAGAACGAACTGCTGGTGAAGATCAATGATGACGACCTTCGCGCACAACTAAAGAAGACGGAACTGCAGATCCAGCTCGCGTCCGAACAGGAGAAACGGCAGAAACAGCTCTTTGAGATCAACGGCATCAGCAAGGAACAGTACGACATCGCGTTGAACCAGGTGAACACGCTGAAGGCGGACAAGGAGAATCTGGTCACCTCCATCCGTAAACGGGAGATCCGTTCACCATTCGACGGCATCATCGGACTCCGCTACATCAGCGAAGGAAGTTATGTCTCGCAGACCACCCGCATCGCCTCCATTCAGAAGATCAATCCTCTGAAGGTCGATTTCTCCATCCCCGAAAAATATGCGGATGATGTCGCTGTCGGCGATCCGGTGGAATTCTCCAGCGATGAAGCCAACCTCAATTTTTCCGGCAGACTGTATGCGATAGAACCGAAGATCGATCCGGTCACCCGCACGCTGCAGCTGCGCGCGATGTGCGACAATAAGAACGAAAAGATCTTCCCCGGCGCGTATGTGCAGATCGCACTGCGGCTGAAGAAGATCCCCGATGCCTTGATGGTCCCCTCCCAGTCGATCATTCCGGTGCTGAAAGGACAATCGATCCTGGTGAAACGGCGCGGCGTGGTCGTGTCACTGCCGGTCCAGACCGGGATCCGCACTGCGTCGAACGTCCAGATCCTGAGCGGACTCAATGCGGGCGACACCGTTCTCACCACCGGATTGATGCAGGCGCAGCCGGGAGCTCCGGTGAATGTGGTTGTAAAATAAACAATTGTATGTTTCAGGTTTCATGAATTGAGAAGAGAATGGAAGAGGGATATCAAAAATTGAACTGGATGATATTTCAAACTATTTAATGGAACCGGATCCATGCTATCACACCACTATTGTTATATCGTCACTTCCATCTGAACCGTGAAACCTGAACCTTGAATCTGCACTTATGAGTCTTGCATCCGTCAGCATACAGCGTCCCGTACTTGCGATCGTCATGTCGCTGGGGATCATTCTGTTCGGGATCATCAGTTTCCAATTCCTCGGCATCCGGGAATATCCGGCGATCGATCCGCCGGTCATCTCCGTCCGCACCAGCTACACCGGTGCAAATGCGGATGTGATCGAATCGCAGATCACCGAACCGCTGGAGAAGGCGATCAACGGCATCTCGGGTGTGCGCAACATCTCCAGCAGCAGCAGTCAGGGAACGAGCAACATCACCGTCGAATTCAACCTGGATGCGAATCTGGAAGCGGCGGCGAACGATGTGCGGGACAAGGTCTCGGGCGCCACGCGGCAGCTTCCGCAGGACATCGATTCCCCGCCCGTCGTCACGAAGAGCGATGCGAATTCGGACGCGATCATTTCGCTGACCGTGCAGAGCGAGACGAAGAACATCCTGGAGCTGAGTGATTTTGCGGAGAATGTGATCGCACAGAACCTGCAGACGATCCCCGGGGTCAGTTCCACGCAGATCTGGGGACAGAAACGGTACGCGATGCGCATCTGGATGGATCCGTCGAAGTTCGCGGCGTACGGACTCACGCCGCTCGATGTGAAGAGTGCGCTGGGGAAAGAGAACATCGAACTCCCCTCCGGGAAGATCGCCGGAAATCAGACCGAACTGATCGTCAACACGAAAGGACGACTGAAAACGGTCGATGATTTCAACAATCTCATCATCAAATCGGACGGCACGAAGACCATCCGTCTGAGCGACGTGGGATACGCGAATCTCGGTCCGGAGAACGAAGAGACCTTGCTGAAGATCAACGGCACGCCGATGGTCGCCGTCGCCGTCATCCCGCAGCCGGGAAGCAATTATGTTGAGATCGCCGATGCGTTCTTCAAACGGGTGGAGCAGATCAAGAAGGACCTTCCGGCGGACTATACGCTCGACATCGCCATGGACAACACCCGGTTCATCCGCCAATCCATCGGCGAGGTGCAGGAGACGATCTTCATCGCCATCCTGCTCGTCATTCTGATCATCTTCCTCTTCTTCCGCGACTGGCTGATCGCATTCCGTCCCCTGATCGACATTCCCGTCTCCCTGATCGGCGCATTCTTCATCATGTATCTGATGGGATATTCCATCAACGTGCTGACGCTGCTGGCGATCGTTCTGGCGACCGGCTTGGTCGTGGATGACGGTATCGTCGTCACGGAGAATATCTTCAAAAAGGTCGAAGGGGGACTGCCGCCGCTCGAGGCGGCATACGCAGGATCAAAAGAGATCTTCTTCGCCGTCATTTCCACCTCCGTCACACTGGTGGCGGTGTTCCTTCCGGTGATCTTTCTGCAGGGATTCGTCGGCCGGCTGTTCCGCGAATTCGGCGTGGTGATCGCCGGCGCCGTGCTCATCTCCGCGTTCGTTTCCCTTTCCCTCACACCGATGCTCAATGCGCGGCTCATCCGCCGGGAGCAGAAACACAGCAGATTCTACGAAATGACCGAGCCGTTCTTCGTCCGGATGAACCAGATCTATGAACAGTTCCTCGGCTCATTCATGCAGCACCGCTGGGCCGCAACAGCGATCATCCTCGCCTCTATCGGAGCGATCATCGGCATCGGCACAACGCTGCAGACAGAGTTGTCGCCGCTGGATGACCGTTCGTTCCTGCGGATCTCCGCCACGGCGCCCGAAGGAGCATCCTTCGAATACACCGATGCGGTCATGGAAAAATTGAATGCGCTTGTCAACGATTCGATTCCGGAGAAGAGGATCTTTCTCACAGTTACTGCGCCGGGATTCGCCGGTTCGGGGGCCGTCAACACCGGGTCGGGACGATTGATGCTGGTCGATCCTTCCGATCGGAATCGGTCGCAGCAGGATGTCGCAGAGTATCTCACCGCAAAGACCCGACGGATGACGGAAGCCCGCGTCTTCATCCTGCAGGAGCAGACGATCTCGGCCGGAGGGGGCGGTGCACGAGGAGGACTTCCCGTGCAATACGTTCTGCAGAATCAGAATTTCGATAAGCTCCGCGAGTTCGTTCCGAAGTTCCAGGAAGAGGTGAACAAGAGCAGCGTCTTTTTGAACTCCGATGTGAATCTGAAATTCAACAAACCGCAGCTTGACCTTACCATTGACCGGGACAGGGCGCGGAGTCTCGGCGTGTCCGTGATCGATATCGCGCAGACCTTGCAGCTGGCGTTCAGCGGACAGCGCTTCTCCTATTTCGAGATGAACGGTTTCCAATATCAGGTGATCGGACAGGTCAGCCGGTCGGACCGAGATGAGCCGCTTGATCTCACCTCGCTGTATGTGCGGAACAATACCGGACAGCTTATCCAGCTGGACAATCTCATCACCCTGAAGGAACAAAGCGCACCGCCGCAGCTGTATCACTTCAACAGATTCAAATCCGCAACGGTCTCCGCCGGTCTCGCTCCGGGAAAGACGATCGGCGACGGCATCGCGGAGATGGACAGGATCGCCAAACAAGTACTGGACGAATCCTTCACCACCGCACTCAGCGGACCGTCCCGCGATTACGCGGAAAGCACCTCCAACATCTTCTTCGCCTTCATCCTTGCATTGATCCTGATCTATCTTGTGCTGGCGGCGCAGTTCGAAAGTTTCGTCGATCCGTTCACCATCATGCTCACTGTGCCGCTGGCGCTGGCCGGCGCGCTCCTTTCACTCTGGATCTTCGGAAAGACCCTCAACATCTTCAGCGAGATCGGCATCATTATGCTGGTCGGCCTGGTGACGAAAAACGGAATTTTGATCGTGGAATTCGCGAATCAGCAGAAAGAGAAAGGATTGAAACTGATGGAAGCCGCGCAGGTCGCCGCCGTCGCCCGGTTCCGTCCCATCTTAATGACGAGTCTCGCAACGATGCTCGGCGCTCTTCCCATCGCGCTGGCGCTCGGCAACGGCGCAAAGAGCCGCGTCTCCATGGGTATCGTCGTCATCGGCGGATTGTTCTTCTCCCTTATCCTGACCCTCTTCGTCATTCCCGCGATGTATACGTTCTTCTCGAAAGAGGCGAAAACGGCGGAGATCGAATCTGTGTCGAAAATGTAAGAACGGACGCAAGTCCGTTCTTACTATTGTTTCTTTCCATCTATCTCCCACCGCAGCGGATTGTCCAAAATATATTTCCTTATTCTCTGTAATTCCTGATCATTTCGAATGATTCTGTCAAAAAATCTGGACTGCCAGAGATCTATCGCTGGTCGTATTTTTCGGGCATTGGCTGTTGCCGCCGCCTTGAATGTGCGCATAACCACCGAAAGCGTTCTTTTCCTCATTTCAAATTTAACCTCGGCTACATCGGATTCATTCGGGTTATCGATCAAAATAATTCCATGTACATGATTAGGCATAATAACAAATTCATCTAACGACGCGAAAGGCGAACTGATAGGAATATATTTCCATGACCGTTCAATTGCTTCGCCAATGTCGCTAAGAATCACCCTACCGTCCTGAATGGTTGAAAATATTTCTTCTCTATGATGGGAACAGATCGTTACAAAATAATATCCCGATCTTGCGTAATTGAAATGATGTAATCGGTATTGCTTTTTGGTTTTGTATTCCATGTTGGTGTTGTGCGGACTGGCGTCCGCACCTACATATATTCTTGAAATGTAGGAACGCTGGCAACACCGCTCTCCGAACATATTTAGTGCGGACTGGTGTCTGTGCCATTATTTCTGTCATTATAACGGACAAATTATTACGACACCATAAAATTCTCTTGTTCTTTAAAATGCAAAACGCGGACCGAGATCCGCGTTTTTTTATTTCGTCATCTGTTATGACCGTCGGCGTGGAGGGGGCCGGCGGGTGTTCGAACGGCGGTGCGAGTCGCGGCGTTCGGTCTTTTCCTTCTTTTGTTCGTAGCGGGGAAACACTTCGGGCACGGGGGCCAGCAGCGTTTCGTCCGGATAGATGCAGTCGATCTTCCGTTTCATGTACTCTTCCAGTTTCGGGATCTCGTATGAATCCTCCTCGTCCGCAAAGCTGATCGCGATACCGCTCGCTCCCGCGCGGCCCGTGCGGCCGATGCGGTGGACGAACTCTTCGGCATCCTGCGGAAGATTGTAATTGATGACGTGCGAGATCGCATCCACATGGAGTCCGCGGGATGCGACATCGGTCGCGACGAGCACGCGCACTTTTCCTTCGCGGAAATTCTCCAGACGCTTGATCCTCTGACGCTGATCGACATCGCCGGACAAGAGCGTGCAGCCGATGCCGTATGTCTCCAGTTTTTCTTTCAGGTCGCGTCCCACATCGCGTCTGTTCACGAAGATGAGTACGCGTTCGAGCTGTTTCTGCTGCATCAAATTATAGAGCAGCGGGAATTTTTCATCCTTGGTGGTGATGTAGGTGATCTGTTCGATCGCGGAGACCGCCATCGTGTCCGGCGTGACCGTGACTTCGATCGCCTGTCGTGTCCACGATTCAGCGAGACGTTTCACTTCGCTGTTCATGGTGGCGGTGAAGAACATTGTCTGCCGTTCGGATTTCTGCGGAGTGCTCAGGACGATGCTTCGCACCGCGGGAATGAACCCCATATCAAGCATCCGGTCCGCTTCGTCGATGACGAGGATCTCCGTCTTCCCGAGATCTACGAATTTCTGTTTCTTGAAATCGATCAGACGCCCCGGCGTCGCAACAACAACATCCACCGTTTCGTGCTTAAGATTCTCCATCTGCTTGTTGTAATCGATACCGCCGACAAGCGACAGCACCGTGCACGGCGCATAGGTGCTGAGAAGTTTTGCATCTTTTTCGATCTGCATCACCAGTTCGCGCGTGGGAGCAAGAATCAGTGCGCGCGGTGTTCCCTTTTTCTGATCTTTGATGGGATTGCGGAGGATGTGCGAAAAAATGGTGATAAGGAATGCGGCGGTCTTTCCTGTTCCTGTCTGTGCCTGGGCTGTAACATCGTCGCCGCGCATGGCGATCGGTAGGACTTGCGCCTGCACTTCGGTGCAGTATTGAAAATTCAGATCGGCGACGGAATGCATGATCTCCTGCGGAAGATCGAAATCCTGAAAACGTGTCTTACCGTCCACCACCGGCACTTTGAATGACGACGCATCCCACGGTTCGGTGGAAATGATGCGCTTCGTACGTTCCTTCGGTTTCTCATTCGCCGTTTCAACGATCACCTGATTTCGGACAATTCCCTTTTCTTTATCCTCGCGTTCGTGGCGCAGGCGGTATTCTTCGCGTGTCTCCCGTTTCCGTCCTTCGCGCGGATGACGCGTACCGGTCGGTTTTTCACCGGCGGGTTTTCGCTGTGCATGGGGATGCTGTTTGGGAGAATCTTTTTGCTGGGAAGGTTTGGGGGGAACGACGGTCTTCGGTTTGGCACCGAAGAGCGATTTGAGTTTTGAGACGAAATTCTTAAGCAAGATATACTTCCGATTATGGATCTGATTGTGAATTGCTTGAATAATATACAAAATTCATTGATTGCATCATACAATTGAAACCGCCCGAGGACTGCAACGTAAAAAACAGTTCATTTTACGGAGATTTACCATGGTACAGCGAATTTTCCTGCCGGTCCTGATGTTTTTGCTCTGCGGCTGCGGACCCATCTGGCGCTCCCCCGCCTATTTCACTGATTATCAGCACATTCCGCTGTCAGAACCGGTGCTGACGATGGAGCAGTATTCTCAGAGAGCGGGGGATCATCCGCGTCCTTATATCGTTGCGCTGTCCGATACACTGATCCTCTTCGGCGCTGAACACACGAAAGATCCTAAAGATCCGCAGATCGATTCCATTGCGGCGGCGTGGCGGAGATTCTCCCCCACCGTAGCGTTGGTTGAAAGCCGGCTTGGATTTCTATTCCGCTGGGTTTCAGATCCCGTTGAACAGTACGGTGAAAGCGGATTTGTCCTGGATCTTGCCAAGAAGGATGGGATTCCCTGTTACTCCTGGGAACCGCCGCCGAATAAGGAGGTCGCGTGGATGCTGGAACGGCATTCACGGCAGCGGACGGCGCTCTTCTATATATTGCGTCCCTATTTCGGACAGGTGAAATTCGGGAAACCGGAGGATCCGGACAACATTGTTGAAGGATTGATCAAAAAAAGGACCGCCGTTCCGGGGCTTGAAGGATCGATCACATCCGTGACCGCGATTGATTCCATTTGGAAAGTTGATTTTACCGGTTTAAAGGATTGGCGCGACACGGATGACCGTTTCGGCTGGCCGGGTTATTTGAATGGTCTTGCCGCGGAGTCGAATGCGTTCCGGGATGAACATTTTGCTCAGGTGATCATCCGGCTGGTCAGCCAGGGAGAACGGGTCTTTGCCGTCTGCGGATCGAGTCATGCAGTAAAATTAGAGTCTGCTGTCCGCTCCACTTTGTTGAGGAAACCGTAAGATCCGAAGGGTCTGTACAACTGTTGATTGAAAACATTCCTCCTTTAATGTATATTCATCTTGAAGAAGGGATTTTTATGAAGAACCTGTTGACGATCCTCCTGACCATCTGTGCCGGTGTATTGGCCGGTTCCGGCCGGGCTGAAGCTCAAACTGCTGCACACAAGTATTGGATCTATTTTTCCTCCAAGGAAAATGCGATCCTGGCAAAATCTCCGTCGCAGACGGACGCAGCCCGTGCAGTCGGTCTCTCCGAGCGGGCGATCCTCCGGCGGTCAAAGATCTCCTCACAGATCATTTCGGAAGAGGACCTTCCGGTCTCCACGAATTATCTTTCAACCCTGGAACAAAAAGGTATCATCATTCTCAACCGGTCGCGGTGGTTCAATGCCGTTACCGCTGATCTCACTCCGGACCAGGTCGCTCGTGTTCAAGCGCACCCCTTCGTCCGTTCGGTGGAACCGGTGATGACCTTTAAACGAAAAGAACTTCCCCGCACGGATGCTCCCCTCCAGAAGTCCGCCGTCACCTCCGCCGATCCGGATTCGCAGATGTACGGCAACTCCATTACACACATGAAGATGATCAATGCGATCGCCGTCCACAAGATCGGCATCAAAGGACGCGGAGTACTGGTGGGAATGCTCGACAACGGATTCCGCTGGAAGACACACGAAGCGCTCCAGAACATGAACATCATCGCGGAGTACGATTTTATCCAGCGTGACAATAATACGGCGAACGAAGGGAATGACGCAGGTTCGCAGGATGGTCACGGAACAGGAACGCTCTCCCTTGTCGGCGGCTACAAAGAGGGACAGCTTGTCAGTCCGGCATATCACGCAAGTTTCCTTCTCGGCAAAACAGAATACGATCCGACTGAGACCAATGTGGAAGAAGCAAACTGGGTGGAAGGGATCGAATGGATGGAAAGCCAGGGTGTGGATATCGTCAGCAGTTCCCTGGGATACAAAGATTTTGATGCAGGACAAAAAAGTTATGTGTATGCGGATATGAACGGCCGCACCGCAACAACATCCAGAGCGGCGGTGCTTGCAGCGCGGCGCGGTGTCGTCGTGGTCAATTCCATGGGAAACGAAGGAGCCGGAAAGAATCCGCCGTCGATCACATCCCCGGCTGATGCGGACAGCATCATATCCGTCGGCGCGGTGAACGGCAGCGGGAATCTTGCGACCTTCAGCGGCAACGGACCGACATCGGACGGACGGATCAAACCGGATGTGATGGCGCACGGTGTCGGTACATATTGGGCGGTACCGGGAAACAAAGGTTCATACAGTTCTCTGTTCCAGGGAACATCCCTCGCTGCACCGCAGGTATCGGGAGTCGCCGCAATGATCCTTTCCGCGCGGCCTGAATTGACTCCGATACAAGTGCGGGATGCACTCCGCAATACAGCAGGTAATTCCGCTTCTCCGAACAGTGCGATCGGATGGGGGATCATCAATGCCTATCAGGCCGTACTGTATCATGGAATGGTGATCAGCAGCGATCCGGAAGTGTCCTTGACGCAGGACAGTAATTTTTCCGTGAATCTCTTCGTCGTCTCTCCTTCCGTTGTCAAAAAGGATTCCATCCGTCTTTTTTACACCTATGACAACGGTGCAAATTTTACAATGCTGCCGATGTCGCCGGGACAGCTCGTTGACTCATCGACAAATTCCGGAAAGTACAGCGCCGTCATCCCGAAACTGAACGGCACACCGAAATTCTATGTGAGAGCCGTCGATGCATCGAACATCGCGCGGACCAGTCCCTACACGGCGCCGGCGGAACTGTATGATGCGAAGACGGGAACAACCGGGATCCCTCAGCCGAATCCTGTCCCTTCTGCGTATGCATTGAATCAGAATTTTCCGAATCCATTCAATCCTGCTACGATCATCAGTTTCGATGTGCCGCGGAAAGGATTTGTTTCACTGAAGATCTATGACGTACTCGGAAAAGAGATCGCAACATTGGTGAACGAAGAGCTCCCGTTCGGCAGGCGTTCCGTACAGTTCAACGCGAACGGACTGGCGAGCGGCGTGTATTTCTACCGCCTGCAGAGCGGTGACTTCGTGCAGACCAAACGGATGATGCTCTTGAGATAATATCTGCCCGCACCTGCTGCACAAACAGTCAGCTGCTCGTAAAGCGAGCACACTTTCATAGAAAAATTCTTTTTTTGGATATTCTCTGCGGCTTTGTGTGAAATTATCACAAAGAATGTTCACTGCCGTTTTTCCCTCCCCAATGCATTGGTCTTGGGGATTTTTATTGTACATTTATCAACGTATGAACCTTTTTGTTCAGGTCCCTTTTGCTCTTCTCCTTCTTCTGACGGTCTGCGGTTATACGGCGGCGTACTTCATGTACCGTTTTACCGTTCCGCAGGTCTCTGCGTCCAAACGGACAGTGCTCATTCTGCTCCGCGGAACGGCGATCGCGCTGATCCTGCTGGCGCTGTGTGAACCGCTGCTGCAGTTCGTTTCTCGCGAGGACCGCAAACCGGTGATCGCGCTGCTGGCGGACAATTCCCTCAGCATGTCGCAAAAGGACGGCGCAGGGGACCGCGCGCAGATCCTCACATCGCTCATCAAAGGAACTGCTGTCGAGCTTCTTTCGGAAAAAGCCGATCTGAAATTGTTCACTTTTTCCTCCTCGGCGGAACCGCTGACCGCAGAATCGCTCGCTGTGAACGGCGGCGCAACCAATATTTCTTCCGCTCTGCAATCCTCGCTCCGGTCGATCGACGATCTTCGGGGGATCATTCTGATCTCGGATGGAAATTACAATGCCGGTTCGAATCCGCTGTACGATGCGGAGAAGAGCCGAATCCCGGTCTTCACGGTCGGTATCGGCGACACGAACGACCAGAAGGACATCGCCGTTGCAAAGCTGCTCACGAATTCCGTCGGCTACGTTGATGCTTCCATTCCCGTCGAAGCTTCCATCCGCGCATCGGGAGTTTCGCCCCGCTCCGTCACCGTAACACTGCGGGAAGATGGGACGAAGATCGACGAACAGCGGGTGACGATCTCCGCGCAGAACGGACCGTCCGATCTTCCGGTGAAATTCTCGTACACTCCCGGCAATGACGGGATGAAGAAACTGACCGTTTCCGTTGAAGGGATCGACGGCGAGATCACCGCGAAGAACAACAGCCGCTCATCGCTCATCAAAGTACTGAAGAATAAGATACTCATCTCGGTGGTCACCGGAACGGTCGGTCCGGATGTGGCGGCAGTGATGCAGACGATGAACGCGGACAAGAATATCCAAGCCGATCTTTTTTATCAGCTGCCGAACGGGGAATTCAAACCTCAGAAGGACGGGGCCGAACTGCGCACAACGATGATGAAGTGCGATGCGGTGATCCTGATCGGATTCCCGACAGCACAAACCACCGCTGCTTCGCTCCAATCCGTCGCACAGGCGGTCGAGCAGCGCTCGCTGCCGCTTCTGTTCATAGCCGGAAGGATGCTCGATCTTCAAAAGGTGCGTACACTGGAACGGTTCCTTCCATTCACCGTTTCGTCCGAACGGATGGATGAACAGACGGTGCTCCCGTTTGTCCAGGAACGGCACCGGTATCATCAGCTGATCCAGCAGGAAGGAACGGCGTGGGAAAAACTTCCGCCCGTCTATTATTCACTCACTGCATTTACCGCAAAACCGGAAGCGCAGAACCTTCTCTCCGTGAAGATCCAGAATGTTCCGTTGACCAATCCGCTCTTTATTGTGCGGAGCATCGGCAGCAGCAAGTCCGCTGCGGTCCTCTGTTACGGTCTGCACCGGTGGAAAGTGCTGGCCGGTTCCTCGGACGATACGAAGCAGCATTTTGACCTCTGGTTCTCGTCGCTGATACGGTGGCTGAGTGTGCGTGAGAAGGATAAATTCCTCCGCGTTGAGCCTGCGAAAGAATTCTATTCACAGGGTGAGCAGATCGACTTCACGGCACAAGTGTATAACGAAAGTTATCAGCCGATGGACAATGCGGAAGTGTTCGTCTCCGTCCGTCCTCACGGCAAACAGAGCGGCGGAGAACGGATCGAAGCGCTTCTCTCCTCTTCCGGCACGGGATTGTACGAAGGAAACATCGCCGGTCTGAGCGAAGGGGAATTCACTTACACCGCGTCCGCTACAGTGAACGGCGACACGGTCGGCACGGCTGCCGGAAGGATCTCCGTCGGCGAACAATCCGTGGAGTTTGCGGAAACGAAGATGAACAAACCGCTGATGCAGCAGCTCGCATCATCCTCAGGCGGAGAGTATGTTGACGCATCGGAGTTCAGCCTGCTAACCGAAAGGATCCTCGCGCGTCAGGAGATGTCCCTGCGGGAACAGACTCACACGGAGGAATTTCAGCTGTGGAATCTTCCCTCCTTCCTTGCGGTGATCGTCCTATTGTTCGGCGTGGAATGGTTCGTGCGGAAGCAGAGCGGGATGTTGTAGCGGGGTCGGGATATAAAATTACAGGATTACAAGATTACAGGATTGCACGATTCTTTGACGGTTGGAAGGTTCAAAAGCAAAAAAGTATTAAAAGAGACTTCTGAAAAAGTCATTGCGAGGAGCGAAGCGACGAAGCAATCTTTTCAAAATACCAGTAAAAACAAGATTGCTTCGCCAAAAACGGCTCGCAATGACTCATATTTTGAATATTTTAGAAGTCTCTAAAATTTAATCACTTACTTCTCCGGCAGACCTTCACACATTTCGACTTTCTAAACATTGTAACAACAAGTATTCTCTTATGAAACGCTCTCTTCTTCTTCTCGGCTCTTTGTTTGCTTTCTTCGGTGTGGCGCTCGGCGCGTTCGGAGCGCATGGTCTGAAATCGTACCTTGCTCCGGATATGCTGGCAATATTTGAAACGGCAGTCCGGTATCAGATGTATCATGTCTTCGGCATCTTCATCGCTGCCGTGCTTGCGGATTCGATCCCGGCTGCCGGAACGGCAGGCAGGCTCTTCGGCGCGGGGATCGTGCTGTTCAGCGGGAGTTTGATGGTCCTGTCGCTGACCGGAATTCGCACATTCGGACTGGTGACACCGTTCGGCGGACTCTGCTTTCTTGCCGGGTGGTCGCTGCTCGGTTATGGAGTATTTAAAATGAAGAAGGAGAGCTGAACAACACTCTCCTTCTTTTGGATCAGTATCTCAATGCATCCGCTTATTTTGCTGCAAGCATTGCCGAAACTTCTGCGCTGGTATAGCTGGTCAGAACATTTCCTTTTGCATCAACAACATTCATGTTCCCGTTCGCATCGCTCACGGCAACGGCAAGCACGTTTCCTTCAGCATCCTTCACGGTGGACTTTCCGTCCTCACGTGTGATGGTGAACGATTTGCCGGCATATGACACGGTCATTTCGTTCTTCTCTTTGTTGAAGGCGACGGTCGTTCCGTCCTCGGAGGTGACATTCGATGCAACCGGATTGCTTCCGGTCCAGAATTCGAGCGAGTTCAGGATGACAACATCGATGAATCCGGCAATACCGTAGACCGGAACAACGTAGCACGCCAGGAATACCAGTTCAACCACCCATTTGTTGCCGAGCGATCCGTTCCAGTTGTACACTTTCTTCGTCAGATTGAATGAACCGTAGCAGCCGACGGACATCAACGCCATCGTCGCGACAAGCATTGCAACAACGATCTGTTTGAACATTTTATTCATGGGAACTCCTGTAGATTGGTGAAGGGATATGTGGGTTAGTCACTGATGCGAGTATATGGTTTTTTTTTATCGATGGCAAGTAGTTGAATACAATTATTAATTTTGGTACTCTGATATCAGTTGGACAATATTCTATTCATGCAACAACAATCCCTGAACTCATGACCGTGTGCCGTAGCATCGCCCTCATCTTCATCATGCTCTCCGTCGGCGCAGCACAACAGCCGTTGTCATGGAAGAAGACGAACTTCGATTACGCCGGAAACTCTTCCCGCATCAACGACCTGATCTTTGTGGATCCGCTCCTCGGATTCGCGGTGAACGGTATCGGCCAGATCCACCGGACGACAGACGGCGGTGTTTCCTGGACCCGTCAGCTGAACAAAGGGACCTTCACCCACTTCCGGTCGGTCGGATTCTTCGATGCAATGAACGGTTATGCCGGCGCACTCGGATGGGGCGATGTGAACAATCCCAACGCCAAAGATACGGTGATCCTTTATCGAACGACGAACGGCGGACTCAATTGGAATCCGGAGCATCAATTGACCAGCAGGGTGATCGAGCGGGGATTCTGCGGTATGCATGTGGTGAGCGATTCGATCATCTATGGTGTCGGCCGCGTACGCGGACCGGCGTGGTTCTACAAAACAACGGACCGCGGCGCAACATGGACCGCGAAAGATATGACGCCGTATGCCGCAGGACTGATCGATGTCCGTTTCTTCACGAAAGATTCCGGGATCACCGTCGGGCTGACGGATACGACGCATGAAAAGTCGCGCGCCATCATCCTCTCCACTGCCGATGCAGGCGAAACGTGGGACACGGTCTACGTTACCACTCGGACGAATGAATGGGCGTGGAAGATCACCTTCCCGTCACGGATGACCGGCTACGTCAGTCTTCAGCGCAACAGCAATGTCGCTCCGGTCTTCATCCTGAAAACAACCGACGGCGGCTCGAGCTGGACACCGAAAGAATTCTCCTCAACCGGATATTTTGTTCAGGGACTCGGGTTTTTGAATGATACACTCGGCTGGGCCGGCGGAACTTCCCTCGCACCGAAACAGACAACGGACGGCGGGAACACCTGGACCTCCCTGGCGATCGGGAACAGCCTGAACCGTTTCCGGAAGGTGAATGACTCTCTGATGTATGTCTCCGGTGCCGGTGTGTGGAAATATTCCCCCGGAGTGTCGCTCGGAGCGGAAACTAAACCGTCCTCCGCTGCGTTCAACTATACACTACAGCAGAATTATCCGAATCCGTTCAATCCGCAGACGACGATCGAATTTTCGCTGCCGGAGGAGGGTTTCACCACCGTTTCCGTATACGATCTCACCGGCGCATGGATCAGAACCTTGTTCAGCGGCCATGCACAGAAAGGGACCTTCACTGTATCGTGGGACGGACGGATCGAAAGTGATGAAGAAGCTGCATCGGGCACTTATTTCTACCGGCTGGAAACAAAAAATAATACACAAACTAAAAAAATGATCCTATTACGTTAATCAAGGAGGAACACACACAATGATGCGCACAGCAAATCCCGCGTTGAACGACAAAACGTTCGAACAGATCGGTACCGGACAATATTCCGATACCATGACCCTTCAGGGGACGGTCAACAAGACCGGTATGATGCTTCTGCTGCTGGTGGCCGGAGCTGCGTACACCTGGAGTCTCTTTTTGGAACAGGATCCATCCGTGACCATGTGGATGATGGTCGGTGTCATCGGAGGACTGGTCGTTTCGTTCGTCACCGTCTTTAAAAAAGAATGGTCTCCGGTCACAGCACCCTTGTATTCAGTACTGCAGGGTTTTGCACTCGGCGGTATTTCGGTGATGATGGAGTCCCTGTATCCCGGCATCGTCATGCAGGCCGTTGCACTGACCTTCGGAACCGCCGGCTGTCTGCTGATCGCGTACAAATCCGGTGTGATCAAAGCGACCGAGAATTTCAAGCTGGGGATCTTCGCCGCTACGGGCGGTATCGCCGTGATCTATCTTGTCGGCTGGATCATGAGCTTCTTCGGCACCTCCATCCCCTATATCCATGAGAACGGATTGATCGGGATCGGATTCAGTCTTGTCGTGGTCGTGATCGCGGCGCTGAATCTCGTCCTGGATTTCGACTTCATCGAAAAAGGAGCGGAACACGGTGCTCCGAAATTCATGGAATGGTATGCGGCGTTCGGATTAATGGTAACCTTGATCTGGCTTTACATCGAGATCCTGCGTCTGCTGGCGAAACTGAACAGCAGAAAATAAGAGCGGGAACCGTCATCGGGACCGTTCCGGCTCGGAACTGAACCGTCGATGGTCTATTTCGTTATAAAATTCTCATTGAAAGGCGGCGAACAAGCCGCCTTTTTCTTTCGTCCAATGGGAAGGAGACTGTTCCATTGTAACTCCCTCCAAGTTTTTTTATCTTTCATGATCCAACGAAAGGAAAGTCCGCTGTATGATGAAGCGCTGTTTATGGTTCTGTGCCGCAGGTATGCTTGCTGTGCTCGCAGGATGCTCGTCCGCTAAAGAAGGTTCGGAAAAGTCGCCGGTTCAGGACCCGCATGTTCAGGCGCAGGTAATGCAGAAAGACCGTTCGGCGGCGATGCAGCTGTTCATCGACGGTTCGCTGAAGGAAAGCAAAGGACAGTTCGCTGAAGCGATCCTCGATTATCAGGATGCGCTCCGGTATGACCATGATCCGGCCATTTTCTTTGCCATGGCGAAATGTTATGCACAGATCCGCCGTTTCACTCCCGCAGCCGAGAATGCGCTGCTCGCGGTCAAACACGAACCGGCCAAAGTGGAATACCGCGAACTGCTGTCGCAGATCTATCTCAGCGCCGGACAATTCGACAAAGCTGCCGAAGAGCTGCGGACGATCCTGTCGATCGATCCATCCAACACCAATGCCGCTTTCACTTTAGCGCAGCTGCTGGAACGGGTGAAACCTCTCGAGTCACTGGAATTATACAACGGCATCATCGCCCGGCAGGGACCGACCTGGGAAGTGCTCATGCAGATCGCGCAGCTGAGTTCCATGCTTCTGCGGTACGACGACTCCGAAGCAGCACTGGAAGCGATGCTGAAACTCGATCCGGCCAACATCGCCGTCAAACAGAATCTCGCCGAAGTCTATATCCGCACAAAAAAATTCGACAAAGCGCTCTCCTCTTTGAACGAGGTGCTGGAAAAGAATCCTGACAACGTACTGCTCCGCGCAACACTGGCGGATGTCTATCTTCAGCAGAACGACTGGAAGTCCGCACAGAAGGAACTCCTGACCGTACTAAAATCGGACTCACTCGATCCGGACACACATCTTCGGATCGGTGTGGCCTTCTATGCTCAGACGCTGAAGGATACGCTCATCATTCCGGAGGCGATCAACGTCTTCAAGCAGTATGAAAAGAATTATCCGACCGATGCCCGCTCCTTTGTCTATCTGGGTGTGCTGCACCGCGGCATCAAGAAGGATTCCATCGCAGAGCAATACTTCACCCGCGCTACCCAGTCCGCCAACTGGAACGGCGATGCCTGGTGGCAGCTCGGCTGGATGTATTTCGACAAACAGGATTTCATGGAGGCGATCAGCATCCTCAGCAAAGCGAAACAGTATGTGCAGGATGATTTCCGCATCTACATGCTGCTCGGCATCGCATACAACCGCGCCGGACTGCAGCAGGATTCCCGTGTTGCACTCGAACGTGCGGTGGAACTGAATCCGACGGATGTCAACACGCTCTCCTCGCTCGGATTGACCTATGATGCTCTGAAGATGCACACCGAATCGGATTCGGCGTACGAACGAGCGCTGCGGATCGATCCCAAATCCGCTCTCGTACTGAATAATTACGCGTACAGTCTCTCCGAACGGGGGCTTCAATTGGACCGCGCCGAGAAGATGTCCCGCGAATCACTGCAGAGCGATTCCCTCAACTCCTCCTATCTGGATACATACGGCTGGATCCTTTTTCAGAAAGGGAAATACTCTGAGGCGCTTCCGCACATTCAGCGTGCGGTGGATCTCGGCGATGCAAGCGCCGTTGTGCTGGAACATCTCGGTGATGTCTATTCCAAGCTGAACCGGCCGGAGGAAGCAAAGAAGTATTGGATGAAAGCATTGGAGAAGGATGAAAAGAACGGTCTCCTGAAAGAGAAACTGTCGCGGGGCACACTGTGAGATCATCGGCCGTTCTTTTTTTTGCCGCGGCTCTGTTCGCTGCCGGCTGCGCTACGGCGCCGAAACCGGTGAGCAATGGAGCGATGAGCGCCGAAGAACTGCAGGACCATCTGCTGCGCGCAACGATCTCCTCCGGAAATTTTTCCGCCGAAGGGAGCATTACCATCAGCTCTCCTTCCATGAATCAGTCCGCCGGATTTGAACTGATGACGCGCGGCACCGATTCCGTGAAGATGTCCGTCTATGGACCGTTCGGCATCAACGTCGGCACCGCTCTGTTCACACGCCGGACATTCACCGCGTATAACGCTCTGAACAATACGGTCTATCAAGGCGATCCATCCAGACAGATGGAGTCCCTTCCGTTCCTCAAGGATATTCCGTTCGAACTGATGATCAGCGCACTGCAGGGGAATCATCCGCTGCTCCGCTCGGCCGTCATGGACAGCTTCACCGTGCAGAGCAATGGATCCTATACTTTCACTTCTGCCGTCAACGACACTGTGTATGACAAATACCGCGCCGACGAAAGTTTCCTGCGGATCACACACTGTGTCCGCAAAACCATTTCCGGGAAGACCTTGTGGAGGGTCGAGTATTCGTACAAAAGGAATGCGGAAGGCGCAGTCCTTCCCGAACAGGTAGAGGTTGCAATCCCCTCCAAAAATTCATCGCTGCTGCTGGAATACGGGAACATCTCGTTCGACTCTTCTTCCTCCGGCATGACCATCAATTATCCGGACGACGCCGAGATCATCACCTTCGAATGACGCGGATCCTATTATATTGTCTGGCAGCGCTCCTCTTCCTTCCGCTCGGTATGGCAAACCAGCAGTCCGACATCAAACGGAAGGACCAGCAGCTGCGTCGCCTCCGCGCCGAGATCCAGCAGTACGAGCAGCAGATCGAAGAGAGCGAAAAGAAGGAAAAAGCAACTCTCAGCCGGCTGGAGCTGATCGAAAAGAAGGCCAATCTCGTCCGAACGCTCCTGAACGAACTCCGCACTGAAGAGCAGCTCATCCGTTCGTCCATCCTCGCCACCAGACAGAATGTGGACCAGCTGGAGCAGCAGCTGGCCTTCCTGAAGAATCATTACGCACAGTATGTCTCCTCCGTGTACAAGTACGGAAAAGTATACGACCTGGAGACGATCCTCTCCTCCAATTCCATCAATCAGCTCTACATCCGCATTGAATACATGAAGCGGTTCTCGGACCAGAGGAAACGGGATCTGGAAAAGATCGTCGCAAAAAAAGGACAGATCGAGATCGAACACAGCACGCTGCAGGAAAAACTCTCCACCGAACAACAGCTGATCTCGGAGAAGATCAAAGAAGAGAACACGCTCAATAAGACCAAAGAACGCAGGAGCAATGTTCTGAAGGATATCCGCGAGGACAAGTCGCAGCTGAAAAAGGAATTGACACGCAAGATCTCCGCCGCAAAGGAACTGGAGAACATCGTCGCCAATTTGATCGAGCAGGAACGGATCCGGAAAGAGAAAGCGGAACGGGAAGAGAAGGAGCGGAAGGAACGGATCGCAAAGGAGCGCGCCGCGCGCAAAGAACGGGAACGCCTCGCAAAGATCGAACGGGAGAAGGAACTGGCCGACCTGAAGAAAAAGAACGATCTTGCCAAAGCACGCGAGAAGGAGCGGGAGATCGCCGAGGCGAACCGCCGCGCGGAAGAGCGCGACAAAGAGTACGAGATAGAGACCGCGAAGGTGGAACTGATCCTCCGTCCGCTGTCGGAACGGAAAGGGAGACTCATCTGGCCTGTGTCCGGCGGACGGGTCATCGCGGAATTCGGCAACCAGGTCCATCCGGTCATGAAAACGATCACCACCAACACCGGTATCGATATCTCCACCAAAGAGAATGTCCCGGTCCGCACCGTGGCGGACGGCGAGGTCGCGCTGATCCATTGGCTCCCGTCATACGGAAATCTGATCATCATCAATCACGGACACGGATATCGGACCGTCTATGCGCATCTCTCCGAGATCTCCGTGATCAGCGGTCAGCAGATGAAAGAAGGGGCGGTCATCGCCAAGAGCGGGGAAACAGTCTCCGGGAATCTTCTCCACTTTGAAGTGTGGAAAGAGAAAGACAAACAGAATCCCCGCGAGTGGCTTGTACGGAAATAACGATATCGCTTCTGATATTTATTGTTTTTCGTCATGCCGAACTTGTTTCGGCATCTTCGTCATTTTCGCAAGATGCTGACATTCGTCAGCATGACGATGTTTATGGCGGTATTATTTTTTATCTTTAATGTAATTATTCTGCATCTTTACAATGAGGCTAATGCGTGGCAAAAAAAATTGAGAAATCCGATCCGCTGAAACCGAACCGTTCGGACGTCGAAGCTGTCCGTGAACTGAATGCATCCTATCAGGCGCTGCGGACAGAGATCGCCAAAGTGATCGTCGGACAGGATACGGTGATCGAACAGCTGTTCATCTCCCTCCTTTCCCGCGGACATTGCCTGCTGGTCGGCGTCCCCGGTCTTGCCAAGACGCTGCTGATCAAAACGCTTGCCGATGTGCTCGATCTGAAGTTCAACCGCATCCAGTTCACACCGGACCTGATGCCGAGCGACATCACCGGCACCGAGATCATCGAAGAGGATAAGAAGAGCGGCGGAAAAGTATTCAAATTCGTCGAAGGACCGGTCTTCGCCAATATCGTTCTCGCAGATGAGATCAACCGCACTCCCCCGAAAACACAAGCGGCACTTTTGGAATCGATGCAGGAGCACAAAGTAACGGCGGCGGGAAAGACATATACGCTCGACGAACCGTTCTTCGTCCTCGCTACACAGAATCCCATCGAACAGGAAGGGACCTATCCGCTTCCCGAAGCACAGCTGGACCGCTTCATGTTCAATCTCTGGCTGGAGTATCCTTCGTTCGAAGAAGAGAAGCAGATCGTCAAAGCGACCACCAGTCAGTATTCGCCGAAACTGAAACACGTGCTGAGCGCAGGTGACATCATCGACTATCAGGACCTCGTCCGGCGTGTGCCGGTGGCGGACAACGTGATCGATTTCGCAGTCAGTCTGGTCGCCAAGACCCGGCCGAAGGATTCCCATTCACCGCAGTTCGTGAAGGACTGGCTCACATGGGGAGCAGGACCGCGTGCATCGCAGTATCTGATCCTCGGCGCGAAGACGAGGGCGATCCTCCACGGAAAATATACACCCGATATGGAAGATGTACGCGCCGTCGCCGTACCTGTGCTCCGCCACCGCATTATTCCCAACTTCAACGCCGAAGCGGACGGGATCACGTCGGTGCAGATCGTGGAAAAACTACTCGCATAATTTGTGAACACCGACAATACGTTCCGGTATAATCTCTATTCCATTTTCTGCGGGATGTTCTTTCTTCTCACCGGCTGGATCTGGACCTACGGCATGAGTCTGTTCACGTCGTTCCCTTTTGGTGTCGCCGGATTGATCTTCTGGCTGAAAGGCCGGACGCCGCAGAAGAAGAACTCGTTGAACAATACGGCGCTCACCGTATTGATCCTCGGCGCGGCTGTTTCACTTTCTTCACTTTTATTCCACCGTTAGACCCCGCTTTTTCCAGGATTCTGACACCGCTTTATCGCTGTTCATCCCAACGCTGTTGATACATTCCGGTCTATTCTGTAGCTTTTTTATCATCAATACACCACATCGCTGGGAGAGAACATGAACAGGATCTTTTTTTGCTGCGCCGCTCTATTCCTGATGACCCGTCCGGCTGCTGCCGAACGGAGCATCCCGATGTTCGTCTCCACCCAATGGCTGGCAGACCATATGAATGATAAGGATCTTGTCATTCTTCAGGTCGGCTTCAGCCGGAATGAATATAAATTCGCCCACCTGCCGAATGCACGGTTCATCTGGTTCAACTCTCTCGCCGTCTCCAATCCGGACCTGAACACCGAGATGCCGAGCGTCGATGAAGCGAAAAAAGTGCTTGAAGAAGCCGGGATCGAACAGTCATCAAAGATCGTGGTCGTCTTTGCAGGACAGAACGTTTCAACCACCACGCGGATCATTCTTGCCCTGAGCTATTTCGGATTTGGGGATCAGACCGCGCTGTTGGATGGAGGATTGGAAGCCTGGAAGAACGAGGGACGGCCGGTCTCCAAAGAGATGCCAATTGTAAAACGGTCTACATTGAAACTGTCGGTGGATCCATCGGTCATCACCGATGCGGAATGGGTGAAGGAACATCTCTCTTCCTCCGCTGTAACGATCGTGGATGCTCGGGCAAAAAATTTCTATGACGGCAACGGCGGAGGTGTGGCGAGGCAGGGTCATATCACAGGAGCGAAGAGCATCCCGTTCAGTATGATCCTCGATTCTGCAAACAGAATAAAATCCCCCGCCGATCTTCAAAAACTGTTCAATGAAGCGGGGATCAGGAAAGGAACAACTGTCGTCTCCTATTGTCACGTAGGACAGCAGGCAACGGTTGTCTATGTTGCGGCAAAACTGCTCGGTTACGACGCGAAAGTTTATGACGGAAGTTTCGAGGATTGGAATGTGCGCGATGAGAGTTATCCGGTGGAGAAGATCGAGGTAACCAGAAAACCATGAGAGTTGTTGAGTATATGAGTCATTGAGATAACAACACAATTTCTCAACTACTCATATACTCAACGACTTATCTGCTCATGCGCTACGCAGAAGCAAGTTTTTCCAGCTCTTTTTTTCGTCCGAATACCACGAGCACATCTCCCCGCTCAATATGCGTATCACTGCTCGGAATGCCGAGAATCGTTGCCACTTTCTTCTTCTGCAATCCGAACATCGTCTGTTTTTCCTGCTGCCGTTTAATGGTGATCAGGTTCACATTGTATGTCTGCCGCAGTTCCAGTTCGGTCACCGATCTGCCGATGAACGGTTCCGGAGCAGAGATCTCCGCTATACTGTAATCGCTGGAAAGTTCGAACGAGTCGATCACATTCTCAAAGATCAGATTTGTGGCCAGCCGTTCTGCGGCCTCTTCTGCCGGCAGGATCACTTCCTTGATGCCGAGATGGTTCAGGATCCGTTCGTGAGTGGAGGTGGTTCCGCGGACAACGATCCGTTTCGCGCCGATGTTCTGCAGTGCAGCGATGGTGAGCAGCGCTGCTTCAAAGTGGTCGCCGATGCCGACGATCACCACATCCATGTCCTGCACTCCCTGCGCTTTCAATGCTGTTTCGTCGGTGGAATCGATCCGGACGGCATGCGCAACATGCTCTTTCACATCATCCAGCCGCTCCATATCGTTGTCCAGAGCTATCACGTCCGCCCCTTTCCGGCTCAACTCGATCGCCACGCGGATCCCAAATACTCCAAGTCCGATAACCGCAATTTTTTTTGCCATATGTTTTCCTGATTAGGTGATCAATACTTCTTCTGTGATATGTTCGTATTCCGGCTGCTGTCGTTTCGGGATCAATGCAAGAATGAAAGCCAGGAATCCGATCCTTCCCACGATCATCGACGCAATAATGATGTACTTCCCTTCCGTGGTCAGCTGTGCGGTGATCCCGGCGGAAAGTCCGACCGTGCTCATGGCGGAAACCACTTCGAACAATAGAAGCTCGAACGGATGCTGTTCTGTGATCAACAATGCGAACAGCGCCGCGACCATGTACAGCAATGACAACAACACTGTGCTGAAGGCTTTGGTTGTGACGTGTGCAGGTATCTGTTTTCCGAAAACTTCCACATGCCTTCTTCCGGTAACGATAGAGCGGAGATTCAGCAGGGCGACTGCAAAAGTGGTTGTTTTGATCCCTCCTCCTGTGGAGGCCGGCGACGCACCGATCCACATCAGCAGGATGATCAGAAAAAGCGAGGGGAGGGTCAACGACGCAATATCCACTGAATTGAAACCGGCAGTGCGCGCAATGGCGGAATGAAAAAAGGAGATCACCCACTGCTCTGCCGGTGAATAGACGGAGAATGCCGATCCCTGTTCCAACCGGAACAATCCCGCTGTTCCGATCAACAGTAATGCTGCGCTGGTCACCAATACTAATTTTGTGTGAATAGAAAGGCGAAAGAGTGTCCGCTGTTTCAGCAGCAGACGATTGATGCCGTCAATAATGTTGGTGAACACAGGAAACCCAACTCCTCCCAGAATGACCAGAACGGAAATGATCATCAGGAGCGGCAGATTGGTCTGCAGTGCCGGATGCATCAAATTCTCAGTTGTGAGGGTGAAACCGGCATTACAGAATGCGGACACCGAATGGAAGAGGGAAAAATACCAAGGATGATACGCTTCGATCGCTGTGCCCCCGATGGCGTAATAGATCAGGATCGCCCCTCCTGCTTCGATCACCAGTGTGATCAATGCTATCAGAGTGAGGGTCATTTTTATTCGGCCCAGACTTTCTTCGCCCAGCAGGGACTGCATGGTCGAGTATTCTTTCAGCTTACCGGATCCGCTGATCACAAAGGCGAAGAATGTCGTCAGCGTCATGATCCCCAGCCCGCCGATCTGAATGAGGAACAGAATGACATCATGACCGAGCGAAGAAAAATAATGGTTCGTGTCGACAACGATCAGTCCGGTCACACACACGGCGCTTGTGGCGGTAAAGAGAGCATCCACGAACGTCATGGATTGCGTGACGGTCGCCTTCGGCAGCAGCAGCAGCAGTGTTCCGACCGCAATAAGGAAAAGAAAACTTGCCAGCAGCAGGAACGAGGGCTGAACATTTTTGGACATCACTCCCTGGCTTGCCCGGAGGGCGGACGGAATGAGCGCAGTTAAGAAGAGAACCTGCGAGATACCGAAGTACAATCCGGTCAGCGACACCGGGGTCAGGCGGGGATCGATCCACAGCAGCAGCGATTCTATCGGACCGGGGAACATCAGATGAAGCAGGATCATGGTCACCATACCGTATTCCGCCCAGCGGACCCGGATAAAGCGCAGTTTTTTATGGACCACGGTAAGTTTTATCAGTGCCTGCACTGCAAAACCGAGCAGCAGTAGGCGCGAATAATCTGCGATCGATCGCTGCAAGTCTTCTGACAGATAGAATCCATATTGCGCGGCGAGACCGGCCATAGCGCCAAGTGCGCAGACCAGCAGCAGGATATTCGCTATACCGTACAGGAATTGACGGATTCCCGTTACTTCATCGGTCTGTTTGCGAGGATCGAGTGCATTCAGTGTCTGCAGGATTTTAGCCATGGGGGAGTATACGGAATTTTATCTTCGATACCTCTTGATATACTCCGGAACAGGAATGGTGTCCGGCAAAGGGTCGTCCTTCACCGGCTCGCCGAAGGTCATCCGCACCGGCAGAACTCCCGCCCAGACCGGCAGCGCGTAATCCTCTTCGTCATCCTTCGCCGGACCCGTTCGTACTTTTGCCGATGCGGTTTCGATCTCGACAGCGATGATCTGCGTGCTTTTGTCTTCGGATTCGTTCGGATGGCGGGCATCCTTCCACCGGCCTTTTGCGATATGTTCCGTCAGCGCTTCGAAGACCTTCCATTTCTCTTCATATGTCTCAACAACGCGTCCTTTCCCGAACAGCACTGCGGAACGGTAATTCATGCTGTGATGGAACACCGATCGCGCAAAGACGATCCCGTCCACCAGCGTCATATTCAAGCAGACACTGTTCCCCGCTTTGATATGATTGAGCATCCGATTCGCCACGGCGCCGTGAAGATAGACCGTATCGCCGATCCTCGTATGGATCGTCGGCATCACGAACGGCTGACCCTCAACGGTAAATCCGACGTGACAGATCAACGTTTCATCGACGATATCATAAACGGTCTTCTTATCATACTCACCCCTCTTCGGGAGTCGTTTCACTTTGTTCAGATCGGTTTGCGGAAATTCACCCATAAAGCTCTCTCATTAATATTGTTCACCGCGGAGAACGCTGAGTCCGCTGAGGATTTAAAATAATAACGCCACAGCTTACACTGGATCAATATAAATAAATCTGCAGAGAAGAAAAAAGATGGGGTTACAAACGAACAGCGCCGTTGTTCTCAACGGACATTATTTCAGAGGTTGATGTCTGGCCATTCCTGCGGAAGGCATCCTGCATTGCGGAAGCGATCTCTGTCTCGCTGCTGACAGCGAACGCGAAGACCGTTGGTCCTGCTCCGCTTATATTGAATGACAATGCGCCGGCATCAAGTGCGGCTTTTTTCACTTCGTCGTATCCGGGAATGAGTGTTGCGCGGTATTGTTCATGGAGCCGCTCTTTGGTAACGTAGCGGAGGGCTTCGTAATCGCCGTTCATCATCGCTGCGACCAGTGACGCGGCATTCTCGATATTCGTGACGGCATCCTTCAGCGGTACCTGCTGCGGAAGGATCTTCCGTGCTTCTTTCGTCTGCACTTGAAAATGCGGAGAACACGCGACCACAGACAGTCTCTTTTCGATCTTCACGCTTGTACAATGGACGTTCCGTTCCGCATCAAAACAATTAATAGTAAGACCGCCGAAGATCGCGGCGGAAACATTGTCCGGATGCCCTTCGATCTCAACGGCTATGTTCAGCATGTCTTCCCGTGACAATCCGATGTTCAATAATTGGTCTGCAAGAAAAACGCCCCCTGCAATCGCCGCACCGCTTCCGCCGAGTCCGCCGTATGCCGGGACACCGTTATTGATATGCAGAAGCAACGGGGGCAATGTCCTTCCGACTTTTTGCGCCGTTGCTGTCATTGCCGAGTAGACAAGATTGGTCGTATCGGTGGCAATATGATCTTTTCCATTACCTTCAACGGAAATGATCAATCCGTTCGATTCTTCGGCAGAAAGAATAAGATAACGGTTCAGCGCAAGACCGAGTGTATCGAAGCCGGGGCCGAGATTGGAGGTAGAGCAAGGGATCTTGATGGTCATAAAGAGTAAGGGCTCAAGAAAAATTGAGTAGTTGAGTAGATGAGTAGATGAGTAGATGAGAAAAGGCGCTGTATCTCAAATACTCAACGACTCAACTACTTATATACTATCAGATTACAAATGTTGTTTTAGTTCATCGATCGTTGCGTTAATGTCGTGCGGCGGATTTGCATGTTCCGTCTTCCTGTTGAAGTGATAATCCACGATCACCTGCGGATCTTTCAGGATGTTTCCCGTCAGGATTCCGACCACGGTCTCATTCGCTTTGATCTCTCCGGATCCGATTAACTTTTTGATCCCCGCAACCGTTGCGCACGACGCCGGTTCTGCTCCGATCCCTGCTGCATCTACGCGTGCTTTTGCTTCGAGGATCTCCTCATCGGTCACCGATTCAACAACGCCGTTCGTCCACTTCATCGCACGGACCGCTTTCGGATAATTCACCGGATCGCCGATCTTGATGGCGGTGGCGATCGTTTCCGCTTTCTCCGTCTTCAATTCCCTGAAATCGTTCTTATACGCTTTGTAGAACGGACTCGCTCCCTCCGCCTGGATCACTGCGAACCGCGGCATCCGGTCGATCCAGCCGAGCTCTTTTGCTTCATACAGCGCTTTCCCAAATGCGCTGGTATTCCCGAGATTTCCTCCGGGGAAAACGATCCAATCAGGTATCTGCCAATTCAGCTGCATCAGCATCTCCCAGATGATCGTCTTTTGTCCTTCCAGTCTGAACGGATTGATGGAGTTGAGCGGATACGCTGATAATTTTTCCTGCGCTTCACGGATGAGCCGCATGCAGTCATCGAAATCGCCGTTCACGACCAATGTTCGCGTTCCGTATGCCAGCGCCTGTGAGATCTTGCCGACCGCAACATTACCTTTCGGGATGAGCACCAGTCCGGTCAATTCTGCTTCGGATGCGTACGCCGCAAGCGATGCCGATGTGTTTCCGGTGGAGGCACAGGTCACCGCCTTTTGACGGAGCGCTTTGGCCTGTGTGATGGCAACGGTCATACCGCGGTCCTTAAACGAACCGGTGGGATTCTCCCCTTCATGTTTCAGGAAGAATTTCTCTGCGGAAAGTCCAAGCCATGCGGAGATCTTTTTACTTCGATAGAGCCGGGTATTCCCTTCCTGCTTTGAAACAACATCCTGTTCAGGAATATCGGGGAGGACAAGATCCTTGAAATGCCACACTCCTCCGCTCGGCTGTCCGTTGATCGAAGAATGCTTGGTGGAGAAATGGTCGCGTGAGATATTGCGGGAGCTCTTCAATGCATCAACATTGTGAACAACATCGAGCAGTTCGCCGTTGTCCGAGGTGAAGCGGACCTCGTTCAGAGGATATTCTTTTCCGGAGGTGATGCTTTTAAGGATCGAGTTCATATCAGCAAATATTGTCGCCCGAAGGGCTGTTGACCGCAAGGCCGTTAATGGAAACAAGATGATCGAGACGGATCACCGTGCCGCTGTTCAGTTTCAGATACTCCGCGCCGTCCCGCGCAAACAGATCGACGATGACCCCTCCCTCGGTCTTTTCTATTCCGTCATTATAAAGAATGGAACAGTTCGTCCTGTTCGTTGCAAACGCTTCGAGCCGGTCATAATAGGAGCAGTTGATATTCTGATATTTCTGCATAGGTGCCGATGTGCCGGGTTAAGAGCCGTGGTGAAAGATTCTTCGAAACATCAATATACATAATATTGACAAGAGAGATCGCCCTGCCGCGTGTCTTGGCAGCGGGTCAATTTGAATAAACAATATCGTCATGCTGACGTATGTCAGCATCTTTCTTTACATTTTAAGATGCCGAAACAAGTTCGGCATGACGTTAGTTGAATTTGGCCCAGTACTCGTGTCTGCGAAAATGTTATGGTGCTGAAGTGTGGAATGCGTCGTGCACGGACTGAACCGCTTTTTTTGAATCCGCCTGTTCCACCACAAACGATATATTCAGTTCGGACGAACCTTGAGCGATCGCGATGATGTTCACATCCGCTTTGGCGACAGCGGAGAATGTTTTTCCGGCGATCCCTTTGGAGCCGATCATCCCTTCGCCGACAACAGCTACAATGGAGACCGGTTCCTTCACGGTGATATCGTCGATGATCTTCTTTGCAATATCCACGCTGAATTCATCCCGCAGCACCTTTACTCCCTGCTGACAGTCCTTCCGCGGAACGATGATGCAGACATTGTGTTCGGATGATGCCTGCGAGATCATCATCACGTTCACCTGCGCGCGGGCCAGCGCGGAGAATATCCGTGCAGAAACACCCGGAACTCCGATCATCCCGTTCCCTTCGATGGCGATAATGGCAAGATGATCGATCGATGTCACCGTTTTTGCCGACGAGCCGCCGTGGTCCGGTTCGGCCGAGATGAGCGTGCCGGGATGTTCCGGATTGAATGTGTTCTTGATCCGGATCGGGATCCTCTTTTCGATCGCCGGAACCATCGTCTTCGGATGGATCACTTTGGCGCCGAAATAACTCATCTCCGCCGCTTCTCTGTAGGAGATCTCGGACAGGACCAGCGCCCCTTTCACGTTCCTGGGATCGGCCGTCATCACGCCGTCCACATCGGTCCAGATCCAGATTTCCCGGCTGTTCACCGCAGAGCCGATGATGGATCCGGTATAATCCGATCCGCTTCGTCCGATGGTCGTGGTGATCCCGTCCTCGGTCGATGCGATGAATCCGGTCACGACCGGAACGATCCCGCTCTTTACCAGCGGTGTCAACGCCTGATTGATCTTCGTATTGGAATACGTAAAATCGACTGCTGCTTCTCCGTAATTATCGTCCGTGCGGATGATCGTCCGTGCATCGACGAACTGTGATGGAATCCCGTTCTCCTCGAAGATGGCGGCGATCTGCATGCAGGAAAGGATCTCACCGAAGGATGCGATCGCATCAAGCGAGCGCGGAGAAAGTTCACGGAGAAGTCCGACGCCGTGGTACAGGTTCGCCAGCTCGTCGATCGATTCCTGCTGCTGTTTGATGAGCGCCGCGCGGCGCGGATAATCCTGGATCATCGTATTCGCGATCTGCAGATGACGGTCGCGGATGGAGGCGATAGCATTGTTCACTTCGCCTGTCTTCCGTTCCACTGCACGCTGCGCAGTATCGAGCAGGACATTGGTCAATCCTCCCATCGCCGATGCAACAACGACAGGCTGTTCAGTCTTGAATTTTTTTACGATCGCAACTACTTCCTGCAATCTCGGAACATCGCCGACGGATGTCCCCCCGAATTTCATGGTCAGCATAAATTACTCATTGTCATGGCGGGCGAATGTTGTTTATGAGCGAAGCAATCTCACGCTAAAAATTGATTGCTTCGTCATCACGATCAAAGAACGATCGTGATTCCTCGCAATGACATTCTCTCTAAATATTGTTTATTATTTCGTTGGTCATCTCTTTCGTCCCCAGTCTCGTCATTCCTTCTGTATAAATGTCTCCCGTACGGAATCCTTTGCTCAGCACTTGCTCTATCGCATTCTCGATGGCATCGGATTCTTTACCAAGGTCGAAAGAATATTTCAGCATCATGGCAACGGATGCGATCGTTGCGATCGGATTCGCTTTGTTCTGTCCCGCAATATCGGGGGCACTGCCGTGGACCGGCTCGTACATCGCCACAGAACCTCCCAGCGAAGCGGATGCAAGCATGCCGATGGAACCGGTGAGCATTGCGGCTTCGTCGCTCAGGATGTCGCCGAAGAGGTTTTCGGTGACAATGACATCGAATTGCTTGGGATTCCTGATCAATTGCATGGAACAATTGTCCACGTACATGTGGGAAAGTTCGACATCGGGATATTTTTTTGCGACCTGAAGAACAACCTTTCGCCACAGCTGCGATGTCTCAAGCACATTCGCTTTATCCACCGAGCAGAGTTTCTTGCTCCGCTTCCGCGCGATCTCGAATGCTGATTCGGCGATACGCGCCACTTCGGATTCGGAATAGATCATCGTGTTGAAGCCGACCTCTTCGCCGTTCCGCTGTTCGAAACCGCTCGGCTTCCCGAAATAGAGTCCGCCGGTCAGTTCCCGGACAACGATAATATCAACTCCCTCAACGATCTCCTTTTTCAGTGATGATGCATCGACGAGCGCAGAATAAATTTTGGCCGGACGAATATTCGCGTAAAGACCCAATTCTTTTCGCAATCCAAGCAGTGCGCGCTCCGGCTTGAGATGCTGCGGATTGGAATCCCATTTCGGTCCGCCGACCGCGCCGAGAAGGACGGCATCACTCGCTTTTGCACGTATCAATGTTTCTTCGGGAAGCGGAATTCCGGTTGCATCAAGCGCTGCTCCGCCGGCAAGTGCATTCTGATATGTAAATGTGTGGCTGAATTTCTTTGCGATCACATCCAGCACGCGCAGAGCTCCTGCAACAACTTCCTGTCCGATACCGTCGCCGGGAATTACGGTGATAACCTTCTTCATGATTGATTCATTAATGTATTTGTTCATTGGCTCATTGATCCATCGGTTCATTGAAACAATGATCCGATGAAACAATGAATAAATTTATTTATTGATCAGCTCCGACAGTTCGCGGGAACGTTTTGTCGCCGTCGCCACCGCGTCGATCAGCATGGAACGGAGACCGTGCGATTCGAGTTCGTGAATGGCATTGATGGTCGTCCCGCCCGGCGTTGTCACTTGATCGCGAAGGATCGCAGGGTGAACATTCGATTCTTTCACGAGCTTTGCCGAACCAAGAACGGTCTGAATTGCTAATTTTGTTGAAATATCGCGGGGAAGTCCCATCTTTACGCCGCCGTCAATGAGCGCTTCGATCACCATGTAGATATACGCAGGACCGCTGCCGCTCAACCCGGTGACCGCATCAAGATGCTGCTCGCCGACCACGACCACATCGCCGACCGCTTCGAAGATCTTCACGGCGGTATCGTGCTGTGCTGCGTGGACATGCTTTCCGAACGAGATCGCCGTCGATCCGAGTCCGACCGTCGATGCGATATTCGGCATGCAGCGGACGACCGGAACATTCTTTCCGATGATCTTTTCCATGGAAGCCGTGGTGACACCGGCGGCAATGGAAATAATGAATTGGTTCTTATGAAAGACCTTTCGCAGTTCGTCCAGCACCGATCGGATGACCGAAGCTTTGATGCAGAGAATGACGATATCCGCATGCTTCGCCGCATCCGTATTATTCGTCGTCACATTGATGCCGTACTCGGCGGAAAGTTTTTCCAATTTCTCGATCCGTGTTCCGCTGGCTGTGATCTTCTTTGCGTCGGTCAGTTTCGCATTCAGAATTCCGCGGATAAGCGCGGTTCCCATGTTCCCTGCACCGATGATCGCTATAGTTTTATTCAACATTCTCTTTTCTCCTCCGTGCCCTCTGTGCACTCCGTGGTGAAATTATGCTTTTTGCAGCATTCCCGATTTCCGCGCATATTCAAAGATCCCGCCCCCCCGAAGGATATGTTCAATATCTCCGAGCGGTTTCAGTTGGTACTCTTTCTTCTGTGTGTGATTCTTCAGGATCCCTTTTGTGGTATCAAGTTCCAGTTCGTCTCCTGTGCGGATCTCTTTCGACAGATGCTCGACCGATTCGAACGGTGCAACGAATGCGCCGTCGATGGAGTTGCGGTAGAAGATCCTCGCATATCCTTCGGCGATCACCGCTTCGATCCCGGCCACCTGGAGTGCAAACGGCGCATGTTCGCGGGATGAACCGCATCCGAAATTCTTCCCGCCGATGACGATCGTATATTCGCTCTGCCAATTTCCCTCTTTGATGAAAGGGATGTTCCCCTGCGGCAGTCCCGATTGTTCGATCGGTACACCGGAAAAAGCGTATCGGCCGTAGTTTTTCTTTTCATCAAGATCGTCAAGCTTATAGACGAGATGTGCGGCGGGAATGATCTGATCGGTATCGATGTCGTTCCCCAGAACGAATGCTTTCCCTTTGATGATCTCTTTCATTGATTCCTCAACTTCTGTCGGTGATGAATGGGCTTCGGCGGATGCGGAATTCCGGCGCCAGCCATTGTTCGTTATTCTTCATTTTCTTTTTTTGCGCAACCACAACGATATGGAACGGCAGCATGGTCTGAACATCCGTGATGTGCAGACCGGCGTGATCGACCGCGCGGATCGCGAGACGCGCATCGAATACGTGATGATGCATCCCGCGGAACTCCAAATTCTTTCTCGTCCGCTCTTCGAATGTGGCCCTGTCGCTGCCATATCCGGTCATGTTCAGATCTATCTTTTTGATGAACTCGTCCATATGGGTCGTATCGTCTTCTCCCATATTCGCTCTTTCATCATTCAGCAAATGGTCAAACTGTGTGATGTCTCTGTTGTGATCGAACGTCCCGTCCCGATGCGGAACGATCAACAGCAGCATTCCGTCATCTTTTATGACCCGCTTCCATTCCCTCAGTGTTTTGAGCGGATTCGCGCAATGCTCGAGCACGTGCGATGCGAGAAGGAAATCATACGTTTCATCACCAATGGACCGAAGATCGCTCGCTTCGCTGATATGCTGGAAACCCGGTTCTTTCTTCGGATGGTACCGGAAGTTCTTTCCTTCCGAGATCGATCCTTCCCACATCGTTGTGCCACTGAAATTGCATGCATCCAGCGTTCCGATCACGGAATAGAGCGGTATCTTTCCCTTCCACGTAAAGATGGCGCTTGGACCGCCGATCTCCAGCCCTTGTTTCCCGCACACATTGAACGGATCTTAGAAATACCGGAAATACGGAGCGGATCAAGACGGGAACGGATCTTTTTGAACAACGAACGGATCATACTCATTTCACTCACTGTCGATGATGACTTAATGAGCGAAAACTGCCTTGAATTTGCATGGGAATCAATTGAAAAATTCCCGCGGATTCGTGATCACCCCTTTCACGGCGGATGCTGCGACCGTGTACGGAGAAGCGAGATAGACCTGCGATTTCTTCGAGCCCATCCGTCCCGGAAAATTCCTGTTCGTGGAAGAGATGCAGACCTCTGCGCCGTTCAATCGTCCGAACGTGTCGGACGGACCGCCGAGACACGCCGCGCAGGATGAATCTCCGATGCGGCAGCCTGCTTCTTCGAAGATCTGCATGACTGTCTTGTCCTTCACCTTCAGTGTCCTGATCTGGTTCGCAACATCGGTCGTAGCGGGAACAATGAACGTATCGATCTTCACTCGTTCGCCGTACATGATCTCCGCCGCCGCGATGAAGTCCGAGATCTTACCGCCCGTGCAGCTGCCGATATATGCGCGGTCCAATCTCGTGCCGGCCACTTCGCTCACCGCTGCTTTATTATCGGGTGAATGCGGCTTGGCAACGGTCGGTTCGATATCGTTCACATTGAATCGGTGGATGGAATGATATTTAGCATCATCATCATTATAGAAGCATTCGAACTGTTTGTCTGTCCGCGCACGGACGTAATCGGTTGTCGTCTTGTCCGGTGCGCAGATGCCGTTCTTTCCTCCTGCTTCGATCACCATATTGCACATCGTCATCCGGTCCTCCATCGTCATGGAGTCGATCGTCGTTCCGCAGAAATCCATCGCGCGGTACGTTGCTCCGTCCACGCCGATCTTTCCGATCACCGCAAGGATCAGGTCCTTCGCCATCAGGTATTTCGGCATCTCCCCTTCGAAGATGAACTTCATCGTCTCGGGGACCTTCACCCATAATTTTCCGGTACCGAGGACGAATGCCGCATCCGTATTCCCGATACCGGTCGCAAATTCACCGAATGCTCCCGCCGTACAAGTGTGAGAATCGGTTCCGAACAGTACTTCTCCGGGACGGGTGAATCCTTCTTCCGGCATTGCAACGTGGCAGACACCTTTATACCTGTCGGTGCCGACATCAAAGTAATGCGGAAGATCCTGTTCCTTCGCAAAGTCGCGGAGGATCTGAATGTTGCGATTTGCGTGCATGTCCTTCGTGAAGATGTAATGATCGGGAATGACGACCAGCTTTTCCTTGTCCCATACTTTCGCATCATTGCCGAACTCGCGCTTGAAGATACCGAATGTTCCCGGACCGCAGACATCGTGCGTCATCAGCACATCCACATCGATCCAGACGTTGTCGCCCGGCTGGACTGCGTTCCGCCCGGAATGTTTTGCAAGGATCTTTTCAGTGATCGTCATCGCCATACAAGTCTCTTTCTATTTTGATTCTGTGTCTTTGTGCCTCTGTGGTGAAAATATTATTAAACTCCAACATTCTCATTCGTCGACTGCTGTTTCCTGAACCGCGCAGCAATCGCATGATTGATGGCATTCACATACGCTTTTACGCTTCCCGTGATCACATCCGTGCTGGCGGAACGTCCGTTGAAGACATAGCCGTCGATGGCGATCTTCACGAACACTTCGCCGATCGCATCCTGTCCCCACGCAACGGATTTGATGGAATAATCGAGCAGGTCCGCTTTGATGTTCGTGATGCGTTCGATCGCTCGGTATGCGGCATCGACCGGACCGTCGCCGGTGGAGGAATCCTGAAGGAACTGCGTCCCTTTTCTCAGTCCGACCGTTGCTGTCGGAACGATGTTGAGTCCGCTCGTCACCTGCAGTGCTTCGATCCTGTACGTCTCCTCCACGTCGGACATCTCATCCTGCAGGATCGCGACGAGATCATCATCGAACACCTGCTTCTTTTCGTCCGCCAGTTTCGTAAAGAGTGAGTACGCTTTCTCGAGCTCTTCCTGCGATAATTTGTATCCCAATTCTTCGTACCGCTGCTTCAGTGCGTGCCGTCCGGAATGCTTTCCGAGCACCAATGTGCTGTGTTTAATGCCGACGCTTGCCGGAGTCATGATCTCGTAGGTAAGCGGATTCTTCAGCATACCATCCTGATGGATCCCTGCTTCATGGGCAAAAGCATTGTCGCCCACGATCGCTTTGTTCCGCTGGATGTGCATTCCGGTCAATGATACCAGCATCTTGCTCGACCGGTAGATCTCTTCGGTATTGATGTTCGTATTCACATTCAATGGCTCGCTCCGGGTGCGGATCGCCATGACGATCTCCTCCAGCGATGCATTCCCGGCCCTTTCTCCGATGCCGTTGATGGTGCACTCGATCTGCCGCGCACCGTTCATCACGCCGGCCAGTGAGTTTGCTACGGCTAATCCGAGATCGTCATGGCAATGGACACTGATGATCGCTTTGTTGATGTTTGGAACGCGAATGCTCAATGCGCGGATGATCTCTCCGTATTCCGTCGGGATCGAATATCCGACCGTGTCGGGAATATTCACGACGGTCGCCCCTTCGTTGATCGCTGCTTCCACAACAGTGCAGAGAAAATCAATATCGCTCCGCGACGCATCTTCGCAGGAGAACTCCACATCGTCGCAGTACGATTTTGCACGGCGGACCGCCTTGATTGCTGCCTCAAGCACTTCCTCCCGCGATTTTTTCAGTTTATATTTCAGATGGATATCCGATGTCGCAATGAATGTGTGAATGCGCGGTTTCTGTGCATACTGCAGCGCTTCCCACGCACGGTCGATATCGTTGTCGTTCGCACGGCACAGTCCCGCAACGGTCACGGTGCGGATCTGTTTTGCGATCTCCTTCACTGATTCGAAATCACCTTCGCTTGCGATCGGAAATCCCGCTTCGATCACGTCCACCCGGAGATTCTCCAGCTGTTTTGCCATGCGGATCTTTTCAACAAAATTCATGCTTGCACCGGGAGACTGCTCTCCGTCGCGCAGCGTGGTGTCGAATATGTAGACTCGGTCACTCATAGTAGCCTCAAAAAATTTATCAGCTGTTAGCAGTTAGGTAATAGGTGTTAGCTCTTCCTAATACCTAATGCCTAGTACCTAACACCTTTTATAAATGCTTACTCTCCAACGGCAGATACTTTCGAATCTCGTCCATCAAATGCGAGAACTGGTCCGGCATCAGGGACTGTGCTCCGTCCGAGAATGCCTTTTCCGGATTCGGATGCATCTCAACGATCAGTCCGTCCGCTCCGACCGGAACAGCGGCTTTCGCCATTGGTGTGATCAGACTGCGGATCCCTGTGCCGTGGCTTGGGTCGACGATCACCGGAAGGTGCGACATTTCCTTCAGCGCCGGCACTGCTGTCAGATCGAATGTGTTGCGTGTGTAATCCTCGAATGTACGGATACCGCGTTCGCACAGGACGACATCGTAATTCCCCTGCGACATGATGTACTCGGCCGACATCAACAGTTCTTTGTATGTGCTGGACATTCCGCGTTTCAAAAGGATCGGCCGTTTTGTTCTGCCGACCTCTTTTAAAAGAGCGAAGTTCTGCATGTTGCGCGCACCGATCTGAAGCATGTCGGAATATTTTGCAACGAGTTCCACATCGCCCGGGGAGATCACTTCTGTTGCGAAAGGAAGTCCGGTCTTTTCCCGCGCGGCGGCAAGAAGTTTCAGACCTTCCTCTTCGAGTCCCTGAAATGAATACGGAGAGGTGCGCGGTTTGAACGCTCCGCCGCGGAGCATCTGTGCTCCCGATTTTTTGACTATCTCCGCGCTCATTTCGATCTGTTCTTTGGATTCAACGGAACATGGTCCGGCGATCACGATGAATTGATCACTGCCGAAGGAAACATTCCCTACCGTAACAACGGAACGGGGTTTCGTCTCCTTGCTGGCAAGTTTGAACGGCTTCAGGATCGGAACAACATTCTCCACATACTCCAGCGATTCAAGCTGCTGCAGCTGCGCTTTCCCCCGTTCGTCACCGACGCAGGCGATCACGGTCCGCTCTTCGCCGACGATAGGATGCGGTTTGAAACCGTACTCTTTCACTCGTTCCAGGATATGTTCGTATTGATCTTTCTGTGTTCCGGGTTTCAGGACGATGATCATGGTTTTCCTTTTAGATCTTTTTTAAAAGATGATACGTGATGGAATCGACCAGCGCTTTCCAGCTGGCATCGACAACGTCCGACGAGACGCCGACGGTATTCCAGGATGATGTTCCATTCTTGGTTTCGATCAGCACGCGCACTTTCGCCGCCGTCGCATTCTGTGAATCGAGCACGCGTACTTTGTAATCGGTCAAATGGATCTCTTTCAGCTGAGGATAGAACCGTTCCAGGGCCTTGCGGAGCGCTTTATCCATCGCGTTGACGGGACCATTCCCTTCCGCAGCGGTAATTTCGGTCTCATCGCCGACCCGGATCTTGATCAGCGCTTCGCTGCGGGCGTCCATATCGTTGGAATCCTTATGGATACTGATCTTGAAGCGCTCAAGCTCGAACAGCTTCCGGATCTCGCCGGTATGCTTCTTCACCAGCAGCTCGAAGGACGCTTCGGCATCCTCGAAATAGTATCCGTAATGCTCCATCTCCTTCAGTTCCTCCACCACCTTCTGTGCGGCCGGGGACTTGTCGTCGATCTTCAGACCCATCTCCTGCGCCTTATACAGCACGTTGCTTCTTCCCGAGAGATCGGAAACGAGCACGCGGCGGACATTGCCGACCGTTTCCGGCTCGACATGTTCATACGTTTTCGGCGTTTTCATCACTGCGCTGACGTGAACGCCCCCTTTGTGCGCGAACGCGCTTTCGCCGACATACGCCTGGTTCTTCCGGTGTTTCAGATTCGCCAGTTCGCTGACATAACGGGAAAGATCAGTGAGCCTCTTCAGCTGATCTGCTCCGACGGTGCTGCTGCCGAGTTTGATCTCGAGATTCGGGATGATGGAGCAGAGATTCGCATTGCCGCAGCGCTCGCCGTATCCGTTGATGGTCCCCTGTACATGTGTTGCTCCGCCGCGGATCGCCGCCAGAGAATTCGCAACTCCCAGCTCGCAGTCATTATGCGTATGGATCCCCAGCTGAACAGTGATGTGCGGTCTCACCTGGTCGACGATCTCGGAAACTTCCCACGGCATCGTTCCGCCGTTCGTGTCGCAGAGGACGATCACATCCGCACCGGAAGACTGCGCCGCCTGCAATGTTTTGAGCGCGTATGCCTTATCAGTCTTGAATCCGTCAAAGAAATGTTCCGCATCGTACACCACCTCTTTTCCGTTCTTCTTCAGATACGCAACGGAGTCGGAGATGATCTCCAGATTTTCCTCTTCGGTGATCTGCAGCGCCTCCTTCACATGAAGGATCCACGTCTTGCCGAAGATCGTCACCACCGGGGTCTGTGCATCGAGCAGCGCTTTGATGTTCGCATCATCCTCCACGCTGTTCTTCGCGCGGCGCGTGCTGCCGAATGCGGCGATCTTCGCATGCACGAATTTCACCGAACGGGCCTTCTCAAAGAATTCCATATCCTTCGGATTGGAACCGGGCCAGCCTCCTTCGATGTAATCAATACCGAACGCATCAAGCCGCTTTGCGATCTTGATCTTGTCTTCGGCGGAAAAGGAAACTTCCTCTCCCTGTGTGCCGTCCCGGAGCGTTGTGTCGTATGTAAAAATCTTTTTCTTCATAGAAGATACTGTTTCAAAATTACAAGATTGAAATATTACAAAATTGAACCATGATTTGAATTATGCAATCTTTCAATCTTGTAATTTTGTAATCCAACATCATTTTTTCCAATTCTCTGGGCGCAAGCCGCGTACTGCTTCTCCCGCTTTCCACATCTCGGAATTCTTCCACTCATCGAGTTCCTTCTGCAGCGTTGCACGGTAATCCGGTGCACTCGTTGAGTCGAGCACGCGTTTTGTTTCCACGCCGTACTGAACATCGCGGTACAACAATTCGAACAAAGGACGGTTCGCTGTTTCGAATTTCTTTGCCCAGTCGAGCGCGCCGCGCTGTGCGGTCACGGAACATGCTGCGAACATCCAGTCCATTCCGTATTTTCCGACGAGCGGATACAGACTCTGTGTCGCCTCTTCCACCGTCTCATTGAATGCTTCGCTCGGTGAATGTCCCATCTGACGAAGCACATCATACTGCGCTTTCATCAATCCTGCGATCGCTCCCATCAGCACGCCGCGTTCGCCGGTCAGATCGGAAAGAACTTCTTTTTCGAATGTTGTCGGAAAGAGATATCCCGAACCGATAGCTATGCCGCATGCAATGGCCCGCTCACGTGCTTTTCCCGTGGCATCCTGGAATACGGCGAAGCTCGCGTTGATACCGCTCCCCGCCAGAAAATTGCTCCGCACGGTGCGTCCGCTTCCTTTTGGTGCAACGAGCACAACGTCCACATCAGCCGGCGGAATAATGTTCGTTTGGTCCTTGAAAACAACGGAGAATCCGTGGGAAAAATAGAGCGCTTGTCCTTTTTTCAGATTCTTCTTCACCACATCCCACATCTGTTTCTGTCCGGAATCGGAAAGGAGATACTGAACGATGGTCCCTTTCTGGATCGCCTCTTCTATATTAGAGAAGAGATTCTTTCCTTCCACCCATCCGTCGCGCACCGCATCGCTCCACCCTTGTCCCCCTTTGCGTTGTCCGACGATCACATTGATGCCGTTGTCGCGCATATTCAGGGACTGTCCATACCCCTGCGGACCGTAACCGATGATCGCAACCACTTCGTTCTTTAAAAATTCTTTAGCTTTCTCAAGCGGATATTCTTCGCGGGTGACCACTTCTTCAACGGTGCCGCCGAAATTGATCGTTGCCATTGTGCTGTTCCTTCTTAATAATGAATGATGATCTTTACACTCTTGTATGATTCGTTGAAATCAAATTTTGCATCGTCGAACTTCGGCGGACCGAAGGAGCCTTTCGCATCATTGGAAGCGCCGTACCCTTCGGTCGGCATTCCGTACCAGCTTCTGTCCATTTTGTCGTTCATATTCTCGTCATGATAAACGGCCACGCCGTATGTTCCGGCAGGAACAGCGTCGAAAACAACTTCCATCGATGCTCCGCTGACCGGGATCTTTTTCGAATATTTAGCCCGGTCCCGCTTGGTCGGGAAATCATCGGCGTTATCATAGACGAAGACCATCAACTGTCCTTTCGCTTCTCGTAATCCTTCGACCTTGATGGTCATCGGAGATTGGGCGAACGCAAAAGCAGAGAACAACAGCATGAGACCTGAAACAAGAAATTTCATAATTCATCCTTTTCGTTACGGCTGCATTTCGATACGGATCGTGTCCCGTTTGCCGGAGACGGTGAACTTCGCCTCTTCAAATGACGGCGGAGTGAACGTGTTGGAGACATTGTTCGATATTCCGTACGGCTCGGCGGGCAAACCAAGCCAGTCCCGGTCCATCACTTCATTCATATTCTCATCCTGCACCACAGCGATAGCATATTTTCCGGGGGGCAGTCCGTCCAAACTGATGATCAGCGAAGTGGAAGTAACCTTTGCTTTGCTCCAGCGGAACGCTTTCTCCGGCTGTGTCGGGAATCCTTCGTCCTTGTTGAACAAACTGAGCAGCACCTGTCCTGCGTTCTCTTTGATGCCGTTCAGTTGAACGATGATCGAGCTTCCCGGTTGTTTTTTTTGCGCTGTTGAGAACTGAAGCGCGAACACCATCAGCAGTATCATATATTTCAGCTTCATACCGTCTCTCCTTTTCTTTTTCCGTTGTTACGGAAGAACCGATGTTTCCATCAGAAATTTATCGACGCTGCGTGCCGCCTTGCGTCCTTCGCTGATCGCCCACACCACGAGCGACTGACCGCGGCGCATATCGCCGGCGGAAAATATTCCGGGGACCGAACTCATATATTCTTTGTCGGTTGATACGTTACTCCGCGCATCGAGCGCAACACCGAGTTCATCGAGCAGTCCGTTCTTGGACGGACCGTTGAATCCCATTGCAAGTAAAACGAGATCCGCATCCATCGAGAATTCCGAACCGGTGACCGGCGTGAAATTCGGCGGCGGACCGACACGGATGCCGTGCAGTTTTGTCACATGACCGTTCGCATCGCCTTCAAACTTTGTTGTGGTCAACGCCCAGTCGCGCACGCCCCCTTCTTCATGAGAACTTTCCGTCCGCAGCTGCAGCGGCCAGAGCGGCCACGGCGTGGAGGCGGCACGCTCAAGCGGCGGTTTCGGCATGATCTCGAACTGATGGACCGATGCCGCTTTCTGACGCAGACTGGTTCCGAGACAGTCGGCGCCGGTATCGCCGCCGCCGATGATGATCACCCGTTTTCCCGTCGCCAGGATATCTTTTGCCGCATCTGTTTTGTCCCCGGCGTTCCGCCTGTTCTGCTGAGGAAGGAATTCCATTGCAAAATGGATCCCTTTCAATTCCCGTCCGGGCACTTTAAGATCGCGCGGTGATTCGGCACCTCCGCACAGCAGGATCGCATCGTACGAACGGCGGAGTTCTTCGGCGGAGATATTCACGCCGACATTCGTCTTTGTTGTGAAGACGATCCCTTCCGCCTGCAGCAGTTCGATGCGTCGGTCGAGCAGATGTTTCTCGAATTTGAAATCAGGAATTCCGTACCGGAGAAGACCGCCGACACGGTCGTTCTTCTCATACACCGTCACACGGTGACCGGCGCGGTTCAGTTGCTGCGCAGCGGCGAGTCCGGAAGGACCGGAGCCGATCACTGCAACAGTTTTTCCGGACCGCTTCTTCGGGGGTTCCGGTTTGATCCATCCGTTCGCGAAAGCGTGTTCGATGATCGTCCGCTCGATCACTTTGATCGTGACAGGCGGCTCGTTGATGCCGAGAACGCACGAAGCTTCGCACGGAGCGGGACAAACGTTGCCGGTGAATTCCGGAAAATTATTCGTGGAATGCAGGACTCGCACCGCCTCTTCCCACCTGTCCTTATAGATCAGATCGTTCCAATGCGGGATGACATTCGTGACCGGACAGCCCGACTGACAGAACGGAACGCCGCAATCCATGCACCGCGCACCCTGTATTTTAACATTTTCCTGAGCGAACGGCGCATAGACATCCTTCCAGTCCTCCAGCCGTTCGGTAACGGGGCGGCGCTGCGGAACTTCACGCTGATATTCCATGAATCCTGTCGGTTTACCCATTCACTGCCTCCTGCTTTGCTCGTTGTTCTCTGGCATTCAAAACACGCTTGTAATCATGCGGGAAAACTTTGACGAATTTGGACCGGAACGCATTCCAGTTGTCCAGGATCATCTTCCCGCGTCTGCTTCCGGTCAGGGACGCATGATTCTTGATCAGTTTCTGGAGAAGCGCATCGTCCTGTTCGTTCAGCGGATCGAGATCGACGATGGATTTGTTGCACATCTTTGCAGCAAATTCTCCGTCCTCATCCAGCACGAAAGCATAACCGCCGGACATCCCGGCAGCAAAATTCTTTCCTGTTCTTCCGAGGATGACGACCGTTCCATTCGTCATATACTCGCATCCGTTCGCACCGACCGACTCTACGACGACGGTGGCGCCGGAATTCCTCACGGCGAATCTCTCCCCGGCTTTTCCGGCAAAGTACGCTTCCCCGCTCGTGGCGCCGTACAGCACCACATTGCCGACGATCGAATTATCCTCCGGAACGAATGTCGAATTCTTCGGCGGATAGATGATGATCTTTCCGCCCGACAAACCTTTGCCGACGTAATCGTTCGCATCCCCTTCAAGTGTCAGCGTTACGCCTTTGGAAAGGAATGCGCCGAAACTCTGACCAGCCGAACCGTTGAAATTGATCTTGATCGTACTCTCCGGCAGTCCTTCTGCGCCGTAATACTTTGCGATGCGTCCGCTCAATAATGCGCCGACGGTGCGGTGGACGTTCCTGATTGGAACGGAGATCTCGACCGGTTTCTTTTCTTCAAGCGCGATCTTTGTTTGCTCCAGCAGCTGGTAATCGATCGCTTCGTTCAGTCCGTGATCCTGCGGGATCAGACAGCGTCGTCCGATCCTCAGCGGAACGGTCGGCTGCTTTAGGATGGAGGAAAGGTCGATCCCTTTCGCCTTCCAGTGGTCCACATTCTTTCTTTGCTGCAGCATATCCACACGGCCGATCATCTCATCGATGGTGCGGAAACCGAGCTTCGCCATGATCTCGCGTACCTCATCCGCAATGAAGAAGAGGAAGTTGATCACATGCTCAGGAGTTCCGGTGAATTTCTTTCTCAGTTCGGGATCCTGCGTGGCAATGCCGACAGGACAGGTGTTCAAGTGACACTTGCGCATCATGATGCATCCCATCGCAATGAGCGGCGTTGTGGAGAAACCGAATTCTTCCGCACCGAGCAACGCGGCGATCACAACGTCGCGGCCTGTCTGCAATTTACCGTCCGTCTGCACGCGCACGCGGCTGCGCAGATCGTTCATCACCAGCACCTGCTGTGTCTCCGCCAATCCCAATTCCCACGGAACACCTGCATGCTTGATCGAAGTCAACGGCGACGCACCCGTTCCGCCGTTGTCCCCGCTGATCAGGATCATATCCGCATGCGCTTTGGCAACGCCGGCGGCGACCGTGCCGACGCCGACTTCGGAAACCAGTTTTACGGAAATGCGTGCGATCGGATTCACATTCTTCAGATCGTATATCAATTGCGCAAGATCTTCGATAGAATAGATATCATGATGCGGCGGCGGGGAGATAAGTCCTACGCCGGCGATCGAGTGACGCGTCTTCGCGATCACTTCATCCACTTTGAATCCGGGAAGCTGTCCCCCCTCGCCCGGCTTTGCGCCTTGCGCAATTTTTATCTGAATCTCATCCGCGTTCACAAGATAATTCGCCGTAACGCCGAACCGTCCGGACGCCACCTGCTTGATCGCGCTTCTGCGGAGATCGCCGTTCGCGTCGGAGCGGAAGCGTTCTTCATCCTCTCCCCCTTCGCCGGTGTTGGATTTTCCGCCGATGCGGTTCATGGCGATGGCGATCGTCTCATGCGCTTCTTTGCTGATGGAACCGAAGCTCATCGCACCGGTGACGAACCGTTTCACGATCTGTTTCGCCGGCTCCACATCCTCGATGTGGACGCTCCTCGTCCCTTCTTTGAACTCCATCAATCCGCGCAGTGTGAAGAACTCCTTGTTCTGCTCGTTCAGGATCGCCGTGAATTCCTTGAATGTCTTGAAATCCCGTTTCCGTACGGACTGCTGCAGTTTCGTGATCGTCGTCGGATTGATCAGATGACGTTCGCCGTCGATCCGGAAGTGATAATTGCCGCCGAGATCCAATTCCGTGTTGGCTTGTGAGAACGGCTGCATCGCGAATTCATGTTTACGGCGCGCTTCTTCCACGATCACATCCAATCCGATCCCTTCGATCCGGGAAGAGGTGCCGTTGAAATATTTCTCGACCAACGCTTTGTTCAATCCGATCACCTCAAAGATCTGTGCTCCGCGGTAACTCTGCAGCGTGGAGATCCCCATCTTTGAAAAGACCTTCAATAAGCCCTTTCCGACCGCTTTTTTATAGTTTTTCACGGCATATTCGGCGGTGATATCTTTGGATAATCGCCCTTTATTCGCCAGATCCTCGATCGTTTCGATAGCCAGATACGGATTCACCGCGCTCGCACCGTAACCGATCAGCAGACAGTAATGCATGATCTCGCGCGGCTCGCCCGATTCCACCACGAGCGCGACCTGTGTGCGTGTTTTTTCGCGCACCAGATGGTTGTGGACAGCGGTCAGCGCCAACAGACTTGGGATCGGTGCATATTCTTCATCCGAACCCCGGTCCGAAAGAATTATTATAGAGTAGCCGGACTCGATCGCCAATGTGGCGCGCCGGCATAATCCGTCGAGTGCACGCTCCAGCTCCTGCTCTCCCCCGTTTACACGGAAGAGCATCGGCAGCGTTGTCGTCAGGAAATCCCCCTGCGATATTCTGCGCAGTTTTTCCAATTCGACATTCGTCAGGATCGGGTGCTGAAGTTTCAGCGTGTGACAATGCATCGATGTCTCTTCGAGGATATTCCTCTCCGTGCCGATGTAGCTTGTCAGCGACATCACGAACTCTTCGCGGATCGGATCGATCGGCGGATTCGTCACCTGCGCGAACAGCTGTTTGAAATAATTGAAGAGTGACTGCGGCTTGTCGGAAAGACATGCCAGCGGCGTATCCGTTCCCATGGAACCGATCGGCTCCTCCCCGTTCACCGCCATCGGTGTCACGATCATCCGCACATCCTCATCGCTGTAGCCGAACATCCGCTGACGCTGCACGATATCCTTCTCGCTCAGCATGTGCGCGCGCGGCGGTTCC
>CALRIY020000004.1:0-74923 GCA_943364975.1 Synechococcus sp. UW140
AAGCGCAGAACGCTTTCCTCTGCAGAGCGGGTGATGGACATTATGGTTTTTCTTGTGCCGGCGCGGGCTGCGGAGCGGCGAATGTTTTCGTCAGCGCATCTTTCACGATCATGACGGGATATTTCTTCTGCAGTGAGGCGAACCATTCGTCGCCGATCCGTTTCGTCTCATATTCCTGATACGCGCCGGAGATCTCGGACTGCACTTCCTCGAAGGTCTTCTCGCGTGCCGGATCCTTTGCGACCGCTTTGGTGAATGAGAATCCGTTCTCATACGGGAAGTACACGAGCGAATCCTTTGCGTCGCGGCTCCACGCCAACTGGGTTACGGTGTTCGTGGAGGCGGCCTGAAGTCCGAGCACGCCGCGTGTTTCCAGCGTAGTGCCGCGGGTATTGAACCGTGCCACAGCGGAGTCGTAGCTGATCGGTGCGACCGCAACGCGGATCGTGTCGAACAATACTTTCTTTCCTTTTGCTTTGCCTTTGCGTGCAACGAGTGAATCCACCGTGTAGCCGGTGATGGACTTCACGACCAGTTTTGCGATGCTGTCGTTTGGAACGTAGATCTCCTGCGCGTTCACACGGTCCGGCCAGAGGTAGTTCCCTTTCCGCGATGCATGGAAGATGCGGAGCAGTGAATCATTCGGCTGCACTTTGTTCCAGACATTCTCCTGTTCGGCTTTGAAGAGGAGGATCCCTTCCTCATATTCCTTCATCGTGCGGTTGAAATCGGGGAACTTGTCCTGCAGCTGCTGCGCATGATGCTCGGTGACGACTCCGACCGCCGTTTTGCTGATGATCGTGGAGACGGTGCCGGCGGAGCTGAATGCAAGATTGTGGAGTTCCTGATTGGTCTTTGCCCGTTCGATCATTTCGCCGACGGTGACATTCTTTCCGGCAAACGTGAAGATGGTCATTGCGCGGACGGAGGGGGAGAAGGTGCTGTCCCACTTCGCGTCATTGGTCGTTTTGGATGAATCGACGGCTGCGCCGAATGCCGCTGCGGCCTTCTCATCCTCTTTGAAGGAATAGAGTCCGCGGATCTTGTTTACCATGGCATTGTAATCGTACTGGAAGCGGTAATTCTGATATTCGGTCTTCAGCTGCTGTTCCAGCTCCTTATACGGTGCGATCCCCTGCGCCTGTTCGCGCTTGATGATATGGAAACCGAACTGCGTCTGGATGATGCCGGAGATCTCGCCGTCCTTCATACCGAAGAGGACCTCGTCGAATTCACGGACTGTGCGTCCGCGTTCGATGAATCCCAGATCGCCGCCCCGCTCCGCACTGTAATTGTCGTCGGACGATGTGAGCGCGAGTTCGGAGAAGCTCTTTCCTGCTTTCAGGGAATCCAGGATCGCCTTCACGTCGTTGTATGCCTTTGCGGAATCTTCCGCACTGCCGCCGCGCATCATCCGTTTCATGATGTGGCTTGCTTTCACCGGACCGTGGTTATCCTGGATATCCGTTACTTTCACGATGTGGTAGCCGAACTGCGTGCGGACCGGGGTCATCATCGTTTCCCCTTTTTTCAGACTGTACGCGGCATCTTCAAATTCCGGTACCAGCTGTCCGGTGCTGAAATAGTAAATGTCCCCTTTGTTCTGCTGTGCCGACGGATCGCGGGAATTCCTCACGGCAAGGTCCTCGAACGAGATCCCGGCTTTCAGGGAATCGATGATCTTCATCGCCTGGGTATATCCGGCGAGGGTATCGGCGGGTGCCTGCGACGGGAGTCCGACCAAAATGTGGCTGGCGCGGATCGACTTCAGCTTGCGCTGATACATCTTCTCCAGGGAGGGTTTGGTGATCTCTTTCTCCAGCATGTAGGAAACAGCCAGATTTTTGCGGTATTCGTTCAATTCGTTCTTCAGTTCCTTGTCGTTGCCGTATCCAAGTGCGTAGGCTTCCTTCACTTTCAGACGGAATTTCACGTACAGATCGAGGAATTTCTGGCGCTCTTCGATGGAGGTCTTCGCCGCCGCTTCCGGTCCGCCGTTATTCTTTGCAAAGATCTGTTCAAATTCTTCAACGGAGATCTTATCCCCTGCAATATCCGCCACGTACGAACCGCCGCCGCAGCCGATGATTCCCGCAAATAATGCGAAAACACTTGTGGTCATCATGAACGATTTCAAACGCATACCTGAAAAACTCCTCTGATTGAATGGAATGGTGAACGTTGGTGAAAAATCCTTGTAAGTATATAAAAATACTGAAATTAGGGCAGACAAGCAATGTTTTGAGGGGTGAAGAAAGCACCTTCAAAGATCGCTCGATCGGATATTTGTCAGCAAATAGTTATTCATGCCACAGATTACACAGATTTTTTACTAATATTTTTGCGACTTTGCGTCTTTGCGAGAGGAATTTTCAAATAATTCTGAAAGGACGCACATATTGTTACCATTGAGAATCCTTAATCTTCTTCGGCCGGATGTTGGACGAGCGTTAAAATAGCAATGTTCCCGTCTGGTTTTTCACTCCCGACTTCTCTATTTTGGCGTATGGACTATTACGCAACATTCCTCTGCTCGTTCTGCGGCGAGGAGAACGAGGTATTTGTGGAACCCGAAGGGGGAGAGAACCAGACCATGACGGAGGACTGCACCGTCTGCTGCCGTCCGAACGTGCTCCATATCCGCATCGCCGGGGAACAGATCTTCATCGATTCAGAATTCGAAGGATAACACCATGACACCGCTCCAATTCCGCAGCTACGCCGAACACCAGCTCGCCCCGACCGAACCCCTCTTCCTGCTCGTCCCGCCTGATCAGAAGGACTGGAAACCGACCGAAGAATCGTTCACGGCCGGACAGTTGATGTATCACATGGCGTACGCGCTGAAGTTCAACGCGGACGGTATCCGGAAGAACGAATGGGCGCTGCCGTCGCTCCGTCACGTCTTCATTACCAACCGACGGACGCCGAGCGCGGGAGTGGAGGAGTGTGCTGCTTTATATAGAGAGAATGTGAAATATTTTCTGGATGTCTTTACGGAAATGAGTGAGGAGGAATTTGCGAATGGGGAACTCGATACGCTGCAGCTGGGACGGGCGCAGAAGTGGCGGATGTCCCTCTTTGCATTGGAGCATCACCTGAATCACAAGGCGGAGCTCTTCATGTATCTGAAACTGATGGGAGTGAAGGTGACGTCGCGGGAGTTATACGGGAATCTTGGGTGAGATGAATTAATAAAGATGGAGCCCACCTGCAAGGTGGACTCCATCTTACATTTGCCAATTATTCTCTCGCAAAGTCGCAAAGGATTTTTTTAAAAGCACTTATTTAATAAATACTATTTTTTTCGTACTGCTGTAATTGTTTGTTTGAAAGCGGAGGAGATATATTCCGCTGCTGACTTCGCGGCCGAGGTCATCGGTTCCATTCCATGATACGCGGTATTCCCCCGCTTCCTGTTCTTGATTGATCAATGTTTTGATCTCTTTCCCTAAGATCGAGTAAATCTTTACTGACACATTGGTTTGTTCAGGCAAAAGGTATTTGATCGATGTCGACGAATTGAACGGGTTCGGGTAATTTTGGGAAATACCAACATCCAATGGCATCATTAAGTTGTTTTTTACTTTTGAAATAACTCCCATCTTACCCACGCGTCCGAGATGATGCGCATAAATCCCGCCGGCAAGAGTCCAAAAGACAGAAATTGCACCCCCATTATTGTCATTGGCAAAGCGTGGTGAATACGAATGAGTCATATCAATTTTTAATGTATCGTCATAACTCCAAAGTTTCATTCCCGACGTATCTATTTTTTGAGCAATCGTTGAAAAGTTTGTAATCCCAAACTGGCCCTTTCCATTGAAGCAGAAAAATAGACCTGGTTTCGTACGTATTTTTATTTCATTATTCGTAAACCGAACTCCTTTTTGGTTGATCCATCGAACGGTATAGCCAGATTCTCCGTTTGGATCATCAAACCAAAACGAAAAGAAAACTCCTCCCAATTGATCTGTTTGAATAGAAGTGGTATTATTTCCTTGTGACTTATCCGTCAAATAATTTGTATTTGCTTTTATCTTGAACTTAACCGGATAAGACCACAATGAATCCCAGTTGATATTAAATTTTGTAATCGTAAATACTTTTGTTATCCATACTCCTGAATCATCGACTTCATCGTTGTTTTGAACAATGCTGAATCCAGTAGAATCGCCATCAATAATTATTTGCCCCAAGGGATTGAACGATGGAGATATTTGCTCGTTTCCAGTTAATGGATCAAAAAATCTAAAACCGGTTAATGTTGTTATCCGCAGCCGATTGCCCAAGATAATGGGCGGACTTGCATATAATTGATACTCAATAGTTGAAGAGTCAATTTCTCTTTCCCATTTTTTATTTCCATCCTGAGAAAAAGCTACTAACCAAGTTTTTGCTTTTCTACTTGCATTCGTGCGATTAAAATCATTGTCACTTATGTACCAAATAATTCCTCCGAACCCGTCGCCTACACCATAAGGATTTTTATTTCCGCCCGAAATTGGTGCGAGTTGTTTACCGCTCGTTCCCCAAGAAATATTCCCATTTTTGTCTACATGCTGCATATACAGCGCATTATTTGCCGGCCCAAAAAAACCGGATTCAGCCCCCCTATGATCGTACCAAACATAATAAAAACCGTCAAGGCCATCATTGATAGGAGCGATGCTACCACTAGAATTTGCACCCACAGTATTCATTATTTGTATCGGTGATGACCATACTTTATATCCTTTGGCATCTAGTTTTTGCGCATAATGGGCTTCCGAAAGGCCACCGCAGATTATTGAGCTGCCATCCTCTAACACCATTATTGATGAGGAAAAACCCGGTGTAACATACAATGCACTTTCAGGTTTCGCAGAAGTTGACCATTGTGAGTATGTTAAAACAAACATTCCATGGCACAATATCACCATTGATACGTATCTTTTTGCTAATAGAAACATCCGAGTATTTATAGAAGCATTAATCATCAAACGAGGGAATATAGAGCAAGAGTGAAAGATCGAAATATCAACATCTCAAACGGAACGGCGTTTTTTTACGCCGCTTTTTTCAGCGCCTGTTGTGCGAACCAGAATGAACCTGCAAGGAATATTGCGAATCCTGCCGCTTCAAGAATTACGGTCTGCGGATTGCCGACACCGATGGTCAGATAGCGGAGCACGTCGGTGTGCCAGGTGAGGGGATTGGCGTATGAGATGATCTTCAGCCAGAGCGGGAGCGCATCGAGCGGATAGAACATGCTGCTGACGAACATCAGCACGAAGTACGCAACGTTGATGAGTGTGTTGAACGTGTCGTTCCGGCGGATGCGGAATGCGACGATGGAAAGGGAGAAGAACCACCCGGCGATCCCCGCCATCACCGCAAGGATCGTCAGCGGTAGAAGCATCAGATCGATCGTGATATTCAAAAGAAAAACAGCGGCGGTCAGTGTGAGCGCGGTCTGCGCCAGGGACATGATGCACTGGAAGATCATCTTGCCGAACAGGAACTCACCGCGAGTCATCGGATAAGTGAGAAACTCGTAGAAGATACCGTTGTCCCGGTCCACAAAGAAACCATACGCCTGATTGATGGCGCTGCCGAAGCAGGACATGGAGAGAACACCCGCCAGAAAGAAATCGTTGTAAGAGACGGTGAGTCCGTTCGTGCTCACTCCCATTCCCACCGCGCGGTTGAAACCTACACCGAACATCAGCAGATAAAGAAGCGGTACGGCCATATCGAAGAAAAGCCAGGTGAGACTGGTGAGACGGATGAGCGAATCGCGGTAGACCACTGCCAGAACATTCCTCATGCCGGTTTACCCGCTTTCTTCGCGTCGATCAGCTGCACGAACACATCTTCAAGCGAGGCAGTGGAGATCTCGAAATGCTTCAGCGCGCCGGAGGACTGGGCGAGGGAGAGGATGTTCAGCGCCTCGTCATGTTCGCGGACGGTGACGGTTGCTTCGTTGTTGACGAATTCCAGTTTCACCGGTGTAAATTTCTGGATCAGTTCCTGCAGTTCTTTTCCCATCTCGTTGAACTTCAGCGAAAGATAGAACATCTGCAGTCCCATCTTCTTTACATCATCGGTCGTTCCGTTGGCGACGATCTTGCCGTGGTTGATGATTGCGATGGAATTGCACAATTCTTCCGCTTCCTCCAGCATATGTGTGGTCAGGACGATCGTCCGTCCCCGCTGCGCCTCCTCGCGGATCGCTCGGACCGTCGCCCGTTTATTGAAAGTATCCATCCCGGTGGTCGCTTCATCCAGAAAGACGATCGGCTTGTCCACCAGGAACATCTTCGCCACCTGCACCCGCCGTTTCACCCCTCCGCTCAGGTCGATCGGTTTCTGATGGATCACATCGCGCAGGCCGAACAGCTCGGTCACGCGGTCCATCTTCTTTTCTATTTCCGCGGCGGTCATTCCATGGAAGCGTCCGAATGTCAAAAAATTATGGCGGACCGTCAGGAATACTTCCACCGCATTCTCCTGCAGCACCACGCAGAGACTTTTCCGCACTTCGAGAGGCTGTTTGGTCACATCGAATCCGTTGATCAGCACTGTTCCGGAGGTCGGCGGTATGAGCGTGGTCATGATCTTGATGGCGGTCGATTTTCCGGCGCCGTTCGGTCCGAGCAGACCGAAGATCTGTCCCTTCTCCACATCGAATGTGATATCGTCCACGGCGCGGAGCGGGGCCTCCCCTTTGCGCGGGAATTCTTTGACAAGATTTTTTATGGAAATTGCGTTATTCATGAACTAAAATTATGGAAGGTAAAAACATTATTCTCTATTGGGTCTTATACCCCGATACTTGCCCGCCACAGGCGGGCTTTCGTCGTAATGTCATTCCCGTCCCAAAGGGATCCATTAGGGACATGTTCTTGGCGGGAATCTATTCAATGGATGCCCGATAGAAACATTCGGGCATGACAAAGATAATCCATCCGCTTGCCGCGGGGTCATTCATTGGAAACAGTTCTAGATTGCTTCGTCCCGACAACGCTTAAGACATAGTCAGGACTCGCAATGACTAATGTATTTAAAAAAACTGCGATGAATCTTTCACTAAGTATCGAGAAAGCAGTGCGTAAAAAAATTACTGACCCTTTTGTTCGATCAGATCGACCAATTGCTTGATGATGTGCGCCGTAGCGCCCCACACCGGTTCTTTCCACACATGATAGAAATAGACCTGGCGATGTTTTCCTTTCAACTCGCGAGTTTCGAGCGTGCGCAGTGAGGGATCGAAGAATTTTTCCAAAGGGATCATCAGTACTTCGGCCACTTCATCCGCGCTCGTTTTGATCTCGGAGAGACAATCGATGTAACCCACCACCGGCGTAACGACGAATCCGCTCGGAATATGGATGTCATCGAGCGTTCCTAAAATATTTATCATCGAACGGGGAATGCCGATCTCTTCTTCCGCTTCACGGAGCGCCGTTGCTGTTTCTGATTCATCGTCTTCGTCCACCATTCCGCCGGGGAAAGAGATCTGCCCCTTGTGATGCTCCACGGTATCGGTCCGCTTCGTCAATAAAAGATGCAAATGATTTGCTTTATTGACAAGTGTTACCAGCACGCATGCTTTCCGTGCATTATCATCGGACATGGTTGTCCGATGATGCTGTGCCAGAATGGTTGCAATATGCTCGTGGGTGATCAACGTGAAAATGTTTGCAGTTCAATAATAAAAATCGTTGTTATCGCGGGGAGTGACACCGACCGTATCACTCCGCTGCGGTCTTCAAGGACATCTTTAGTAGAAGTGGTCTCAAAAACGAAATAAATTTAAAAATTGTCACACTGAGCGGAGACGAAGTGTGAAAATTTCAGTGAATCATGCCTCGACGGAGTTTACCCCGATGAACATCGGGGCTCGGCATGACATTAAGAAAATGTTTTTGAGACCGGTTCTAGTATTTAGAATCTGCTCGAATCTCTGCCGAAGATGAACGCTTTCATCCAGTCGAACACCACCAGCACTTTGTTCTTCCAGCTGACCAGTTTCGTCAGATATGCGGAGCGCCAGAATATCCATGTGGAGAAACCGCGTCCCTTCACCTGCGGCAGGTCCGCCAGCGCGCGGTTGCTGCCGATGTATGCGAGCATTCCGCGGTGATGATAGATGAACGGTTCCACAGGACGGTTCTTCGCCAGCGCGTTCAGACATTTGGCAAGATAATATCCCTCCTGCTGCGCTACCTGTGATGTCGCCGGAAGAAGATTCCCTTCGATCGTTGCACAATCACCAAGTGAATAAATATGTGTGAATCCTTTCAGATGGAAGAATTCATCCGTCAGCAGCCGCGAACCGCGGTCCTTCTCGAACGGGAGCGATTTGACGAATTCCGTCTGCGTGTTGCCGGTGGACCAGACCATCATGCCGTACGGAACACGCGAGCCGTCCTTCAGCAGGATCTCGTTCGCTTCCACTTTTGCCACCTGGGACTGCAGGCGGACGGAGATCTTTTGACGCTGAAAAATTTTGATCGTATATTCGCTGAGAGCGGCATCGAACGTGTTGAGCAGTGCATCGCCTGCTTCGAACAATGTGATGTTCACATCCGCCACCACGTTCGGATACGAATCCGTCAGATCTTCGGTAAGAAAATCGTGCAGCTCCGCTGCGAATTCCACACCGGTCGGACCGCCCCCGACCACCACAAAGTGGAGCAGCCGTTTCCGTTCCTCGAACTGCAGGTTCGGCGTACTGGCCCGTTCAAAATTCTCGATGATGCGTTGACGGATGGCCCGCGCATCGGTCAGTTCTTTCAGGAATAATCCGTACTGTTCCACACCTTCGATCCCGAAGGTGTTGCTGACGGCGCCGACGCCGATCACCAGCTGATCGAACCGCAGATCGAACTCATTCCCGTCCAGCGCATTCTTACAGTGCAGTGAATTGTTCTTCGTGTCGATGCCCGTACAGTATGCGTGATAGTATGTGATGTTCTCTTTTGCGCTGCGGATCGGTTCGATGATGGAACGGAATTCGATCGTACCGACGGTGGTGCTCGGCAGCAGCGGAGTGAAGATGAAATGATTCCGCGGACTCACGACCACGACTTCATACCGGTGCGTATCGATCCCTTTGAGCAGGCTGAAGGAAGCGAATCCGCTCCCAAGAATGACTAATTTTTGACGTTGAGATTTCATAGAGGACTATTTAGATTAAGGATAAATCACTCTTAAAATACGGATTTTTTGCCGGAACTTCCCATTATATCGTGCTTCGGGGCACACATTGTGTTAAACTATTCGCTATTTTACGCTGTCAAAGAGGCCTTGCACGAGTCACTGACAACAATCCATTATCAGGAGAATTCATCATGCTTACCCGCCGTTTGTTCATCGTTCTGATCATATCAACGATCCTCTCGCTCACCGTATTTGCACAGCCGCGCGGTGAAAACCGGGGCGATGCTCAAGTGAAAAAAATGCAGGAAAAGGTCGGATTGACAGATGAACAAGCCGCCAAGGTGAAAGCGATCATGCAGAAAGCGCGCGAAGAGGCGCGGAGTGCATTCGAGAACGGCGATGTGGACCGGGAAGCGATGCGCGAAATGATGATGAAGAGCCGGGAGAAGACCGATGCCGAGATCATCAAATTGCTGACGAAAGAACAGAAACCGAAATTCGAACAGTACAGAAAAGAACAACAGAAAGAGATGCAGGAAAGAATGAGAGAACGACAATGATCTCATTCCATAACAATATCAGGAGCTACCATGAACACCATTAAACAATTCTTTTCCGCCGCACTCATTGCCGGATTGTTCTTCACCGGCTGCGATAAGAGTACCGATCCGGTGACCGAATCCGAAGCGATGTATGAAGACGCAGCGGAATCGATCGCGGCATCCGTCGGTGACGAGAGCGGCGGGGCCACTGAAAGCTTTGCCGATGTGATGATCGCCGGAGGAGGGGGAGCCATGGGTTCCGCCGCACCGGTGATGGATGGCGAGGACCAGGTGACCGCAGGAGTTCCCACGTACGATTCCACCACAGGATGGTGGTCCGTTTCGGTCAGCCGGACGATGGAGAATATGCGCGTAACGCGTTCCATCACCCGCGAGTACCGGTATCAGTATCAGAAGAACGGTACTCCTCAGAAACATTTCGTCACTTCCGGCGATACGGCGACGACGTTGAAGTTCCGCATCGTCAGCGGTACGGGTGTGATGAAGAATCTACGTGTTTCGCACACACTTACTCAGCTGAAGGGCGCGTGGACATCATCCAATCTGAACAAGGATACGGTGACGATCACTCTGGACAGCAACTATGTCCGTTCCGCCACCGATACGATCAAGACGAATCTGATGCTTCGGACGCACACCGGAACATTGACGCTCACCAGCGTGAATGTAAAAGCTCCCCGCTACCGTCCGCTGATCGCCGGCGCATGGCGGGATAATTTCCACAATGCCGTCAGCGGCACCATCAGCGGCAACTATACAGCAGCGATCACATTCCAGCGCGGAGATGCATACAAAGAACGCTCCATCAACCGTGACTTTACGGTGACTATCGGCGGCGGCGAAGGTTCGCTGAACATCAACGGACGCAAATTCAAGGTCAATATGCGGGACGGTCAACCGAAACCGTAATTTCAGTTCCGTCAATTCATGATAGGGTAAAGAAGCATTTCGGTTTACGGCTTAATGGTATAAACACTTGCCAAGTCTTGAAGACTTGGCAAGTGTGATTTTTACATGAAGAGTCTAACAAGGGCAAGCATTTCTGCTTGCCCTTTTCTATTTTACTGCATGATCCGATCAGCAGTAGTCATGTTCATCTTTATGGCGGTACACGCGCAGACGCTGCACGTGCCTTCCCGTCCGGTTTCAGCATTGACCGGAAGTCAGCTCTATGCGGAACTCGTTCCGCTGCCGCGGAGCGAGCGCGAGGATTTGCTCTTTAAAATTATTACGCAGGGAAATATTCCGGATTTTTTGCGGCAGCTGCGGCCGATAACGGTAAAGAAACAGATCAACGGTACGGAATACACTCTGGAATACTTCGTCACACCCGATTATCTTTCCGTTGGACACGACACCGATCATGTTTTGATGCCGATGACGCCGATCCTCGCACAGAGAATCGCCGATCGTACGAACTGCATGCTGCCGACCGCAGTGATGGTCGATCAGATCTATGCCGCGGCCGCCGTGAAACTTCCCCCTCAGCCGATCCCGCCCGATGCGGAGATGGTGACGGTGCAGAGATTCTATCAGCACAATGATTCCGTGCAGACATTGCGGCGTCCGGCATTGATCCCGTTCACGCTCGGTTCCCTGGTCTCGGGGACGAAGAAGGATATTGTGATCGATCAGAGGATCTATTCCCAGCTGAAAAAGAATTGTCCGAAACCGGTGGTGATCTACGGATGGCATCGATTGAACGGAATTCCAATTCAGCCCGCCTACAACGGCCATGGTGAGACCTATGCCGATTACAGCCACGGTGTCAGGCTGGTACAGCGTATGGCGAAGATCAATGGAGCTGATATCTCGCTGACCGACATCGTGCAGGACCCGGTCTATCATCAATTGATCAGCGATACGGTGTTGGTGAAGCCATACTACAACTATCAACATATCACTAAGGATTGACCCGATGAAGAATATCTTTTTCCTGTCGCTGCTGATCGTAGCTGCTTGTACATCGCAGCCGCTTCCCAATTCGGTCAAAATGACGCCGACCGTCGATCTGGGATTGAAGAATACGATGGTGTCCGTCCCGGCAAAATACAAAGGGAAGATCTCGGAGCAGCTTCCTTTGGCTGTTCCCGATGGATATACCGTCTCGGTGTTTCACACCGGCGGACTTTCCAAACCGAGATTCTTTGCGTGGAGTCCGGACAGCGTGCTGCATGTAGCGGATAAGAATGCCGGAACGATCATTGCAATGCCCGATCTGGATCATGACGGCGTTGCGGACACGGCGCGTGTGGTTGCATCCGGATTCTCGAAATCGCACGACATGAAATTCTACAACGGCGCGCTCTATGTCGCCGAAGAGACGAAGGTAACGAAGTGCACCGATCTGAACGGCGACGGTTTCTACGAAACAAAATCAACATTCATCACCATGGTCACCGGCGGACAGCAGGGAGGCGGAGGGCATGACACGCGCACGATCGTGTTCGATGCGGCAAAAAAGAAGATGTATCTCTCCATCGGTTCGCTCTGCAACACCTGCCGGGAGGAGAGCCGCGCGATCATCGAGGAATGGAATGATGACGGGACCGGAAGGCGTGTCTATGCAACAGGATGCAGGAATGCCGTCGGAATGACGCTGCACAACGGTCGGTTGTGGGCGAACAACAACGGCTTCGACTGGCAGGGTGACGATATCCCGCCGGAGTGGATCGACGTGGTGAAGGATGGCGGATTCTACGGCTATCCGTACGCGTATGCGCACGGCGTGTGGGTGAATTTCAATGCCAACAGCAGTTATCAGGCACTGCTCCCGCTCACAACGGCGGATAGTGCGAAGGTCCGTTCGATGGTACAGCCGGCCGCACTGGTTCAGGCACACAGCGCACCGATGGCGATCGAATTCTCCAACAGTTCATTCCCCGTGAAATTCCGGAACGGCGCGTTCACCGCATACCGCGGTTCGTGGAACAGAACGTATGCGACGGGATTCAAGATCGTGTATCTTGACTTTGATAATGCGCAGGATACCACGGCAAATTATGCGGCGGATTTTGTCCGTGGATTTCTCACCGATTCCGTCGGCAAGTCCGCCTGGGGAAGACCGGTCGGTGTGGAGACCGATGCGCGGGGGAATCTCTACATCAGTTCGGACGATCTCACCCGGTGCATCCTGATCGTCTCTCCGACGAAGACAACCAAGATAAAGAAAGCGGAATCCTCATCGCCGCTGCCGATCGGTCTGCTGCAGAACTATCCGATTCGGTTCAATCCAAGAACGAATATCTCGTTCACCGTACCGAAGGATGGTCCGGTAACAGTGAAGATCTTCGACAGTGCGGGACGCTCCATCGCAACAGTGGTGGATGATCATCTCGCATCCGGGCAGTACACCGTCGAATGGAATGCACAATCCCTCTCCAGCGGAATGTATTTCTATTCGCTGTCGACCGGGACCGAGATGCGGTACAATAAACTGATCGTGATGAAGTAATGCTTCAGCTAAATTCTATTTCATTCCCAAGCATCTATGAAAAAAATTTTTCTTCTCATTCCATTCTGCAGCGCCATTCTCTATTCGCAGATCATTCCGCAGTATGATCTTTCCGCCGTCGATCAGCTGATGAAGGATTCAGTGTCAGCTGTCTCCGGATTCGGCGGCGGGTATTCCCTTGTGATCTATAAGGACGGGAAGATCATATATGATAAGTCCTATGCTGCTCCGGGAAAGACCTATTCATCCGACAAGGTAGTGCCGATCGCCTCCGCATCGAAATGGCTTTCCGCAGGGGTGATCATGGCACTGGTCGATCAGGGGAAATTATCGCTGAATGATTCCGCCGGAAAGTTCATTCCGTACTTCACCGGGTTCAAACCGCGGATGACGGTCCGCCAGCTCTTCTCCCACACCAGCGGCCTTGGCGGTGACGGCGAAAACGACACGATCCTCTCCAAGAAGAATATCACCCTCGATTCGAGCGTGCAGGAGATCGCGCGAGTGCCGCTCTTCTTCCAGCCGGGGAACGGGATGTATTACGGCGGATTCGGGATGCAGGCGGCGGGAAGGATCGCGGAGATCGTCAGCGGCATCGATCTGCCGAGCGGACTGATCTTCGATACGCTCTTTGCACGCACCATTACCCGGCCGCTCGGAATGACGAAAACAAATTATGACGGACTCGGTGCAACCGACAATCCGCGCCTCTCCGGAAGCATCCAATCCTCTGCATTGGAATATCTCCAGTATCTGAAGATGCTGCTGAACCAGGGAGTGCTGGATGGAAAACAGATCCTTTCCGCGGCAGCGGTGAATGAGATGCTGAAAGATCAGACGAACAATGCGGTGATCTATTACAGTCCATATATGTTCTACACCCATCTCGGAGTGAATGCGCAGACACGATACGGCATCGGAAATTGGCGAGAGGCGGTCGATTCGCTGGGGAACGCAGTGGAATCGTCATCGCAGGGGAGGTTCGGATTCAGTCCCTGGATCGACAGGAAAAGGAATCTGGCCGGCGTGCTCTCGGTGTTCAGCGAATTGGATGCGGTGATGCCGACCTATCTTGAGATGAAGCGGAGGATCCGCGCCGCCATTGATTCAACCGGCATGACGATCGTCCGGAGCGAAGGTGCAGTGCCGTTCCGTTTCGAACTCCTGCAGAATTATCCCAATCCGTTCAATCCATCGACGACGATTTCATTTTCGGTAGGCGAAGGGGAACCGCAGTTCATTACTTTGACGGTGTACGATCTGCTCGGGAAAACGATAGCATCTCCTGTGCGCGAGATCCTGAGTGCCGGAACATACCGTGTGAATTTCGATGCACAGCATCTTGCTGCGGGAACATATCTGTGTGTGCTCCGTTCCGGCGGAAATGTGCAGACAAAACGGATGGTGCTGCTCAAGTAGCGGATGCTGTGCGTTCTTCGCGGAGCAGCATGACAAATGCGATCATGAAGCAGGCGAGCGCTACGGAGATGCAGATGATCGGCGCGGAAAAGAAATAGATCACCGAGACGACGGTCCCGATCCCCAGTCCGATGATGTTTACGACGGCGACCTTCTTCAATTCCGACGGATTCCCCTTCAAGGCGCGCGCCAGCCAGAGATTCAGTTCCCCCGCCATCAAAAAGAAGAGAGCGTAGAACAGACTGAATCCGTTGAACAGATCCATCATCGTGATGTTGAGCGGCTGAAGTGTATAGGTGTTCATCAGATCGAGCATCTGCTTCTCCGTTTCGTTTCCGGGGGATATCCCGCCGAAATGTCCGATCAGATGAAGGAAGCAGGTGATGATCAATGCGATAGAACCGATCCTAAACCAAAGCATAGTATTCCTCCTGAAATGCCGTTCAAAGTATCAATTCCGCCTCCGTGAATCAATATCCATCCTCATTTCTTGACGATTGTCCATATTATTGTTGTGCATATACCCGATGCTGATTTTTCGTTGTATATTGCTCCATTCAAAAAAGGAGAATCCATGAAACTGTTCGTGCTTTCGCTGTTGACCATCGTTTCGCTCGTGATCCCGCAGGAGAACGATGTATTGAAATACATCCAGTATGATACCGAAATCATTTCGCCGGCGGAATATAAAGTGCGCCGTGACTCGGTGATGAACATGATCGGACCGGATGCAGCGGCAGTCTTCTATTCCGCGCCGGAGCGGATGCGCAACGGTGATGTGGATTATCTTTACCGTCAAGGGGACAATTTCTATTATCTGACGGGATTTACGGAACCGAATTCGATGCTCATCCTTTCCCCCAAAGGAATCCGGGTGAAAGTGAATGATTCCACAACGGTCACGGCGAAGGAGATCCTGTTCGTACAGTCCAAGAATCCTCTTGCCGAAGCGTGGACCGGCAGACGTTACGGGACCGAAGGAGGGATGAAACTGATCGGCGTGCAGCTGGCGGTGAACAACGATAAATTCAAGCAGGTGTTCCAGCAGACGTTGTTTTCGGGGATCAAATATCTGTACGTCCAGTCCATCACATCCGATGTTTCGGGGGGATTGAAAGAACTGCTGGCGCCGGTATCGTCGTATATCGACAATACAAAACGGTTCAATTCCAAAGTGGAGCTCCGCGATCCGAATGCGATGGTGCATACGATGCGCATCATCAAATCCAAACAGGAGATCGAGATGCTGCGGAAAGCATCCGAGATCAGCGCGGTAGCGCATCAGCAGGCGATGGCTTCGGTGGAACCGGGTATGTATGAGTACGAAGTGCAGGCGCTGTATGAGTATGCGTTCCAGCGGCAGGGATCGGAGTTCTACGGATACCCCTGCATCAACGGAGCAGCGGAAAATTCTGTGATCCTGCATTACAATACCAACCGGAAAAAGATCAACAACGGCGATATCGTCCTGTCGGACTGCGCTGCGGAATACCGCGGTTACTCCAGCGATGTCACACGTTCATATCCGGCGAACGGAAAGTTCACCAAGGAACAGAGAGAGATCTATCAGATCGTCCTGAACTCACAGAAGGCGGCGATCGCAAAGATGAAGCCGGGCATATTATGGAGCGAGGTCTCAGCGGCGGCGGATTCGGTGATCGCCGAAGGATTGTTCGCACTCGGCATCATCAAACAGAAGGAAGGAATGGGATTCAAGAAATTCTATAATCACGGTCTCGGTCATCCGGTGGGACTGAATGTGCATGATGTCGGCCAGTCCACCCTTGCAGCAGGGATGCTCTATACTGTGGAACCGGGGATCTATATTCCGGAAAAGAGCGAGGGAGTGGATGCAAAGTATTTCAATATCGGGATCCGTATCGAAGATGTGATCCTCGTGACCGACACCGGGAACGAGAATCTCTCCATCGCTGCTCCGCGCGAGATCAATGAGATCGAGACGCTGATGAAGAAGAAAGGGATCGGTAATCAGCCGTTGAAATAATATATTTTGCCACAGATTGCACAGATGAAAACAATATTTCAATAATCTGTGTAATCTGTGGCATTGACTTACGAATGCTCTTTCTCAAAATCCAGCAGCCACTTCTTCCTCCACAATCCTCCTCCGTAACCGGTCAAAGTTCCGTCGTTGCCGATCACTCTATGACATGGAATGACGATGGAGATCCTGTTGCAGCCGTTCGCGTTGGCAACGGCGCGGACCGCTTTCGCATTCTTCACCCGCTTCGCCTGTTCCTTATATGAGACAGTCTCGCCGTAGGGGATCGTGTGCAGCTGCTTCCACGCCTCATTCTGGAAATCCGTTCCGGGAGTAACGAGCGGAACCGAGAACTTCTTCCGTTTCCCGTCAAAATATTCCTTCAGCTCGATCTGCAGTTTCTCCAAATGTCTGTTCATACCGAACAGGATCTGTCCGTTCAGCCGTTTGCGGATGTCGCGTAATTCTCTTTCCAGCATTCTCCGGTCGGTGTATTCCAGCAGACAGATCCCATCGTCCGTCGCGCAGGCGAACATCGGTCCGAGCGGAGTGGTGAAGCGGGTGATAGTGATGATCGTTGTTGCTGCATGTGAGGAGGGAGCCGTTCCGATCAGCGAGCGGAATGCATCGCTGAATCCGCTCAATGATCCGTATCCGCTGTCGAATGCGGCCGAGGTGATGGTCTCGCCGCCGGAAAGTTTTTTGAACGCGCTGTTGATCCGCATCATCCGCTGATATCCCTGAAAAGTGATGCCGTGATTTTTCTTGAACCACCGGCGGACGCGGTTCGGTTCGATGTTCATGGAGCGGAGATCGCCGTCCTTCAATTTTGCGAGCGGATCATCCGTGATACGGGAAAGGATCTTTTTGATCTCCGCAGGTGCATCTCCGGGGACGGTCATCGGCGAACAGACCTTACAGGGACGGTAACCGTGAAGGATCGCATCCTTCTGCGTGGTAAAATATTCCACATTTTCCCGTTTCGGCTTCCGCGCGGTGCAGGTAGGACGGCAGAAAATTCCGGTCGTTTTGATGGCGGCGTAGAATGTCCCCTCGAAGGAACTGTCCTTTTTCAACAGGGCTTGATACATGGTGTTCGACGTCAGTCTCATGGTGTTTTTTTATGAACAATATAGCGCATCCGGCACCACGGTGACAACCGAAAAATTGACAGGGAATTTTTCTTAGGAAAAATGATAGGATGCTGGATACAGGATGCAGGTTTCAGGATTGAGGATTCAAGATGCAAGTTTCAGGATGTTGGATGAGAGCCGAGTTCTTTATTCAATAGCGGTGCGGACAGGACCGTCACCCTGAAACTCCCATCATAGAGATCGCGGGCTGGTCATTCAGGGTGACGGCTTGCAATTTGTTTGTAATAATAATGTTTTCTGCGAGATCAGTTCATTTTTGTGAGGATCAGTATCCCTACATATTAGTGATCATTCGTGTTATTCGTGGAGAGCTTTTGTTACTGCATCACGCCAATTCAAGTTCTTCCACTTTCACGCACTCCAGCGCTTGTTCGATATCCGCGATCAGATCGTCGTAATGTTCCACGCCGACGGAAAGACGAATAAGCTGTCCGGTAATGTGCAGATCCAGTTTCTCCGCTTCGTCGATATCCACATGCGTCATCGTCGCGGGATGTTCGGCGAGACTCTCCGTGCTGCCGAGACTGACGGCAAGTTTGATCAGTTTCAGATTGTTCAGGAACATGAATGCTTCCTTCTCGCCGCCGACGATATCGAATGAGAGCATAGCGCCGGGCGAGAGGCATTGTTTTTTGAAGAGCTTGTACTGTACCGGATTTTTCTCGTCGAGAAAACCAAGATAATTCACCCGTTCGATCTTCGGATGGTGCTGTAAGAATTCCGCCACATGCTTCGCGTTGCGCGCCTGCGATTCCATTCTCACTTTCAGTGTTTCCAGACTTCGCAACAGCAGCCAGCCGGTCCACGGTCCCGCCATGTTGCCGAGGAATGTCCGCAGTGTTTTGATCCGTTTGATGACGGCGGAAGAACCGAGCACCGCGCCGGCGATCACGTCGCTGTGTCCGCCGATGTATTTGGTGGCGGAGTAGAGGACGATATCGGCGCCGTGTTTCAGCGGATGCTGCCAGAGAGGACCGAAGTACGTATTGTCCACGGTCAGCAGGACCGTCTTTGCCTCGGTGGAATAATACTGTGCGATATCCTCGCAGCAGGCGATGTCGATCAGATCGTTGGTGGGATTCGCCGGAGTTTCAATATAGATCATCTTCAACGATTCGGCGTGTCCGCTTTGATTGACGATGTCGATGATCTTTTCGCGGGATTGTCCCGCCTTGAAGCGGATGATGTTGATGCCGAACTGTGTCAGTACATGCTGCAGAAAATGTTCCGTTCCTCCGTACAGCGGCGAGCTGTAGAGAATGGTATCGCCCGGTTTCAGGAATTCCAGCAGCACAGTGGAGATGGCGGACATGCCGCTCTCGAAGACGGCGCAGTCCTCCGCTTCATCCCAGAGCGTCAGACGGTTCTCCAGAATTTCGAGGTCGGGGTTATTGATGCGGCTGTAAATGAGTCCCATCTTCTCATTCGGACGCTGATCCCGTTTTCCATATGCTACTTCGAAGAACGCTTTTCCCTCTTCGGCGGTCTTGAAGACAAAGGTGGATGTTTGAAAGATCGGACATTTGATCGCCCCTTCGGACCATTCGGGATTGTATCCGTAGGACATCATGAGGCTTTCGGGGTGGAGTGTTCTGTTATTCACGGCGGATTCCTTTTTAAAATGGACGATGCGTTCTGCAGAGAACTTCTCCGCAGAATGAACGGAAAGGGATCACGTCAGAAGTGAACGCGGGCGAAGGTGGTCTTGGGTTGAGGCATAGGAACCTCTCAATGGAGAATTGTTTTTTCGCCGCAGATGGCACAGTTAATGTCGATCAAAGAACATCGATCTGTGTCACCCAGGGTAATGATAGAACAAAAATACTTGTGAAAAGTCCGGTAAGCAATATGGAACTTGAGGGAAGAAATATTATATCGAAGGAAAGCAGAGTTCATTGTCTGTAATTCCTTCAACTTCTCAAGCGAAACTTGGGAAGGTGAAGGTGAATACCGATCTGTGACGATCCGCCCGATTCCTGCCTGCCCTCCTGCAGTCTGCGACTCGAAGTGCAGGTAGAGCTTCAGTCAAACGTGTGCTATTGAGGGAATACTCAATCCCAATCCTCATCATCGATCTCGCAGAGAACGGATTCAAGATCATTGAACTTGATCCCTTCCGGTTTCAGAGGCAGGACGGGGAATTCGAATTCCGTTACCGGTCCTTTGATCAGGTAGCGAAGACGTGCGAAGCGTTTCTCTCCGAAATCGATGAGGAAAGGGACATACATCTGAAAATCGTCCGGAACATTTGTCTGTTTGACTGTACACTTTACTTTGAATTTTCCATTCTCCAGTTCTTCCAGTTTGTAGAGGATATTATACGTCGGCACCTCCGTATTATAGACCCATTGTTTGAAGAACCAATCCATCGGGATCTTGAAGTGTTTCTCGGTCATTTTCCGGAAATCGTCCGTTGTGGCACTTCGTCCTTTATAGGTCTGATAAAAATCTTTCATCAGATTCTGAAAGATATCCTCTTTCATCGTCTTCAACTCAAGTCCCATATTACGAAGCATGTGAAGAACCCAAGCCCCTTTCCGGTAAATGATCAGATTGTAATCTCCCGCGGTCGTGCTGGAACTGGTGCGGTACCCGAGCCAGATCGGTCCGGCTTCCTGTCCGCTGCCGAAAAGATACTTTCTGTTCGTCAGAATCAGCTCTTTATATTCACGGATCTGGTCGAAGAATTTCTCGTTGTCCCGGATGACCATCTGCATGTACCAGAGGCCGGAGTACGTGGCGAATCCTTCGCTGATCCACTGGTCGTGATATGTGCTGAAATCGACGCCGGCCGCCCACCATTGATGCGCTACTTCGTGTGCGCGGAAGGTCTGCTGCGATCCGTCCGTTCCGGTGTTTTGAAATGTGATCCATGAAAGATGGACAAGTCCCGGAAACGCCTCGCCGTGATTTCCGGGAATCTCGGCAGCATAGAATTGATCAACGGAAGAGGGGCCGTAGACATGTTGAAAAAACTTGATGCTGTTCTCGATATCACCGGCAACCTGCTGATCCATATTTTTTCCGGACATCAATCCCCGGACTGCGAGATAATTTCTCACTTCTGCATCGTGTGCAGCAGAGACCAGGACGGTCACCGGAGGAATACTGTCCGGCGTGACCGAATATTCCTTGAAGACGCCGATGATGAACGAGGCATTCCTTCCCGGAACGGCGAGTTTCCATTCGGAAATCGTGTTGTCTCCTTCCGTTGCAGAAGAGATCTTTTTTCCGATGCTCGCCAGCTGATACCGTGAGGGGAAAGTGAATCGAAGATCGAATGTGGCTTTATCAAGTCCCGTCACCGATCGAGGATACCATCCGATGGAAGATCGAAGAGAATACCACCCCTCATCTTTTTCGATCACCTCACCATGTGTGTGACAGGTGATCGTGTACGATTTTCCTTTTGAGAATCCGCCGCTGTCATACAGCCAAAAAATGCCCGATTCATTGTTCCGCACAAAATCGCACTTTCGTCCATCAGGCAGTGTGATCGAATCGATGACGATCCTATGGTACAGACTCATCATGATCCATTTTCGTCCCTCATGTTCGGCGGTGAAGGAGATCTGTGCTCTGGTTGTCATCTGCAGATCGGATGCGATCCGATTGTCGAGAGTGTACGCAGTGATGTCGATCTCCGGTTTCGGGTCATTGACAACAGTTGGTCCCCGGCTGTATTCATGCTGCCGATGGAACTGCAGGATCGTTTCACGGGCACCTCCCGCGGAGAATGCGATCCTGGTGCTGTTGATCGTTCCAAATGATACTTCTTCTTCATCGAACGGATCGATCTCAAAAAAATAGGCTTTGTCGCCGGACGAAGCGAATAAGGAATAGAACATTTCTGGAGAGTCGTTAAAAAGGAAAGGACGAAGGAGGTCATGATCGATCTCATCATTTTCCTTGTATGTTACAACTTTCATTGATTGTTTGACCGCAGAGAGAACCTCAGATGACGGCGGCATGTCGGAAAAGACGCACCGCCGGGAAATTTCCTGATATGTGGAATCGGTGAAAAGGAGATAGAGTGACTTGATCTCAAGCGGAAACAGTCCGTCTTCATAGAATCGTTCCAACTGCTTCTTCTCTATTTCCGTCGAAGGCGTGATCGTCACAGTTCCTTTACCAAGAAATAACAATGCATGCACGGAATCGTTGATCTTCGGCAGCCGGTAGATCTTGCCGGTCAACAGGGTAAAGATGGCGGCATCACGCCGAAGGGCCACATTCTCTATGGGAGAAACGCCGATTGGATCCGCTGACAATGGAAGGAATTGAGCAGATAAACGGTCGTATGACCGTCGTGCCGCAGATGGGACAGTCCGATCCTTTGCTTCTGAAAGAAATGAAATGAACAGGATGAGAAAAGAAAGGATGACTTTCATAGATGCTCCGGTATGTGCGCCGACGTTATTTGAGCCCGCTCGGCATGCGGGGAGAAGAGAGGAGCGCCTCAAAGACGCTCCACCGTTTCTTTTCGGAAGGGTCCTTTCCGCTCTGCTTTGTTACATATGAGCGGACCAGATCCTGACCGAGATTGTAATTGATCACGTAACTGCGGTATTTCACAATGAATTTGATGCGCTGTTCCGCGCGCGCCGAATCGAACATCGCGTACGTGGTCAGCCAGCGGAGAGCCTGATCTTTCGTGAACACGCCGTCCAGATAACCGCGCGCCGCTTCATTGCCGGCGTATGCCAATTTCCCGAAGAGGGATTGCACTTCGTAATACTGTTCGACACGCGCCGGGTCGAGTCCGGCCAGAGGAAAGAGGACTTCCTTTTCAAACCTGATCCGTTCGGTACGGGGAAGCACGACATCGATGCCGTAGTTGGCCGAACCTTCCGCGATGAGGGATTGAGGACTGAAAAGAGGATAGATGCAGAATTCCTGCCATCCTTTTTTGTTGAGCAGTTCTGTTTCAAGAAGAACGTTGTAGACATGATGACCCGGATATCCTTCATGTGCGGCGAGGTCCACCGCGCGGTCGATGAAGATCGGCAGATCGGTGTTCACCTGGATGAGACTGTGTGAATTCCCTTTATACCAATTGTAACCGCTCCACGATTTGTCCGTGACATATTCCACCACAAAACTCTCTCCCCGGGGGAGATCGATATATTTTTTTGTCCGCGCACGGCATTCGTTGATGGCCGCGGTGAAGACCGTATCTAATTTTTCTTTCGGAATGACGAACTGATTCCTGAACTGCTGATACCGTTCCTGGACAGATCCGGAGCCGGCCGGCAGTTTCTTATCGAGCTCTTTCAGGATCCCCTGAAAATATTTTTCGGAAAATTTCGGCGGGACGGCATCATAGAGTCGTTTCGCCTCTTCGTCGAAGGAATACGCTGTCCCCATCAGCATGTTGATCTTCGCCGAAGCCGCCGCCAATTGTTTCTGCAGATAGGTCTTCCGCAGCGCCAGCTCGGAATTCTTTCTCGGAACCCGGACGCGCTTCAGGCGGGTGATGATGGCATCGGTGCGGTCGCGGAGCGCCGTCAGCTGCGGTTTGAGCTGTTTGGAAGCTTCCTGCCACTCTTTCGGTCCGTAATACGCATCCACATAATCCGGATCGTGCAGACCGATGTCCAGCACCAGCCGGACGTACTGTTCGGCGATATTATCAAGAGTGATCACCGGAACCTGTTTCCGTTGTGCAACGGAGAGCATGGTGATGATGGAAAGCATGGCGAGTAGTTTCATTTAATTCCTGCATGATGAGTTATGAATTTTCAGGATCATTACCGTGCGTATCACATCAACCCTGCTTTTCTGTTTTGGTTTTTATTTCCGCCGGCAGTGTAAATAATTCTCCATTCTCCATTCTTCATTCTCCATTCTTCATTCTCAACTGCTCTTCCGGTGCACCATCGTCGGCGCGGATTGATCGGTGGTCATCAGGACGATATTGTTCACGTTCACGTGAGCCGGACGGGTTGCCGCCCATACGATCGACTCGGCGATATCATCCGGCGTGAGGGGGGAGAGTCCTTCGTACACTTTCTTCGCCCGTTCGCTGTCTCCGCGGAAGCGGACAATACTGAACTCCGTCTCCACCAGTCCGGGATCGATGGAGGTGACGCGGATCGGGGTCCCGAGCAGATCCATTTTCAATCCCTGGGAAAGTGCATTCACCGCAAATTTTGTTGCTGCGTACACATTTCCCTTCGGATAGGTCCAGTGACCGGCAACGGAGCCGATATTGATCACGTGTCCTGCGTTCCGCTCGATCATTCCCGGAAGAACAGCGCGGGTGATATAAAGGAGTCCCTTCACATTGGTATCGATCATCTCATCCCAATCCTCGATCTTCGCTTCCTGGAGATTATCCAAACCGCGGGACAATCCGGCGTTGTTTACCAGGACGGAGATCGATCTCCATTCTTCGGGAAGTTCATTCAGTCTTTTTTCGACCGCTTTCTGATCACGGACATCCAAAACGAATGAATGGGTCTTCACCCCGTACGTAGACCCCAGTTCATTTGCAATCGCGGTTATTTTTTCTTTGCGGCGCGCGCAGATCAGAATGTTCGCTCCGAGCTTTGCGAATTGTACGGCGGCAGCTTTGCCGATGCCTGATGATGCGCCGGTGATGAAGACTATTTTATTCTTTAGGTCGGTCATAATTTTATTGTTTAGTTATTCGATGGCAAAAAGAAACCCTTCTTTGTTTTTGTTAAAGATGTGACAGCTTCATACTTGCCCAAAATGCATTCTCTTCTTTTCTTGTCGGGGCAAGAAAAGAAGCAAAAGAACCCCTTGCGAAATTTAACGCGCGCGATGAATCCCGTTCGCTCTTGCCCGCCTATGGCGGGCATCCCCGTTGATGGCGCTGCGCGCCATCAAAAGTCCCGTCATTCATCGCTTTCCCATTCGCTCAGTCCTCCTAAATTTCGCTCCCACCCACTTTCTAACACAGTACATTTCTATGAGAAGCCTTTTTTTGGATAACAAAAATATTCTATTAATTTCAGACGCTTTGACTTGTTCCGTTACCAATTGCCTTCAATTTTGGACACACAAAGTGACAGATTCTCCATCTGTTTTAGGTTCGATTATTTAACTGTGAAATCTGTGGCAATTAAAGTAAAAAATACCTGCGTGTGAGAATAAACTTATCACAATTTATTCCGATATGCTAATCCAATCGGCGAATACCGCACGGAAATTCCGGCGATGAACTGGTTTCGGCTCCCCACCGCCGCAAAGAAGCCGGGTGAGAATCCCCACAGATCGACCACGCCTGGATACAGATTCAGGCGGAGCCGTTCATTGATCCTGTTGGAAGCCATTGCGGAAAACAGCAGCGAGTTATCGCGGTCATAATAGACTCCGGCCATCCATCCAAGTTCAACGGTCACCGTCCGTGCACCGTTCGTCACATCCACCGTGCGGAGCTGTTTCTGCGTTGCGCCGACGGCAACGGTGATGCTCTCTTTGTTCTTCTGCAGGAAGGAGAGTCCGAACAATCCATTGTCCCCGAAATGATAGAAGAGACTTGTCCCCGGCGCGAACGAAAGAGGGTAGCGCATCACATAGTACTGACCGTGATTCTCCAGCGTATTGAATTCCGGATTCCATGCCGGCTGACCGGACCAGGTGGTGGTGTTGAGCGTTGTGCTGAAGAATTCCGCAACGGCATCGGAGGAAAAGAGAAGCGCTCCGCCGAGATCGAACAGATAGATATCCGCGATCGGATCGACATTCGGTCCGATGAAGATGTCGTTCTCCACTGCTTCGTTGATGATGTGGTACGCCGCAACGGTCAGTCCGGCAAAGAGTGATGGGAGCGGAACGTCATGATACGCGTACCACTCCATCATCATCCGTGTATCGACTCCGCCTCCTATCAAGTGGAGCGTGTAATTGGGGAACCACTGAGCCTTTTCCAGCGAGAGACTGGTGGGGAAGACCTCCTGCCCGATGAATCTGTTCCAGCCGAACTTGTCGATCTGAGTGAACGGATCGGCGAGATTCTTCCAGACATTCCGTGCGCCGATGCCGAATTTGATGGTGGAGAGCTGACGGGAGTGCGTGGCGGACTGGAGGATGTCCAATCCTGAATTGATGATGAGCGAGCCGGGGTTGATGAGGGACTCGGAGCCGAAATTCTTTCCGTGATAGAAATACAATCTCTCCTGAGAACGGAGCGTTCCGGAAAGAAGCAGAAGCAAGAGAAGAAAATGGCGGAGGTTCATCCGTTCCGAAATATTGGTGATGGTACCAAGATACGATTGAAACGGATGAATTGAAAACCGGAAGTGCGAAAAAAAATGTTACGGTTTGCCGGTCAGATCGAGCATGTGCGTCTCGGAGTTCTTCAGATACGGCTTGAACTGCGGGTCCTCGAGCGACGAGAGTTTCTTGACGATATCCGCCAGACGGTGGCCGTTGGCCATCATCGTCTCGATATCCTGTTTCAGTTCCCCTTCGCGCGGAGTGCCGATCTTCTTCTTCATCACCTGCAGGGTGAGCATGATGATGCCGAGAGGATTGTTGATCTCATGTCCGACGGTGATGGCGAGTTCAGTGACCGCTTTTTGATGCTGGAATTTGGAGAGTTCCTGCTGCAGTGCGGTGATGCGCAGACCGACGTTCACACGGGCGACCAGTTCCTTGTCGTTGAACGGTTTGGTCATAAAATCATCCGCTCCCTGTTCCATTCCTTCGATCTTATCTTCGGCGGAGTCGCGGGCGGTGAGCAGGATGAAGTATGCGTATTTCAGGTCGGGATGATTCTTGATATGACGGCAGAATTCCGTGCCGTCCATCTTCGGCATCATCCAGTCGGAGATGATCAAATGCGGCCGTTCTGCTTCGGCGACCTGGAGTCCATGTTCGCCATTCTCAGCAAGATGGACCTCATATCCAAGCGCCGTCAAGCGCTTTTGGAGGAAGGAGCGGATGTAGTTGTCGTCATCAACGACAAGGATCTTAATTGCCATAAAAAATCACTCTTGTGCGGGTAATACCGGCTGAACAAATATAACTTTTTCCTTATCAAGCGCAACAGTGCCGGCCGGAGCCCCCTTCGGTTTATGGATGAACTTCCGTTCCGTCATCGCTACCGGCACATGCTTGGCATTCTTCATTTTGCTGTAATAGGCAGCAATGGAAGCAGCCTGTTCGACAGCTTTTTTCGTCGGCGTGCCGTGTCCGGTTCCGATCTTCAGCACGACATGCGAACCGCTGGAACCGCGGGCATGGAACCAGAGATCATTCGGTTTTGCGAAGCGAAATGTCAGTAAGTCGTTGTTAACGCTGTTCTTACCGGCGTAGACCGTAAAACCGCCCTCCACAGTGAAGATCTTGAACGGCGGCAGTTCTTCCTGTTCTTTTTCCGTCATATATCCGAGTTCTTTGACCATACCGCCGAATGAGTGTATGAAATTTTTCAGAGAGATACTGTCCGTAATATGGTTAGACTTTTCTAATAAATCATTGACCGATGTCAATCTTTCTTTCAGTTCCGTCAGACGCTGGCGTGATTCTTCTTTGGCCGTCTTCGAGCGTTTTGCCTTTTCGAAATACCGTTCGGCGTTCTTCTGGGGAGTGAGCGTTTTTTCAAGCGGGACCGTGACCTGCTCACCGTCCGAAAAAGGATTGGTCACCGTTGCAGAGGCATCTCCTTTCGAGAGCTCCGGAAGATGGGCCATGATCAGATTTCCGTACAGCTCGTACTGTTCCGCGCGGGCGGATTCCGCCAGTTCAGTCTCGACGCTGACGATCGTCCTCGCCGCTTTTTCCGATTCCTTCTTCAGCCACGCGGTGATCTCCTTCTTCTTCTGCTGGAAATTCTGTGACGAACGTTCGAAGCTGATGAATTTCTGGATCCCCGCGAACAGATCTGGGATCGATTCCATACGCAAGCGGGACAGATGCCGGAGCGGGATCAGTGAAAGACAAAAGGGATTCCGGTCGTCGAAATAGATGAGCGGTTCCGCTGCTTTGATCGCGAGTACTTCGCGGATGACCTCTTCGGCGGACGCATAGACCGCCCGGGTCCGTTCGGACGATTCGGTCGCACGCTCTTTGATCTGGGATCGGAAGATCACTTCCTCCGCAAGGATGGAACCGAGTTTAGGGAGAGCACTCTTCAGGGAGCGGACCGGATCGCCGTTGCTCTGAAATTTTTCCGAGAACTGATCTAATGAGGGGAGACACTGTTCGATCCCGATTGTGCGGGGCTCTATCTGCAGCGGACAAACCTGCTGAAACTCCTCTTTCTTGTTCAGGAATGCATCCGTGATGACCCCATCGCCGCCGCAGAGAACAACATTGGCTTTGGATGCAAACATCTCGATACAGATCCATTGATCGCTCGATGTCTTGAGATAAATGACCCTGTCCGTTGCGCTGAGATAGACCGAATCGATATGTTTGTCGATCAACTCGGGGAAAAGATCCACGGAGTTCGTCCTCGAACGGTTGTCACCGTTCTTTGCGAAGATGAAATTATCTCTGGCGTTGCAGGAGATCGTGATGGTGTGCGGTTCAGGTGAATACAGCAGAAGAGAGAGTGTATTCTTTTCCTGGGAATAGACTTGTGCTATTACAGTCGATTTGAAACGGTCATTCAGCAGCGCAGCAATATGATACAGCGTAAAATAATTTGATGTCATTCTATAAGATACGAAATTTAGGAGTTGCTTTACGAACAGAACCATATAATACTCTGCCACAAAAGCACAAAAACACTAAGTTTTCACAAAATTTAGTGTTCCTATTATTTACAGAATTTGTGTTTTAGTGTTTTTGTGGCTAAAAGAAATTTTTTTCACCGGAAGATTTTCTATTGACAAAAGGATAAAAAAAATATATCTTTGTTCAGATACTAAACAACGTTCATAAATCAGAGAATCATGGGCTCAGCCGAACGAAAAGAGAGAGAAAAGCACGAAATGCGGGAGTTGATCCTTGCCGCAGCCCGTAAGCTCTTTTTAAAAGAGGGATTCGAGCATGTGACCATCCGCCGCATTGCGGAGGAGATCGAGTATAGTCCGGCAACAGTCTATCTCTATTTCACGGATAAGGATGCCATCCTCTGTGCACTGCAGGAGGTCGGCTTCAGGGAATTATTCAAGCGTCAGCAGATGCTCACATCCATCAAACATCCGGCCGAGAAGCTGCGCGCATGCGGCAGGATCTATATGGATTTTGCTATGGAAAATCAGGAACTCTATGACCTGATGTTCATCATGCGTGCACCGATGAAAGCGTTTGAGTCGCCGTCCGATTGGAATATGGGGAAGGATACATACGAAGTCCTTCAGACGATCATCAAGGATTGTATCGATCAGGGATACTTAAAAGCGGAAAGTCCTCAGATCGCATGTTTCTCGTTATGGGCGCTGATGCACGGCGTCGTTTCCATTTTTATCCGGGACCGAGCACCAATGATTCCGAAAGAACAACAAGAACATGTCATCAACGGGATCCTCGATTTTACTATGAGTGAGCTTTTGGATAAGTAGAGCATTTTTTTTGCCCGCTCACTAAACACTGTTCATTATAAATACGATTATCATTTCAACACTGCATTCATTAACCATTCAAACAACTTAAAGGAGAATCATGAAAAAAAGAACATCACACCGCCACACGATCCTGACGGCAGTCTTCTTTTTTATTTTCGCAACACTCAGTACTGCAGCGCGTGTGAGTGATCCGTCCATCGGAGCAGAAACAACAACAAAAGGAAATATTTCCGGGGTGGTGATCGACAAAGAAAGCAAGCAGCCGATCCCGAATGTGAGTGTACAGATCATCGGCACACAGACAGGTACATCGACGGACATCGACGGTACATTCATCATCAAAAATGTGGAAGAGGATATTTATAAACTTCAGTACAGCTCCATCGGCTATATGAGGCATATCGAAACGAATGTCCGGGTCGTACGGAACAAAACAACGATGGTGAAAGAGATCGAACTGAACGAACAGATCGTAAGCGGTGAAACGGTTGAAGTGACCGCCTCAGTCTTTTCGTCGGACAATGTTTCGCCGGTAACGAACTATCACTATTCAATGGAGGAGATACGGCGTTCACCCGGTGCAACCGGTGATATTTTCCGAGCGATCGAAACTCTTCCGGGGGTGGCGAGCAGCGGCGGTGAGTTCTCCGCATTCTCCGTCCGCGGGGGGAGTCCAAGGGATAATATCGTTGTCGTTGATAATATTCCGTTCGACAAGGTATCGCACTTCGACGGCGGCACGGAGGAACAGGAGGCGCAGGGGGGACGGTTCAGCATCTTCACTCCCGGTGTGATCGACGAGGCGAATTTTCAGGCGGGAGGATTCTCGGCACGCTACGGCGGAAAGAATGCATCCTTCGTCGATTTGAAGATCAAAGAGGGGAACAGAGAATCTGCCACGATGAACGGAACGTACGATGTGCTGGGATGGGAGTTCAATTACGACGGTCCGTCGTATCTTCAGGGCAAGACATCACTTCTGTTCTCCGCACGTCACCAGAATTTCAGGACCATACTTGATATGACGGGACAGAAGGATCTCGGATATCCGAGCTTCACCGATGTTCTGCTGAAGACCACGACCGAGCTCGATTCCCGGAATAAGATCTCCATTCTCGGCATCTATTCGCCGGAATTCTTCGAGCGGACGATCGATAATGTGTACGAGATCGATGATCAGAAGTACGATAACCAGCTTGCCAGATCATCCGATACAAAATCTCTCTTGGGACTGAATTGGCGAACACTCACAGGGACATCAAGCGTGCTGGAGAACGCCGTGTATTACCGCGGCAATACGGCGGATTTCCGCCGGAGCAATTCATATGTCTATCCCTACAACGGCATTGTTCCGAAAAAGGAGGATGCTCACGTCCGGGATGATTATTATAAATACACCAGTGACGAGGATGAGATCGGTATCCGCTCTCAATTCACCTATACGCCGACATCCGTCTCATCGATCGCGGTGGGAATTCAGGCAAATAACACAGCATTTTCATACAGTGCAAAACAAATAATGGCAGAAACACTTTTTGTCTATGACCGGAATGACTTCCGTCCGAACCCGGCGGAGAAGTTCATCATTCTCGATCCTGCCTTCATCAACAGTACACTCAGCACATCCAAATCGACCGGCGCCGCGTTCGCGGAGTACACCTATTCCCCGAATGAAGTGCTGAAGTTCATCCCAAGCGTGCGGTATGAATACAATGGATTCAATGAAAAGAGCTATATATCTCCCAGGTTCAGCGCGAGTTACTTCATCAGTGACAAAACAAAGCTCAGTGCCGCAACCGGAGTCTATTATCAGCCGGTGGAACTTCGGACGATCTCGCTGGATGTGAGGAATGCAAAGCTCAAGAACGAACGGTCCATTCATTATATCGTCGGTGTCACAACATATCTGACGGATGATGTGAAATTCACGGCGGAGTTCTATCACAAGGACCTGAACGATCTGATCGTTAAAACGGACCGGACGACAGATCTGAGGAAGAATTCCGGCACCGGTCAGGCGCGCGGCATCGATTTCGGTCTGGTGAAGAAGTTCACGGACAAGTGGTACGGGCAGATGAATTATTCATATTCCTCCAGCCGCCGGGACAATCACGACGGACTGCCGGAATACAATTCCGATTTCGATCAGCCGCATATCTTCAACGTCCTCTTCGGGTATGAGTTGAACAGTGAATGGTCCTTCTCCACCAAATGGAAATTCGCGACCGGCCGTCCGAAAGATTCGTATGTGCTCAATGCGAATGTGTTCAACGATCCGGGGATGATGCGCTATTCCAAAGAGATCACCGGCAACAACACGGAACGCCTTCCGGATTTCCATACATGGAACGTCCGCGCGGATTACCGCAAGCAGCTCGGCGATGTTGCCATCGTGGCGTTCCTCGACATTCTGAATCTCTATAACAGACTGAATGTGAATGAGGAGCGGTTCATCGAAACGACCGGCACGATCGATCCGAAAGGATTCCAGATTCTGCCGTCATTCGGGTTGAAGTTGGAGTTTTAATTTTTTGCGGGTCTAATTCCCCGCCGCTTGTCCGAAGGACTCCTTCGGAGCGGCGTCATTCCGGCGAAAGCCGGAATCCAGGATCTGGATGCCAGCGTACGCTGGCATGACAAGATACCTCGCGGCTTGCCCGCCTGAGGCGGGCTTGCCGCGAGGACATTCATTTTTACCGTGCCAAGCACTTTCAAAGTGCGTGGCACGCCTTCAATAACTAATGGAGCAATCAATGAATAATCAATTACACGTCATCTTCGGCACCGGTCCTCTCGGAATTTCAGTAATGAAAGAACTTATCGCACGCGGGAAAAGTGTCCGGATGGTGAACCGTTCGGGAAAAGCCGATGTTCCCAATGGCGTTGAAGTAGTGAAAGCGGATCTCTTGAAGGGGCAGGGAGTTGATGAAGCGGCAGCCGGCGCATCGGTGATCTACCAGTGTTCCAATCCGCCGTATGACAAATGGCCCGAACAATTTCCGTCGCTGCAGAGGAGTGTTCTGAACGCTGCAATGAGGGTGAATGCAACAGTGGTGATCGGAGAGAATCTGTACATGTACGGCGATACGCAGGGCGCCCCCTTGACCGAGGATCTGCCGTATCTCGCGAAGACTCGAAAAGGAACAGTGCGTGCAAAGATGGCGCTCGATGCATTGCAGATGCATCGCGACGGTAAAGTGCAGGTGGTGATCGGCCGGGCATCCGATTATTTCGGACCGGGTGTTCTCGCATCGGCGATGGGAGAGAGGGTATTTATTCCCGCTCTGAAAGGGAGGGCAGCGTCACTGCTGGGGAACATCGATCTTCCGCACACATTTTCGTATATCGGCGACGTGGGGAAAGCGCTCGTGATCCTCGGCGAACATGATGATGCATTCGGGCAAGCCTGGCATCTTCCGAGTCCGCCGGCACTATCGCAGCGAGCGATGGTCGAGATGGTCTTCTCGCAGCTCGGGAAAGAACCGAAAACACAGTCTGCCGGCAGATGGATGATGACGTTCGCCGGTCTGTTCGTCCCCGCAGCGAAGGAGATCGTTGAGATGATGTACGAATTTGAGAAACCGTTCGTGATGGATTCAACTAAATTTACACAGCGGTTCGGAATGCATCCTACAAACTCGGATGAAGCTCTCCGGAATACGATCGAATGGTATCGACATCACATGGAATGAAACAATGAATCCTTATATTCCGATGGACAGACGTTCAATCTGAACAACTGTAACTAACATTGTATATCCATCGTAAATAGGTTCTTTTCAAATCATCAGTAAATTATTTATGAAACAAGTCTCAATACTCTTCTTCATTCTCCTTTCATCTTCACTGCTGTCACAGGAAAAACCTCTTCACGGTTCCATTCAGGGTCAATTGATCGACGGAACAACGAATCAGCCTCTCGTCGGCGTGAACGTACTCGTTGTTGAGCGTACAACGCTCGGAGCGGTCTCGGATGCCGGAGGGAATTTTTCTATTCCATCCATTCCGGTCGGCGAATACAGTCTGCGTGCGTCACTCATAGGATACCAGCAGGCCATATTGACGAATGTCGTTGTCTCCACCGGACGAAGTACAAAAGTAAAACTGCGGATGAATGAGGATGCTGTTCAGGTCGGTACGGTGGAAGTGCGGGCGGATTATTTCTCCACCGAAGGGACGATCGCTCCTGTTTCTACAATAGGATTGAACGGCGCCGAAGTGAAGCGCTCCCCAGGCTCTGCGCAGGATATGCAGCGCATCGTACAGAATCTGCCGAGCGTGGCGAACAGCAACGACCAGAACAACGAACTGATCGTCCGCGGCGGCTCACCGGATGAGAATCTAACGGTGATGGACAATATCGAGATCCCTACCACCAATCATTATCCGAACCAATTCAATTCGGGGGGACCGATCAACATGGTGAATGTCGATCTGATCGAGGATATCCGGTTCTCCACCGGAGGATTTCCGGCGCAGTACGGCGACAAACTCTCTTCGGTGATGGATATCTCGCTCCGTGAAGGGGATAAGGAGCGGACGATCGCGGGGAGCGGACTGGCGCATTTTGCGGGAGCGGGAGGGGTGCTGGAAGGGGGATTCGATAACGGGAAGGGGACTTGGATCTTTTCCGGACGGCAAAGTTTTTTAGAAACGCTGGACCAGATCGTCGGCATTACGGCGCTGGGGATCACGGCGATCCCGAAGTATTATGATCTGCAGACGAAGATCACGTATGAACTATCGCCGACGCAGAAACTGATCCTGAACGGGATCTACGGCGATGATAAGATCATCATCAACGGTACGCCGGACGAACTGAATGAACAGAAAAAGAATGTGCATGATTCCACCGGCGTGGAGAATGTGGATGTGGTGACCAGACAATTTGCCGCCGGTCTCACACTGAGGACACTGTTCGGTACGGAAGGATATTTGCTCTTCACACTCTACGCGCTCGGGAACAATTATGATGTGTTCGTAACGGAAGAATTCACCGACCGCATCTATGACGGCACGGGAAAGGTCCTCTCATTCAAAAAGATCATCAGCAATCCTGTCTTTACCAACAAAGCGCAGGAGCGTCTGCTCGGAGCAAAGTACGATCTTCTCTATCATCTGGATCCGAACAACGAACTGATGATCGGCGGTCAGATGCTGACAACGGTGAAGTTCGCGAACGATGTGGCATTCAATTCCGACACGCTCCGTTTCGATCTGAACCGGGACGGCATCTTCGAGATACCGCAGTCCACCTTCACGAACGGCCGGGTGAAACGGGACCTGAAATTCGGCGAGGAATATAAATTCGGAGGATATCTCAGCGACCGGATCACACTGTCGGAACAATTGACGGCGACGGTCGGCGTGCGGTACGATTACTTCACGTATTCGAAAAAAGGGAATGTGAGTCCGCGGTTCAATCTCTCGTACGAACTGCTGCCGATGACGACCAAACTGAACGCCGCATACGGCGAGTATTATCAGACGCAGTCCTTCCCGATGTACGGCGACAATACCGGCAGCGACAAGAACCGTTCCCTGAAGAATTCCCATTCGCGCCATGCGGTGATCGGTGTGGAGCACATTCTGGATGAAGGATTGAAAGCGACGCTGGAAGTGTATTACAAGACGTATGACGATCTGCCATTCACCGAAGAGTTCATCCGGTCCGCGGATATCACATTCCGGTCCGACAAAAAAGAGAGTGTCGGCAAGCGGACCTCCCGCGGAATAGAATTGTTCATCCAGCAGAAGCAGGTGGAGGATCTTTACGGGACGATATCGCTCTCCTATTCCAAAACGATGACGGATGATCCCCGTCTGAACCTGCCCGGATTCGCACTGGTGAATCAGGGGGAATATCCGGCGGATTATGATTTCCCGTTCTTGGTGACGCTGGTCGGGGGAAAAGTAGTGCATGATGTCCGCGCATCGCTGGACGAAATGCCGTTCTATATCAAGTATCCTTCCTACATTCTGCCGCTATCGGACGATATGGAGTTCAGCGTGCGGTTCCGGTATTCCTCCGGCAGACCGTACACGAAGAGGGAATATACCTCATCCATTCAGCGGCGCGAAGGGGGGATCACCTGGTCCAAAGGATACTGGTTCGAATCGAATACGGTGAACGGAGAGCGGTATCCCGATTACCACCGGCTGGACGTACAATGGCTGAGCCGATGGCACAATGAGGGATATAATGTGGTGATGGTGGTGGCGCTGCAGAATGCCTATAATAGAGCGAATGTTGCCGGCTACCAATATCTCAGCGACGGAACGAAGAATACGATCTATCAGTTCTCGTTCTTTCCCGTCATCGGAGCGAGCGTGGAGTTTTAAGAACCTTGCAAAAGTTTCGAAGCATTTTGCGTTTAACCTTCGCATGGTTTCATATATAGCCTCTTTTATCTCATTCCCAAGCTCTGCTTGGGAATGTTTGCTTTGTGTAACTCCGTTTCTCTTGGTGCTATACGATCAAACTAATGTGTGAAGCAGAGCTTCAAAAGAGTAAGTTCCCAAACAGAGTTTGGGAACAAGATATACAATGTGGTGATGGTGGTGGCGCTGCAGAATGTCTATAATAGAGCGAATGTTGCCGGGTACCAATATGTGAGCGACGGGACGAAGAACACGATCTATCAATTCTCGTTCTTTCCGGTGATCGGGGCGAGCGTGGAGTTTTAAAAACTTTGGGAAGGTTTTATATATAGTTTCATTTATCTCGTTCCCAAACTCTGCTTGGGAACGTTTGCTTTGTGAAACTCCGTTTCTATCGGCGCTATACGATCAATCTAATGTGTGAAGCAGAGCTTCAAATGAGTAAGTTCCCAAACAGAGTTTTGGAACAAGTAGGACCTTCGCTAGGCTCCAGGGAACGAAGAACACCTTCCAGGTCTTAAAGACCTGGAAGGTGTTCTTGTTTATAAGAGAACACTCTTTTATAGAAATGTGTAGGAGAGTCCGAGCGCGAGTCCTTCTTTGATCTGCGTTTTTGCCGTCACGCTGCGGTCGTTGATCAGCTGCACGTTGAAGACAACGGAGATGTATTTGTTCAGCTTGGAGGAGATCGTATTGTCGCTGCGGACGACAACGACATCGATATTGTTGAACGGAGCGAACATTTCCAGTTTTGCGGTGAAGAGCGTATTCTCCTCGATCTTGATCTCCACATCGGTCACCGATTCCAATCCTCCTTCGACCTTTGAATCTTCGATCTGCGGAGTGGTCTTTGCGTCGTCGGCGTATCCGTATTTGTTGCCGTCGAACACTTCCCGCAGAGCAGCACCGAGGCGGGTCTTGAGCTGGGCGAACGGCTGATAACCGACGCCGACCGCCTGCGTCAGGTACATCGGATCGAGCGCGGAAGAGATCTTCGCTTTCGTGTTCGTCGCATCGTCGTATTTGAATCCGTCGTCGAACTGCGATTTGAATGTAGCGGATGCATACGGATTGACATGCGTGCCGAGTTTGTAGGTGAGCACGCTTTCCAGTTCGATCTTGTCATCGGTCTTACGCAGTCCTTTTGAACCGAGGCGTGTCTGTCCGTACGCGAACTTATAGGAATTGCTCCAGTTCGTCGAGGTCAGATCCTGCACCGATTTCCCGTCGATACTCAATGTATAGGCAAGAGCATTTTCGCCCCCCTGAGCCCAATCCGTGTAAGAAACCTGCGTGATGGTCAATCCGGCAACCAGAGTATGTTTCCAGTCCAAGGGGACGGCTGCCGAATCGGTCTGTGCTGAAAGGAAGAGAGGGAAAAGGAGAAGGAAAGGGACGAGTGCTTTCATAGTGGTCCTGTAGACGATAAGTGGAATGATGGTGGAGTGTCGAAGTGGTTCCGGGGAAATATAATCCAAGAGAACGGAAAAATCATTTTTAAAATAAAAAATCCCGGCACTGAGTACCGGGATCCGTCCGACAGTAATAGCGTTGTTACGCTTTGGAGACTTTTGCCGCCTGCAGGCCCTTTGGTCCTTTTTCCACTTCGAATTGGACCTTATCGCCCTGATTCAGCGTCTTGTAACCGTCGCCAACAACCGATTTGTAGTGTACGAATACATCCTCGCCGTTCTCACGGGAGATGAATCCGTACCCTTTTGCGTTGTTGAACCATTTCACGGTACCTGTTTCCATAGGGTGCTCCTCTATGTTGTTTCAAAAAAACCTCACGGATGGACTCTCGGTGAGGGTACCACCGGCATGGTGCCACTTTATTGCATTCCGGTCACGGCCGGAATTTTGTGTTTGCCGATCCTCTGTTGTTCAGTAAGATTCTTCTGAGCATCAGGAGCGCATAACAACCCAGCAGTTCGAATGCAGGGGCATTTCAAGTGCATCAACGGTGTTACTGTTTATTGACCGTCTGCGGATGACGATTATTGTTATCACCGTGCAGGCAAGTCAAAAATAGATTGTTTAGAAATTAGACGCAAGTGATATTTTTCCCGTGTGACGGAGAAAACAGCCGAAACCATAATGATTCCGGCTGTTTTCACGGCGTTACACTGCGGCTTCGCCGGTCTCTTCGGTCCTCACGCGGATCACTTCCTCGATGGAGGAGACGAAGATCTTGCCGTCTCCCACCTCTCCGGTCTTTGCGTATTTGAGGATGATGTTTACCGCTTTGTCCAGATGCGCGTCCGAGCAGATGATGTCGATCTTCGTCTTCGGGAGGAAGTTGATCGTGTATTCGGAACCGCGGTAGATCTCGCTGTGTCCCATCTGCCGTCCGTATCCTTTTACTTCAGTGACGGTCAATCCTCTGAACCCGGCTTCCTGGAGCGCTTCCCGCACTTCGTCCAGTTTGTGCGGTCGGATGATTGCTTCAATTTTTTTCATAACACCTTCCTTGAAAATTATGGTAAAAATATTCTTCTGTCGGTCCAATGACCATTCATTCTACAGAACCATTCAATAAAAATCAATCTCGGAACAGACCCATTATTTCTTGAAGTCGGGATATGCTTCCATACCATGTTCTCCGATATCCAATCCTTCATATTCTTCTTTTTCCGACACGCGTACTCCGAGCGTCAATTTGATCACATACCATACCGCATACGAGACGATAAATGTGAATGCGCCAACGGCAACAATACCGGTCAGCTGTGACATGAGCAGGGAGGTTCCACCCCCGAAAAAGAGACCGTTCCCGGTCGTGTTCGGTACAAACTGATCCTGAGCGAAGAGTCCGACACAGATGGTGCCGAAGACGCCGTTCGCGAGATGGACCGCCAGCGCGCCGACGGGATCGTCCAGTTTCAGTTTATCGAAAGCGATGACAGCAAAGACGACGATGACTCCGGCGATTCCGCCGATGATCAGCGAACTTTCCACACTGATGAATGCGCAGGGAGCGGTGACGGCAACGAGTCCTGCTAACAGGCCGTTGATGGTCATGCTCAGGTCCGGTTTGCCGAGCAGCAGCCATGCAACAAGAGTGGAAGTGAGCACGCCGGCGATTCCCGCGCTGTTCGTGGTGATGATGATGCGGGAGATCGCACCGGGATCGGCCGCCATGGTGCTTCCGGGATTGAATCCGAACCAGCCGAGCCAGAGAACAAGCGCACCGGTGACGGCTGAAGTCATATTATGACCGGGGATCGGGTTTACCTTGCCATCTTTGAATTTTCCGATACGGGGTCCGAGCACCATCACGCCGGCAAGTGCAGCCCAGCCGCCGACAGAATGGACAACGGTCGATCCGGCAAAATCCCAGAATCCCATCGCTGCCAGCCATCCGCCTCCCCAGATCCAGTGACCGGTGATGGGATACATCACTGCAACGAGCACGAACGAGAAGATGATGAAAGAGAGATACTTGATCCGTTCCGCAACGGCGCCGGAGACGATGGTGGCTGCTGTTCCTGCAAAGACAAGCTGGAAGAAAAATTTTGCAAGAAGCGGGACAGTTGCCCAGCTCATGGAGGAATACACGCCGCTGTATGCGTCACCGGTGGCGGGACTGTTATCCGCACCGCCGATGGCATACAATCCTTCAAGACCGATGAAGCCGTTGCCGTTCCCGAACATCAGTCCCCAGCCGATCGCCCAGAAGGCGAGGGAAGAGATCGCAAAGACGATGAAGTTCTTCGAAAGGATATTGACAGTGTTCTTTGAACGGGCGAATCCTGATTCCACCAGGGCGAATCCGAGATTCATAAAGAATACCAGCATACCGGTGATGAGCACCCATAAGGTGTCTACGATTACTTTTGTTTCCATGGATGATGACTCCTATTGATTAATGATGTTCAGAGAATAGTTCAAGATCAAAACGTGAAGATCGCACCGATGAGGGCAGTCAACTGAGATTTTGCATCCGCCGGTTTTTTGCTGTCGAAATAGGTGACATCGGACATATCGTTTCGGATCTCACCGCGGAGGATCAGATCGCCGGCCGGTTTGTATTCGTAGGTTGCGGTGACTTCGGACAGTTTTCCGCCGCCGCTGCCGGTGGGGGAAGTGTTTGACGCATCGTTGTACATTTCGAACCGGAGAGCAGCTGCAGATTTTTCATCCAGCACATACTTTGCATACACAGCGCCCCCTTTCCACGTTGCGAGTCCTGCCGCAAGCCGTTCCTCGCCGTAGTCGGCGTTCACGGCGAGCGCAAGTGCTTCGGTGAGCTGGTGGGTGATGATCAGATCGAAGACGTTCCGTTTGCCGTAGATCGGTGCAACCGCTTCCGTGCCGCTGAGTGCATTAATGATGATGCTGGTTGACGGTGCAAGGGCGTAGTTCAATGTCACGCCGAGCGTCTTATAATTGTTGTTATCGGTAACGAGATTCCATCCGTTCAGCACATGCAGCGTCGCAGTGAGATTGCTCAGCACAGGATAACTGAACCGGGCGCCTGTATGATAGAACGGAATGGCCCAGCCGAAGAGGATGGAGCGTGAATAGTTCCAGTTATCTTTGGATTCGATCACTTCGAATCCCATATGGGTGACGAACTGACCGACATCCACGGTCAATCCCGCACCGACAGGAACGACCGCGGTGAGATATGCCTGCTGAACGAGACCGGTCAGCGAGAGTCCGGTCACTTTGCCGGCACCGAGATCCACCCGGAAACCGACCGATTCCGATTTCTTTTGGAAGGAGATCTCAGCCAGAGCCAGGTTGAATTCATTGTCCGCCGGATCGAAAACACGGATCTTATTTGAACCGGTAACCGGGCCGGCAATGTTCTTAATATAGTATGCATCAACAAAACCGCTGTACGTAAAAGCCGAGGATGGCGCAGCTTCCTGAGCGAGCAGCAGGGAAGGTCTGATCAGGAACGACATCAGAGCAAAAAGGATGAACGAACGCAGTGAATACTTCATACGGGAACCTCCAATAGTGAATACGAGCAGTGAAATGGAAAAAAGTCTACTGTTCACTTCATCAACGCCACGGGGGTTCTTTTGTAAAGAATTGCCTGTCCGAGCAGAGAACACAGGGCGCGGGTGTGCCGCGTGTTCCAATGAGAATGGTGCAGCAATGCCGATAAACATTAAATAATTAAAGTATTTCTTATATATACCTAATTAATTAAGTTTATTTACTTAATAAGATAAAATAATAAAGTTCACTGTCAAGAGGGGAACGCCAAAAATCTTTGAAAAATTTGATGCGTTGCTTTTTGACGCCGGATGCACTACCTTTTTGAAATTTCGATCCAACGATAAAGGAGTCTGCGTATGTTATTGCACCATCGGTTCATCGACACGGCTAAGAAGATGGGGGATAAGATGTATATCGTCGACCGGACAACGAACCGGCGAGTCCCGTATTCGAAAGCCTTGATCGCAACGTTGATCCTCTCCGAGAAGATGGAGAAGTATGACAAAGGCTTCATCGGCATCATGGTCCCCACCTCGGCCGGCTGCATCCTCGCATCGCTCGGTGCGCTGATGAGCGGACGCGTACCGGTGATGATCAACTATTCCACCATGGCGGCGCAGAACTGCGAGTTCGCCCAGAAGAAACTCGCCTTTAAGACGATCATCACCTCCAAAGCGCTGGTGGAGAAGATCCAATGTCCCATTGTGCCGGGCATGGTCTTCCTCGAGGATATCATGGCGAGCATCTCGGTGCTGGATAAACTCCACGCTGCGCTCCGTTCCAAACTTCCGGCTGCGATGCTGAAGAAGACCGTCGCGCAAGGGACCGACGATGACAATCTGGTGATCCTCTTTACCAGCGGCAGCGAAAAGGAACCGAAGGCAGTGCAGCTCTCCCACAAGAATATTGCTGCCAATCTGGAAAGTCTTGAAAAGGTGCTGGAGTTCAGCGGGAAGGACGTGATGCTCGGCAATCTTCCGATGTTCCATTCGTTCGGACAGACGGCCCATCTCTGGCTCCCCATCTGGTGCGGAATGACGGTGGTGACCTACGCCAATCCTCTCGATTTCAAGGGTGTGAACGATGTTGTCCGAGAAGAGAAAGTGACCATCTTTGCCGGCACGCCGAGTTTCTTCTTCGGTTATCTCAGCAAATCCAATCCGGGTGATTATGAATCATGCCGCATCATCCTGTCCGGTGCGGATAAGTGTCCCGACGCGCTGCGCAAAGCCTTCATCGAAAAGCACAACAAGGTCATCCTCGAAGCATACGGCTGCACGGAGACCGCTCCCGGTCTTGCATTGAACACGCCGACGCATAACCGTCCGGGCAGTGTGGGACGAATGCTTCCCGGTGTCTCTCTCCGGATCGAGAACCATGAGACCGGCGAGCTGTGCGGGGTCCGCGAGACAGGGAAGATCCTGGTAAAGGGGGACAATGTGATGAAAGGATATTTCGATGATTTCGAGAACACCTCCCTGGCATTCCGTCACGGCTGGTACGATACCGGCGATATGGGCTGGCAGGATGAGGACGGATATGTCTGGCATGTGGGCCGGCTGAAACGGTTCGTGAAGATCGGCGGAGAGATGATCTCCCTGATCAAAGTGGAGGATGTGCTGGAAAAACTTCTTCCTCCCGAGACGAAGGTCTGCGTGGTCGAGATCCCGGACCAGACAAAAGGGGCGAAGATCGTTGCGGCCATCACTCACCCAATCGACGAGAAGGAAACGCTGAAGAAGATGTCCGAACATCTTCCGAATATCGCTCTGCCGAAGCAGTTCGTCGTCATTCCCGATCTGCCTCAGATGGGGAGCGGGAAGATCGACTTCCGTTCGACCACGAATATGGTGAGGGATATCGTCTCGAAATCGTAAGAATTTCCTGAACGTTCAGAGAATAAAAAACCGCCTGGGACCAGGCGGTTTTTTATTCATTACGGAAATGCTATTTCATTAAGGCCATTTTGATCGTCTTGGTGAAGTTCCCTGCCGTCATTCGCACAACATACAATCCGCTTGCAAAATGTGTGGCATTCCAGGCCACTGAATAACTTCCCGCGGACCGCTCTTCATTCACCAATGTTGTAATTTCCCTTCCCAGCATATCAAAAACCTTAATAGAAACAAACCCGTCCATAGGTAGATCGAATGCAACTGTGGTGGACGGGTTGAATGGGTTGGGGTAATTCTGTGAAAGATAATATTTTACAGGCACTGAATTTATATCAACTTCAATGGTTTGAGAATATTTAAATATCCCATCATGATCAATTTGTTTTAATCGATAAAATAATTTTCCACGGAGTGAATTATTATCTAAAAAATCATAGTGTGTTGGTAAAAAAGTAGTTCCACTACCCTTGATAAATCCGATACTACTCCACTCAGAGTTGATTATACGTTTCTCAACTTCAAAACCATAGTTATTCGTTTCAGTTTCTGTTTTCCAAAATAACGAAACAGTATTATTCATTTTAATTGCTTTGAACGAAGTCAATTCTACAGGAAGAGGTGCGTCGGTCGTGTCTATTTCTATATCATCGATCCAGACTTCTGAATCAATAATACCATTTGGCATTATTTCATATTTTAAACGCCGGATTGAGTTTTGATATGGAGCAAGATTTATCGAGTCTTGAATATAGTCAGTAGTTGTATTGTTTAAGTAGTAACCATATTTTACTTGAATGAAATTTCCAGCCACATCAGTTAGAAATATTCCGAGACTATCTGTATTTGGAGGCGCTCCTGATGAGGGGGTATTAATTTTATATTTGAATTTTATTTTTTTTGCATTTTGAGGAATGTAAAATCGATTGTGCACTCGATATTTGTTTGACCAGTCTAATTCAAGCTTTCCATTTGAAACACTTCCATTTCCTTCACCCCCATGAAGTGACCATCCAGCTAATGAGCCATCCCCAGAACTTAGACCAATATCTTGTAGATTGAAATTGCCATTAAAAAACAGGGCATCAGCAAGATTATCATCAATTGACCCATTATCGTTCTGCGGATTGTTTGTATTCTGTAAATCGTCTGTGGCATAATAAGAAAACAGATTTGAAAATGTGCGGACATTAGTTCTAATTATATCGGAAGAATATCCTTTTTCATAACCACCATCTAAAATCCATTTAAAGAATCCAAGGGAGGTTCGACCATTTGAGTACCACTCGTTATGTTGTTGTAAAGTGTCAATCGTGCCAAAATAGAAGTTGATTATCCTGCTATGTGGTGATGGATTACATAAATTAAAATCCATGAATTCATTAAGATTTAAATCTAACCCATAAGGATAATCTAATAGATGCTCCAATTGTCTCCCTCTAGGATTCGCATTAATCAAGAATTCTTCACATTGATCAGCCGCCCTCTGTTGATAATAATTATCAGCATAAAGCACATTACTCCAAATTTGAACTGCAGGGTCATGAAAGTATTCATCAAGTTGAATGCCAGGGTCACCAAAATCATGATTGTCCAAAAAAGTTGAATAATTTACAGTAACATTATATATACCAAGTCTCTGAGCTAGTTCACTTCCAACGGATGCACCACGACTGTGGCCAATAATGTGGATAGGTAAACTAAAAGAAGGCTCAATCAAATTTATAAAAATGGGATCAATAACATTGTCACCCATAGGTGCAATAATGGCACAGAACAAAGCTTCTGCAGCGGCCTCTGCTTGTCCTGCTTGTCCATCATTCGATGCCTTTGCCCAATTGTGAACAATTACCTTTTCACCATACGTGTTATTTGAAATGGCACTTTGATATTCAAGAGCGCCTGATGCTGGATTGTATAACCAAACCGAACCGCCACCGTAAACATTTAGTATCGAACCGATAAAATTGAAACCTGAATTCCAATAATCAGTTACTGGATTATAAGTATCACTATTTCCTTCAACAACAAAGCCGTGAATGAGAATTGTGACCCCTGTTTTAACAGTACTAAAACTTTTTACGTAAGTGTCTCCCTCAATACCATCCAAATTACCGTCTAATTTGTTTCCTGCCAAATCTTTTACGTTTCCAAGAACTTTGAAGGTATATGTTTTGAAGTTTCGTAAACCTTCCGATGGTGTAAAAACATATGTGTTTTGTCCTAAATCAGTAAATGATGAAAAAGCCAACTCAATGCCATCGTAATTAATACTTACATTATCAGCCAGTGTTGACGAATTGATTGGCTCGTTAAAGGTGACAATAAATTGAGTGTTTAATTTCAATTTCAAATTACCATTCATTTGAAGTGTATCAGTTGGTTTGACGCTGACTACGTATGGAGGAGTACCATCCAAAGTTGTAACGGACATTGTGTTTGAATAATTGCTGAACGCGCTGGTTTTATATGCCATTACACGATAATAGTATGTAGTGTTTTGGGAAAGTCCCGATACATCATCGTATGAAATATTTTCTACATCTTTGTAATTATACGAAGAAAGAATATTTTCAAAACTTTCATCTGTGGCGACATCTAATCGGTAACCCGTTGCTCCATTAACAGTATTCCAATGAGCACGAAAACCGGTTGACGAAATATTGGATGCTGAAGTCGCCACAGGTGTTAACGGACCCATTCTTAATGAAAACTTATAATATCGATCCCCCGTTTCATTTCCGGCAATCGAGTAAACAATGATATATGTTCCGTTCGTTACCGTAATCTTTTCCAGTTCATTTTGCCCCGGGGAAATGTTCGTATGCTGATGTATCAATTCTAATGAACCACACTGTCCTGATAAAACGGACAGATTTATCGTGGTATTCGGCTGAAATGCATTATCTGTATTAATATTCAATGTCCCATTTTCTAACACAGTTAATGAATTGTAATCATCAAGATCGATAAGCTTTCTTAAGTAGGTTGTATATACAATTCCAACATCAACTGGTGTTGCACTGGCACACGAGTTATTATCATCGAAGGATGTCTCTGTTGTTATCGTGTTTGAATTACTACTGGTTCCCCCACTATTGCTAGCTCTGATTCGGTAATAATATAATGTCATGGGAGCTAAACCCGTGATATCCTCGCTCAAAGTATTGCCTACGTCCTTATTGGAATACCCCGAAACGAATGATGAAAAATTGTCTTCAGTTGAAACATCAATAAAATATTTAAATGCACCAGTCGAAGAGTTCCAATTGGCGGTAATAGATGTAGAAAGAATATTGGTTGCACTTATTGCCGCTGGATTTGATGGAATCGTATAAACATTCATCGTATTTGAATTACTGCTTTCTCCTGCATCATTGTAAGAACGAACCCGATAAAAATATTCAATACCAGCATTAAGACCGGGAACAGGGTATGAAGTGACATTACCAACATTAAGTCCATTGAATCCTGAAAGAAACGTTGAAAAATCAGATGCAGATGAAACGTCCAGTTTATAACCTGATGCGTTTGTTGCAGTATTCCAATTAGCGACAAAAGAGGATTGAGTTATACTGCTTGCGGAAGTTGTCACTGGAATACCCGGGGGACCTTGATTAACTCTGACTAAATAACGATAGGCATACTTACCGGTGCAATCGGTATAAGCATCAGAAGCAGGATTATAGACCCATCCTTGAGTCCAACTCTGCTGATTGGAGGCTGCTGTTCGAACAAATATTTCATAGGTGGTGTATGCCTTTGGCTTAATGTTCAATTGGATCAAAATATTTTCGCCATTTAACCAATTATTATTGTCCTGAAATTCAGCCATAACATAATCATAGTAACCATCCGGACCACCGCCAGATTGTGATCCAAAGTATTCGGTGTAACTATGATCTGAATCCATGCTATTTACAGATATATAATCTTTGTCACTTTCCGAAGTAAACTGCTTAATGCTAATTGACAAATTGTTGTATAATGCAGGAGACATATTCCCATCATTTCGAACCGCAACCCTAAAAACAAAAACTTCCCCAGCACCAACATTTAACGTCACATCTTTAATGGTCCCCGGGGTTACATTGTTTCCGTCAACTCGGACATGTACAAATTGAGGGTTTGGTTGACCATTTAATATTCCAAGAAAAAAGAGGACCGGAATGAATACTTTTTGCATAATTATCCCACCATTGAGTAATGAGTGTTCCCGTAAATAATTTTTACGTCACACTGGGATATCAACGCAATCAGTAGTTCTTGCCGAAAACAGGAGAGGAAATTTCAGGGAAGTACTATCGAGACAGGAGTGCGATGCCACCGTTTCCCATCCCAATATTCAACGTGATTTTTAAGGTTTGCAAGGTATGCTGAATCGATTGTGCTGTTAAGGTAACCCATTTTCTTTAGCGAATCATGAATTTGGTAGGTTCCATCCGAAGATTTCACCGTAGTGACTTCCATTGACCGGTTAAATGTAAAGTCAAAGTCCCAACTAAGTGTGTCGCTACCGCTCTTGGACGTGATGATGAATCCCTTGTTGGAATCATTACCACGGTGGGCACCCGTCCTAACATTGTTGAAACATTTGTCGATATCGGACAACGGATACCGTATATAATACAGTTCTGCAGTTGAAACGGTTTTTCCACTGCCACGTGTATTTGAAGATTCCGATTTTTCTTTAATTCTAAGAGGATCTAGGACGATCGTCACTGAATAATTCTTCGAACTGTTTTCGTCGAACTCCAGAATGTCGCACGTCCCATTAAGAATCAATACCTGCTTTCCGCTTTCAAGGGTATCGATGAAGAGTGAACTGATATTTCCAAAATGTGAATACTCTCCTACAACATTACCCAGATTGTCTAAAAATGAAATGATAGAAGGTGAACGCCCATTTGAGGCGGATAAAGCGATGATATTTTCTTTATGATTTATGGAAAATAATTCGAGGGATCGGGGGACAAAATTCTCATTATAGGTTCTGCCGCGGAAAATAAAATGGTTTTCAGGAATAAAACTAAATCTCTCCGTGCCATCAGAATTATATGCATACATTTTTTTTTGACTGGGAAGTCTTTTATCAGCTAAAGTGGCAGTAATAAGCAGTTCTTTTTCCCCATCCAGATCCACATCATTCAGTATGACCTTCTTTTCGTATCCCTGTTCCGGTCCAAATACTGAATTTATATTTTCAACAGCTAAGGCCCAGAGCTTTTCATTCTTTTTGTTCCGCACCTCTATCAGACTATTCTTTGTATCTATTCTTAGATAATCAGGTGAGGCATCTATCCTTGAGGGCATCAGAGTGAATATAAACAACGTGAATAACCCCAGAACGGTGAGCGTTGATCCTCCAGCTGCAATCGGATGTTTCTTTACAGTGTAAGCAAGTTTCCCCCAAAAACTCAGCGGCAACTCTTCAAACACCTGAAGATCGTTTACAGGTAGAGAGGAGATGCGTTGTTCAACGGAGATTACCGAGTTCAGTCCTATCGAAGAATCTGACCGGACATTTTCCAATCGTCGATACAGCGCCGCGTAAAATATTCGAATTCGTTGTTCCGTTTCTCGGCATCCGTGGCACTCGGCAAGGTGTTTCTCAATCGATTTGGCAGATGCGCCGATGCTTTGTGGATCGTTGACGAATCTTTCCAAGATATGTTCTTCAATGTGTTTCATTACTCAATAAATACTCTATTCAATTTTCTCAGACTGCCGAATTAACTTCGGACCTTTTTTATTACTTCATCGCAGGAAAGTTTAAACAAATACTCAAGTCGTGATTTATGTCCACTGCGATACGCTTCTTCCGTCAATTCAGGCTCCATATGTTTCATCAAATGAAATAGTGACTGTCCGTTTGGAGAACCATCAATCATCATTTGACAAATCTTTTGGTCGATAACTTCAAAATAGTGTTGATAGGTGTTCTCAAAGGTCTTTCCCTTTTTGACATACTTTGTATGGAATTGGTGCTTCACTCCGACAACAGTATTGTGAATCAATTCAATGAGTTCAGTGCTGTTTTGGGTTGATTCTTCAACAGAAGATAGCTTGACGATCGATTTTCTCGAATAAATCGATCGAATCACTAGCGCAACCTGCATAATGTTAACGGATCTATTGTGTTCGTTTTGATTTCGGAGTTCGAGTGCCAAAGATCCGATGATCTCCATAATATTCTCATTGCCACTCATTATCGTGATGAGAAGCGACTCCAACGATTGTTCGTCAAATGGTGGCAGGTTTTCTTTCAGATCACATTGTGTGGGCGCGAGATATTGTTCGCCGAATCGCTCCAGATAGATGAAATTACCGAGAGAGTGGACCGCCAATTTGATATTTCGCAATATGCGAGAAAGCATTGGATCGCTTTCACGATATAGTCGAGCAATGCCGTCATTTACTTTGGTGAAGACCAATCGTCGAAAATGCGAAAGGATATCTGCATCCGAAAGATCACTAAGCCGATATGCAGAAAAATAGGCGGTCAATGCAATCAATTTTTTCTCGTCATCCCTCCTAAAGAGATCGGCAATACAGTCATATGCCGCATCATTACTTGAAAGATAAAAATAATCGCGATTGATAGAGCCAGTTGCAGCTTTGATGTCAAATATGGTTGCGGCAATTGAGTGAGCGAGCAACACAACGTCGTTCAATTGTTGCGGTGAATAATCCTGACGCAATAATGCTTCAAGATTTTCCCGTAATCGTTCGATGAGGTAATGATGGTCTCGCATAGATTTCGACTAAAAATCTTTAGAAATCAGCAAAATATCAATACGGTAGTTCTACAAAGACCGAAAAATATATTCTTTGACTTCCTTTTGCAACAATTACTATCTTTGATTATTAAAAAACAAGGACTATCATGAAAAATATTTATCTCATATTATTGTTCGTAATCTCTCTCCGTGCCGACGAAGGAATGTATCCTCTCTCCGAGATCCACAAACTGAATCTGAAAGCAAAAGGATTCAAGGTCACCGCAAAGGAGATCTATAATCCCAAAGGGATCAGTCTGGTGGATGCCAGCGTGAATGTGGGGGGATGCAGCGCTTCGTTCGTCTCCGCCGAAGGACTGATCATCACCAATCATCACTGCGTGTTCGGTGCGGTGCAGCAGGCAAGCACGGTGCAGAGCGATTATGTGACGAACGGATTCATTGCGCGGTCCCGCGAGCAGGAGATCCCGGCAAAAGGATTGACCGCGAGGATCATCGATTCGTACCGCGATGTCTCTGCGGACGTGCTGGCCGGCATTAGCGACACGACCGATCCGGTGGAGAGGACCAGGATCATTGAACGGAATTCAAAAGCGCTCGTCGCGGCAGCAGAGAAACAACAAAGCGGCGTAACGGCGAACGTGGCGGAGATGTTCGCAGGAAAGACCTATGTCCTATTTATTAACAAGACGATCAAGGATATCCGTCTGGTCTACGTTCCGCCCCGTTCAGTGGGAGAATTCGGCGGCGAGAATGATAACTGGGTCTGGCCAAGGCACACGGGGGATTTCTCCTTCATCCGTGCGTATGTCGGACCGGACGGGAATCCGGCGGAGTATTCCGCTTCCAACAAACCGTTCACGCCGAAGAATCATTTCGTCGTCAATCCGAACGGGGTGGATGAGAATGATCTCGTCTTCATCCTCGGATATCCCGGCAGAACATTCCGTCATCAGACCTCGTACTATCTCGAATATGAACGGGACGTGCGTCTGCCGTTCGTGCAGAAACGGAACGCCTGGATGATCGCTCAAATGGAAGCTGCGGGAAAGAACGATCCCGCAGTGGCGCTGGCGCTCACCGCACGGATCAAATCGCTGGCGAATGTGGAGAAGAACTTCCGCGGAAAACTGAAGGGCTTTGCCAATCTTCCCGTCATCAGCAACAAACAGAAAGAAGAGGAAGCATTGATGCAGTACATCAATGCCGATCCGGCGCGGGCGGCGAAGTACAGCGACGTCCTGCCCGGGATCAAAGCGGTCTATCAGGAACTGCGCAGCGACGCGCAGCGCGCGAATGTGCTCACCAATATCATCGGCAGCTCCACGCTTCTCTCCGCCGGCAACACGCTGATGAAGCTTGCGGAAGAACGGAAGAAGCCGGATGCGGAACGTCAGTCCGCCTATATGGAGAAGAATCTCAGCGCGCTCAAGATCAATCTGCTCGCATCGCTCCGCAGTCTGAACGTCGGCATCGACAAACTGTTCCTCTCCGAGATCCTCAACGATGCGGCACAGCTTCCTGCAGAACAGAAGATCGTCTCGGCCTCTTTCCTCGGCGACACACGCCGGTTCGTCGACACACTGTTTGCCAAGAGCAGATTGGCCGATGCTGCGTTCATTGAACAGGCATTCACGATGACCCCGGAGGAGCTGCAACAAGCAAATGATCCGCTGATCGAATTTGCACGGGTGCTGACGCCGGAGATCGAAGCGCAGAATGTGCTCAACAGAAAACGGACCGGAGAACTGAACCGTCTTTCCGGAAAACTGGTGAATGTGAAACAGGAATGGAAGAAGACCGAGTTCATCCCCGATGCGAATTCCACGCTGCGGATGACCTTCGGACGGATCCGCGGATATCAGCCTGCCGATGCGACATATTATTCACCGATCACCACGCTGAGCGGAGTGATCCAGAAAACTTCGGACGATCCGGATTACAACACGCCGCAAAGGATCCGCGAACTTGCTGCCAAGAAGGACCATGGACGGTACAAACATAAAAAGCTGAACGATGTACCGGTGGCCATTCTCTATGATATGGATACGACCGGCGGGAACAGCGGAAGTCCTGTATTGAACGCCAAAGGTGAACTGATCGGCGTCAATTTCGACCGAACGTTCGAAGCGACCATCAACGATTATGCGTGGGATGAGAGCTACAGCCGATCCATTGCGGTGGATATCCGTTACGTGTTATGGAATGTTGAAAAGGTTGGAGAGGCGGGATTTTTGTTGAAGGAGATGGGGGTTAAATAAAAGATTAAGGCAATTGAAAGATTGAAAGAATGAAAGATTACAAGATTACAAGATTACAAGATTACATGATTGCAAGATTACATGATTGCATGAATTTTTGGATCGGATAACAACTTATGATTCAAAGGAATGGCCGAATGAAATTTCGGCCTTCTCTTTTTAAATACTCTTTAATATTCTCTAACGTAAAAAAGCTCTTCTTTTCGTGAAATTCTCCTCTCCCGGCGGGTAATAATAGGGGTAAAACATTGATATTCAAGCACTTGTTGGGTATATTCCTACACTGAATAGGAAAATTGAACCATCAACATGACCATCGGCGCAGATAAAGATTCCCAGAAAAAGATGATCGGCGAACTGCTGAAAGCAGCGGACCGCCACATCAAATCCGCGGAATGGACCAAAGCACTTGACGAAGTGGGGAAAGCTCTCGCGATCGAGCCGAACAATATGTACGCGATGGCCTACAAGGACAGGATCAATGTTTCTCTCGCCGAAGAGAAGAAAAAAGCGGAAGAAGAAAAAGTAAAGAAACTCGCCGAAGAGAAAAAGCCGGCTGAGAAAGTTCCCGAACCTCCCAAAGAAGAACCGAAAGCCGAACCGGTGAAACCGGCCGAAGCACCCAAAGCGGAAGAAAAAAAACCGGAAGCAGTCAAACAGGCGCCGGCACCCGCTCCGCCGCCGCCCGCAGCACCCGCAGCGGCGAAGGATGATTCCTCGGCTCGGGTAGAATCACTCCGTCAGGAATTCGCAGCGACACAAGCGAAGCTTCAGCGGGAAGTCGCACAGCTGACCATGCAGGTGAAGGAAGCGCAGGCACTGAAGGATGCGACCGAAAAGAATCTGAATGCACAGATCATCTCGCTGACGAAAGAACTGACTGATGCGAAGAAACAATCCGGTTCCTCCGATCCGAAAGAGCTCGATGCACTGAAGAAAGAGATCGATACCCTCAAAGAAAAACATGCCAAGGAGACCGAAAGTGCGAAGGAGATGGCGCGGGCGGAGATGCTGACGCAGGTCGCCGTTCTGCAGAAGGAGCTCGAGGCGCTGAAGAAAACATCGGACAGTGCTTCCCTCCGCAAACAGGGTGAATCGATCCTGATGACCATGTTCCATAAAGCATGGCAGGACGGTTCGATCTCGGACGAAGAGCGTGCTCTGCTGCTTCTGCTGAAAGGTGCCATCGAAATGACCGAAGCAAAATTCGGGGAGATGGAAGCGGGAGCAAAGAATGAAGCGTATTTGAACGCTCTCCGGAATGTCTGGTCGGACGGCGTCGTCACTCCGGAAGAATCCGATTTCCTCACGTCGCTTCGCGATAAGCTCGGCATTCCGGCGGACGAACATTTCAAACTGGAAGGTCAGATCAGAAAAGAACTGAAAAAATAGATCCCGTTACCGGTCATTATCATCAGCCATCAGGTCGTCAAAAAGATCCGATGGCTTTTTTATTGCCGTCATCCTTTCGCAGAGAATATTGCTGCGGTGATGGAGAACGGGATGACTTCCCGTTCTACGTTCTGTGTCATTGCGTGTGGGATCTTTGGGGGCGCCGGGTCAGAAGTTTGTCCGTGAAAATATCGCAGAGCCTGTTCTCCGAATCCAGGTGATAGCGGTACGTTTTCCAGCGGACCTTGCGAACGGAATATTGCTGACGCACGCGGCGGTAAAAATCGAAATCCTCGCCGAAGGGAATGGGAGAGAATCCGCGCACTGATGCGAGGACCGCTCTGCGGAAGAAGAATGTTCCGCCGATGTGGCATCGGTCGAGATGGATCTTCTTGGTCGGATCGGTCATATCGACGACATACTGCTTCCGTTTAGGACCGATCAGCGTCATTCCGCCGTGAATCAGATCCACGCCGGGATGTCCGGTCATGAATCGGACCCGGTGTTCCAGATGTCTCGGCGTCAATTCATCATCCGAATCAACGAAACAGATGAATGTTCCCCGCGCCCGCCGCAGTCCGGCGTTTCTGGCAGCAGCAAGCCCTTGATTTGTTTGGAAATGATACCGAATTCTTTTATCCTTTTGCCGGAAACCGCGCATCACCTGCCGGGTACGGTCCGAACTGCCGTCATCGATCACGATCAATTCCCATCGGGAATATGATTGAGCCAGAACGGAGCGGACCGCAAAAGGCAATAGTTTTTCCCTATTGAAGGTGCAGAGAATAATTGAAACCAACGGCCGTTTTTCCGACATTCTGTTGTCCATAAAATAAAGTACTAATAATTCATCAATTCACCAGCACTTCTCCACAAGTGGTTTTTAACGTATCGGTCCGGAGCAGTAAGCGTATTAACGAACAATAATACAATCGAATCCGTTCACTGTTCACAGGATCCTTCACTGTATGATAAAAAATCTCCTCCTGCTGTTCCTGCTGATCATCACCGCCGCTGATGCTCAGGTGCATACGCTGTCCGGACTTGTGCTGGACAGCGAGACGCTGCAGCCGCTTCCGTCTGCGACGCTCCGGATCATCGGCGGCACAAAAGGGACGGTCACGAACAGCGCCGGACAGTTCCGGCTTTCCCTCCAATCGCAGCGTTACGAAGTGGCAGTGAGTTATCTGGGATATCAAAGCGACACGGTCAGCGTGGAAATGTCGTCCGATCAGTTCCGCGCAGTCCGGCTTCTGCCGAACGCGATCGAATTGTCCGGAGTGACGGTGACGGATGAGGATCCGGCGTACGAGATCATCCGTCGTGCGGTGGAGAGCAAGAAAAAATGGATGGCGCAGCTGCGGACATTCGAGGGAAAGGCGTTCACGCGGACGCAGATACGGACCGACAGTTCCATTGCGGCGATCACCGAATCGTATTCCACGCTGTATTGGACGAGGGATGACTCCATCCGTGAAGTGATCACGCAGCAGAAGCAGACGGGAAATATTCCGGCGGGAATGTTCGCTTCACGTGCAGGGGAAGTGGTGAACTTCAATGACGACAGGATAAAGATGGGAGGGTTCGTGTTCATCGGTCCAACCGCGCCGAACGCTTTCGATTATTACGATTACCGTCTGCTCTCCACGCGCAAGATGGATGATTTTGAGGTCTATACTATCCGGATCGAACCGCGATCAAAGATCACTCCGCTGTTCAAAGGGACGATCTCCATCGCCGAACGTTCGTATGCGGTGATGGAAGTGGATGTGATGCCGAACGAAGCGTTCAATCAGCCCTTCGTGAATGTCCGCCATTCCCGCTACCGTCAATCCTTCCGTCTGTTCGAGAATAAGTTCTGGCTCATGTCCGGTTTCCGGTTCGACGGTCTCTTCAAGATCAGCATTGCGGGGATCGCTCTTCCGTCGTTCGGCATCGAACGGGATCTGGTGATCTATGAGTATGCGGTGAATCCGCAATTCGCCGACACCATCAAGCAGCTGAAGAAACTGACGGTCGATTCCTCGGCGACCCTCTTCGATTCCACCTTCTGGTCGGCGAATGCCATCCTGCCGCTGACGCAGGAACAGGACAGCGCGTACAGAACACTGGACAGCACGCAGTCGCTGGCGAAAAAATTTGCACCGACCGGTCCGGGGCTGGCACTGTTGGGTTTTGTGGCCGGCGGTATCGGGATGGCGGAGGTGTGGTTCACGCGTGTGGAGGGATTGCATTTGGGTGTGAATCCGTCCTTCCGGGATGTGGTAAAAGGTCTTGATGTGCGTGCCTCGCTCGGGTACGGTTTTGCGGATCGGCAGTGGAAGTATGGAGCCGGAGCGACCTATTCTTTCGGCGGCGACAGTACCGCTCGTTCCGGAATAGGATTTGCGAACATCATCCTCCCGACCCGGCCGTATTCCATTTCACTGGATGTGTATGACAAACATAAATTCTTTCCGGAGCCGCTGCTGCCGGGTCTGCTGCTGAATTCCCTCTCCGCTCTCTTTGAAAAAGAGGATGTACACGATTACTACCGGGTGATCGGAGGAAGTTCCACATTGACGGCCGCACCGAACAGACATGTTTCCGGCACGGTGACGGTGCTGAGCGAACGGCATCTCTCCGTGTACCAGAACACCAATTATTCGATCATCAACCGACACAAACAATATCCCTTTCAGCCGGCGATCGCCGAGGGACGCATGAACAGTCTCACCGTCTCAGCAACATATTCCACGGCGCAGATCTTCAGTTTCGAAAAAGAGGCGCTGAGCATCACCGCAAAAGCGGAACACTCCTCCGCACTGATCGGAAGCGATTTCGAATTCACGAAGCTCTCCGGAAAACTCCGCGGAAAGTTCGCGACGATGCTGAAAGAGGAGACGGTCTTTCCGCCGACGTTCGGTTTTCAGATCTCGGCATCGGTCACTCCGGGACATCTTCCGCCGCAGCGCTACAGCGAACTCTATTCCCGCTTCGAGACGTTCGCGGGATACGGGTCATTGAAAGGATTGAAACGGCGTCAGTTCTACGGGGACAGTTATTTGTCGTTCACCGCCGACCATAATTTCCGCAAAATGCTGTTTGCACCGCTGGGAATCCAATGGCTGATGGAGTCGAATCTGGAGCTGATCCTGGAAGGGAATGCTGCGCGCAGCTGGCTCTCGGGACGGGAACTGAGGAGTCCGCTCTTCCCGGTCCGCGATTCCGGCGGCTGGTATTATGAGGCGAGTATCGGTCTTTCGAATGTGCTGGACCTGTTCAGGATCGATCTGACACGGCGGCTGACCGCACCGACCGATTGGGTCGTTTCTTTGACAATTTCCGATTTTCTTGCAGGACTATTCGCCCTGTAAAATCTTCGATGAACATTTGTTAATCTTTTGTTATCAAAAGTTCCTTGGATGAGTTTTCATTTTGTCGTATTTTTGTATCGTTAGATGTTTCTCTACAATGACGTGCAATGACGTGAAAAAGGAGATGTTGAAATAGAAAAGGTATTTTTACAGTTGGAAGAAGAGTTGGCGCAAGCGTTGACCAGGAAAGACCCCGAACCGCTCCACAGAATTCTCGACGAACACTACATCCACACCAATTCCATCGGCCGTATCTGCACCAAAGAACAGACGATCGAGAAATTCCATCATACGCTGGAGGAATTATCGTTCTATTCCGTCACGAACGGCGATATGCGCGTGCATGTCTACGATCATGCGGCCGTCGTCACCGGAACCCAGGTACAGCACGCTACCAAGCAGGATCAATTATTGTTCCTGAAGGTCCGCTTCACATCCATGTATGCGATGAAGGACGGGAATTGGAAATTGGTGGCAGGCCATAAGGCCAAGACCGAAGGAACGTTGTGACAACCGCATCGTTCTCCGCCCGCTGATTCTTTTACACCACGCTCCGATCCATTGTTCACACGAACTGCGTGATGATCCGCTGCGCCTCATGGATCTTTCCGTCCGGTATCGGAATATATACGTCTTTGGTCTGTCGGCCGTATCTCCCCCGAACAGTATAGGTGATGAAGATGCACGGCCAGCCGGTGAGTTCATCATTCTTGATCTCTGCAGAAACAAATCCCGCACCATACGAACTCCAGTCAATGAACATTCCGTTCACATACACACATGAAGCAGAAAGATATGCTTCGTGCGGAGGTGTGAGCGCCTTTCTGTGAAAATCCTTCGCCATGGCAAAACCGAGAAGATATGCGAACAATGCCAGTCCGGCCCCTACGGCAATCCCCGCCGGCAGTCCCGCTGAACCGTCTTTGAACAGGCCGACGAACGGTCCGGCGATGAGGATCACTCCCGCAGTGATATTCGCATTGGTCATTTGCCGTTGATATTCCGAAACAATGAACTGCCGGAAGACCGAGCCGGGATATTCCCAGCGGGCTAATAGTCCCTCCCCCTGAACAAGAGCGCGGATCTTCACTGCTGCTTTTTTTCCTGTCAGAAAAAAAACAACGATGAGAACGCTGACCATAAGAGCAAATAGTCCGAAGATGAACCCGGGGAACTGCAGACCGACCATCCATACTGCAAGCGATGCGATATTCAATACAACGGCGAATATGAACATGGTGCGGATGAGCGATTTGTACGGATTGAGATCGTTAATGACAGACGACGGCATTGTTCCCCGCAGTGATATGATGGGAGAATGATAGGAAATTTATTTTGAAGTTCCTTTAGGAGTGACTGGTCAGGACCCTGCGGGGTGCGGTGCGGCATTCGGCACTGCAGGATTGTTCTGTTGTATCCTGACAGGATTCGCAGGAAAAATACTGATAATGGCAGTCCAGATTGGCGCAATTGATGTACCGGACGGTCGTTGTTCCGCAATGTTTGCAGACGGAGACCGGAGAATAATCCTCCGTGTGATTGATCGGGACCGAGATGCGCTGATCGAACACATAACAGAGTCCGTCCCACAATCTGCCTTTTACCGACTCATCCTTGCCGTAGGTGACAATCCCTCCGTCCAGCTGTGCCACATTATTGAAACCTTCGCTCAGCATGAACGCAGTCAGTTTTTCACACCGCACTCCGCCGGTGCAGTAGGTGAGGATCGTCCTGTCCTTCTTGTCGCCGAGATTCTCGCGGATCCACTGCGGGAAATCGCGGAATGACCGAACGGAAGGACGGATCGCATTCCGGAAATGTCCGAGATCATATTCATAATCGGTCCGTCCGTCCAGGATCACCACATCATCCTTCTGCATGGTCTCGTACCATTCCTGCGGAGACAGATAGCGGCCGGTCTGTTTCAGCGGACTGCCGTTCTCTCCGACGCGGAACGTAACCAGTTCATCTTTCACGCGGACGAACAGTTTGTCGAACACATGACCGTCGGTTTCGTCCGTCTTAAAGATGATATCGGCGAACCGGGGATCCATCGTGAGCGTATCGATATAACATTGGGTCTGATCGACGGTGCCGGAGACCGTTCCGTTGATCCCTTCGGGAGAGATGAGGATACGTCCGCGCAGTCCCAGCTGCCAGCAGAGGTGAAGATGATGCTGAGCAAAGAGGGCATACCCGTGGATCGGGACGAACTTATAATAGAGCAGTACGCGGTATGCATGTGCTGTATTCACGGAGAAAGATACGGAAAAATCCTGAAATTTCTGAAGGGAGAATTCAGAGGGAGTGTTGTTTCACATGTTCTACGATGATCATCGCATCACCGACGGGATCAGCGGAAGGAGAGGAAAAATTTGTATCGAGCCGTGTAGCGAGGCGGTTCGCAGCGGCGCGGACCAGGACCGGAAGAGCGACATCGTGCTCCGCCCGATGTAGGTGCTGAAGAAAATCCGATGAGTGACTGCCGTAATGATGTTCCAGCGCAATGCCGGCGATGCGGCGGGCGGAGGTGCGTGTGCGTCCCGGATTCTGATCAGGGAGGATACGGCTAAATTCAGTTTCGATCTGTATCAGCCAATTCATTCGAGTTCGAGTTCCCTTCCGACGGCGCATTCTGCGCACCGGATCGAAGTGCAATACCGCTTATGAAGCTGGATCAATCCCTGCTGCTGGTATGCATGAGACATCGTGATCTTTTGTTTCAGCAGCTGAAGTTCCATCCTTTTGACAACGGAATTCTCCTCCAATAACGGCAGATCTACGGCAAGATTCAAGCAGTGATCGAAAAGTTCTTCATTTCCGAAGATCTTCGCATATAATGCGGTGAACGGGACCGCCGTATTGACGAGAATATCCAATGTTCGCGGGCGTCCGATCACTGCGTGCTTTTGAAAGACCCCCTCCGCAAATGAGTAATGATAACTCCAAAACGGATGCTCTCCGGCGTCGAACAATGAGGACAGCTGAGCGGTCTTGGAGACGGAGGAGGAGAACCGTCCGCCGACGATCGTGATGATCGACCGGAAGAGGGATTGGGAAACGATGCGGAAGAGGAAGAGAGCGGCCGCAGCGATCCGGATGGTCGGGAAGTTCGCCGGACGTGTGGGAGAGAAATTCCACACATCCTCACTGAGCGGTGCGAGAGGAAGTGTGCGCGGCAGTTCTTTCCACGCAGCGAGCAGGGAGTGAACGTACACCTTGGAATCCTGATCGGTGATCTCCTCCAGCGGCGGGAGCAATCCGGACACTTTGAAGAGGAGCGCCTCCAGATGTACCGGTGTCAACGGAGTACGGTCCGATGCTCCGTCGGGTGCAGCGGAGAGATCTTTGACGACCGGAACGGAGACGATCTCCGCCAACCGCATCATCGGTTCGCGGTTGTTCGAATATCCGAGCGCGTCCATGATCTGTTCAAAGAGGAGCTGTTCCCAGGGAAGTACCTGCCGAAAAAGGTCATTGTCAAGAGTACCGTCCGGCAGCGGGATCTCGTCGATCAAGTCCGGGTATGGAGGATGCGGTTCACGGATAGAGCGCTGCTGAGCGACGATGATGTCGCAGAGTCTGGTATGGAACAGGAGGATCTTTTCCTGAAGCCGCTCCCGGTACATCCGCTTCATTGTTTCATCCAGCAGCTCCGGTGCGACCGGACCATTGATGGAGGTACAGGGGATCTCGCCGCGGCGCGATGCATGTTCCTCGCGCGCAAGCTGATCGCTGATCCGTTCCACGGAGGTGCGGAGGAACGGCTCCAGAATAATGGTCGGGATGATCCTGCCGCTGTGTGCATGGGTTTGAAGAGGCGAACCGAAGAGGACAACGTGGAGGATGACGGAATTATACCGGGGATCGGTATGGTGATCGTGATGCAGCCAGTCTCCGGCGGTCCGGTGGAACTCCACATCGCCGGTGAAGATCACGCCGCCGATCTCGATGCGTGCATCGCGAAAATCCGGTCCGCTTTTGCGCGAGAGGTTGCCCTGGCGGGAAATGCGAACGGCCCGTCCATCCGTTGTGACGAGCCGTTCAGTGTCAAATAATTGTCTGGACCAGATATGTCGGAGGAGATCTTCGTGCATAATGTTCTTTTCACGGAGACACAGAGAACACGGAGAAGAACTACGGAAAATACTTATTTCTAAAAAAATTGATCTCGTTATTCAGTTTCAGTGCTTCGCTCCGTGCGGGTCCGGCGAAATCCTTTCCGGAGGATGCGTAGATAATGCTCCGGCTCGCGTTGATGAGCACGCCGAAACCATCCTTCGTGCATCCGTAGCGGATCACTTCCTCCACGGAGCCTCCTTGAGCGCCGACACCGGGGACGAGGAACGGGATCTCCGGAGCGAGCGAACGGACGGCGCGGATGTCGGTCGATTTTGTCGCGCCGACCACGAAACCGAGATTCTTCCGTTCATTCCACTGCTGCGATGCGGTCACCACGTGTTCAAAGAGCCGTTTCTTCCCGATCTTTTGATATTGAAAATCGAACGCGCCGGCGTTGGATGTAAGCGCCAGCAGGAAGACCCCTTTGTCCTTTTGTTCAAGGAAGGGCTGGACGGAATCCTTTCCCATATACGGAGCGACGGTGATGGAGTCGAAATCCATATAGGTCAAGATCGCTTTTGCATACTGTGCGGATGTGTTCCCGATATCCCCGCGCTTTGCATCGGCGATGGTCAGAATGGACGAGGGGATGAACGCACGCGTCTTCTCAATGATGGTCCAGCCCTCTTTCCCGAGCGATTCGTAGAAAGCAAAATTGATCTTGTATGCGCAGGCGATATCCTTTGTGGCGTTGATGATCTGCTTGTTGAATTCGAGGATGCCGTTCTTTTTTCCCCGGAGATGCATCGGCAGTTTTGCGGGATCGGTGTCGAGTCCGACGCATAAAAAGGAATTTGCTTTTTTCTGGATGGAATGGAGGCGCGAGGTGAAGGTCATCATAAATGAATCTCTTGATGAAAAATTTGTGATGGAATGAGATGCTGGATACTGGTTACAGGATCGGTACAAGGTAATAATAAAAATGGCTCCGGGGGAGCCATTTTTGTTGAAAAAGTATTGCATAAACAGGCGACTGTTTTATAGATGCCCGCTAAAAACACGTCCCAAAGGGATCCCTTTGGGACGGGCATGACGATCGAATTTTATGCAGTGCTTATCCTTGTTCTACATTAAATAATCCTTCAGCCAGTCGAAGATGGTGTTGTGCCACATTTCGGAGTTCTGCGGTTTCAGCACCCAGTGTCCCTCATCCGGGAAGTAGAGGAGTTTGGAAGGGATCCCTTTCCGCTGGAGCGTGGTGAAGAGGGAAAATCCTTCGCCGACCGGAACACGGTAATCCAGTTCGCCGTGGATGATGAGTGTGGGGGTCTTGAAATTCTGCGCATATTTATGCGGGGAGAATTTATCGTAGTCCGGAGTTTCCCACGGAATGCCGTGCTCCCATTCGTCGAACCAGGTCTCTTCCGTGACGCCGTACATGGAATGGAAATTATAGACGCCGTCGTGACAGATGAGTGTCTTGAATTTATCGGTGTGACCGTTCAGCCAGTTCATCATGTAGCCGCCGTAGCTTGCACCCGCTGCCGCCATCCTGTTCACATCCACGTACGGCTGTTTCTCCATGTATGCCACGCCGTTCATCACATCGGTAAAGACCTTTCCTCCCCAATCGCGGGAGATCTCGTCGGTGAACTGCTGTCCGAATCCTGTTGACCCGCGGGGATTCGGAAGAGCGACGACATATCCCTGCGCGGCCCAGAGCTGCTGATTCCAGCGGTAGGACCATCCGTTGCCGAACGCTCCCTGCGGTCCGCCGTGCACCCAGTAGACGAGCGGATATTTCTTCGTGCCGTCGAAGAACGGCGGCTTCACGATCCACATCTGCACCTTCGTTCCGTTCGCTCCTTCGAACCAGACATATTCCGGATCGTTCATTTCGACATGGGAGAAGAGCTGATCGTTCACGCGGGTGAGCGCTTTGGCGTTCGCGCCGCCGATCCCGGAGGACCAGATCTCGACAGGACGGGACATTGTCTGATGTGCGAAGATGAGCATCTTTCCGTCCGGAGAAATGTTCACATCGGAATTATTCGCGTTGTCGAACACTTTCTTCACGGTTCCATCCAGGGTAATGGACCAGAGCGGAACATTCGCCTTCTCTTCGGCGGATGTATACAGCGTCTTGTTATCCTTTCCCCAGACGAATGCATCGACATTGGTATCGAATGTGGACGAAATGCTTTTTGTTGTTCCGGCTGTGCGGTCATACAGCATCAGCTGCCAGCGGTCGGCCTCAAAACCGGGACGCGCCTGCGCACGGTACGCGATATATTTTCCGTTCGGTGAGTATTGCGGATAGACATCGGCGGCGGGATTCGTCGTGATCTGTTTTCTCTCTCCGGTGGCAAGATTCACCGTGAGGATGTCATGATTGGTGCTCCATGATTCCTCGCGGACGGGAATAGGAGTCGCTGTGTAGGCGATCTCTTTTCCATCCGGCGAAAAACTGAAATCGTCCCCGGTGGAGAAGGTGGACGAGGTCGGGACGGCATCACGGTCACCGGGAGTGACGTTGCGAGGGTTCGTTCCGTCCGCATTCATTACGAAGATGTGCTGACGTTTATCATCGACCCAGCTGTTCCAATGGCGATAGAGAAGCTTGGTGATGACGCGTGCATTCATCTTGCTGTTGTCGCGTCCTTCCTGTTTCTGTTTGTTCAGCGCGTCGGCTTCGGCGTACGGTTTCTCGGAGAACTCGGGGAAGACTGCGGAAACGAAACCGAGCTGTTTCCCGTCCGGGGACCAGATGGCGCCGCTTGCTTCGCTGAAGATGGAGGTCACTTGTTTCGTTTCACCCGTGGCGACATTGATGGTGAAGATCTGCAGCGAGCCGTTCCGGTTGGATTCGAAGGCGATCAGTTTTCCGTCCGGCGACCAGCGGGGATGACGGTCCGCTTTCGGAGAATTGGTGAGCTGTTTCGCTTCGCCGCCGCCGGCAGGGACGAGCCAGATATCGGTGTTGGTGCGATTGGCGGCTTTATCCACCACACCGACAACGTATGCAACGGTTTTACCGTCGGGCGAGAGCTGCGGATCACTCACACGTTTGATGTTGAACATATCCTCGAGCTGCAGCGGGCGTTTGGTCTGCGCCTGCAGAGAGAAGACCGCCGTTAAGAACAGAACGATCAATACAATACTGCGTTTCATACATTCCTCAATGAGATGGGAAAATAATTGTGAAGTAAAGTAGCGGAAAAATGGGTGAGAGGCAAAAACAAAAACGGGGGTATACTTTTCGGTCTTTACGATCTTCAACCAAACCAGTGAAGAGCTTCGCCACAAAGGTGTAGAACTGTTTAGTGAGCATTATTTCTTACACAAATTTGTGCTTAGGTGCCTTTGTGGCAATTGACGAACTATTTTTTAAAATTTTTCCACATCATCGATTCCACCGGTTTGATCGTCCTGCCGTTATACTTTGCATTCTTCTTTTTATTATAGAGCACTTCCACTTCGCCGTCCACAGTGAAATAGATCAACTGTCCGATCGGCATCCCTGCATACACTTTTACCGGCTGGCGGACGGAGATCTCGAGGGTCCATGTATTGCAGAATCCGATATCTCCTTTTCCCGCCGTGGCGTGGATATCGATGCCGAGTCTGCCGATGGAGCTTTTTCCTTCCAGGAAGGGGACATGCGCATGCGACTCGGTGTATTCTTCGGTGACGCCGAGATATAGTTTGCTTGGAACGAGGATCAATCCATCAGAAGGGATCTCGAAATGTCGAACCTTGTTGTGGACCTTCGCATCGAGGATCTCATCCTCGTACATCGCAAGGTATTTTCCAAGATGCACATCATAGCTGTTCGAGCCGAGAAATTTCCGGTCGAACGGAGTGATCACAATGGTCCCTTTATGCATTTCATCGAGGATCTTTTTGTCGGAGAGGATCATAAGAGCAATGAATAATTAATAATGGAGAATGTAGAATGTAGAATGAAGAATGTAAATGTGGAGGAAATATACGAAAAACGGGATGAGAATAAATTGAAAAACAAAAACATCAATATCCTCAATGAATATCATATTTATTTGTATCCCCGTGGGCATTTCCTACACGGTTCACGGTCTTTTAAGCATGACCGAAGCGGAATAAATAATCCTCCACAAAAAAACTGCAGATACATTTCCTATAGACAAAAACAAATCGGACAACGTGCTCTGTTGTGTGATTTAGATTCCTTGACTACCCGTGAAAAAAGGGATACTTTTTAACAGATAAAATGAGCAGTCGAATTATCCTGACTCTCTCTAACATCCCTCCCGGGACCTCCCCATCCCCCGAGTCTTGTTAGCTCTCAGAAACGTGTTCGCCTTATCGACACCTCTGACGCTGATAAGCAATCATGTGTCGAAGCAGCGGATCCTCATCACACATATTCCCCCAGGAGGGACAATGAAATATTTCTATCTCTTTTTTCTCCTCACCACATTCCTTGCGGCACAGATCACTGTTGTTTCCACCGTGCCGGCCAACAACGCGAAGAATATTCCGCTGACAACGACACTCAGCGTAACATTCAGCGAAGCGCTGGATACGGTGGCGATGGAGAACAACAACAACGGTGATTCACAATTCTCCAATGTCGACAGTGTCTTGTTCCATTGGTACAGTGCCGATGCAAAGACGATGTATGCCAAAGTGGTGTTGAAAGCCGGCGAACCGTATTTTATTGCTTTTATGTATGTGAAAGCAAAATCGGGTGCAATTCTTACCACTCCTTTTGTCACCTATTTTACAACAGGAGCGGACTTCCCGCCGTACTCTGTGAGCGGAACAGTCTCTTCGGGATCATCGGGAGTATTGCCGGAAGGTTCCGTCGTTGGACTAGCATCGAAGAATGTCATGGAAGAAGAGGGAGGAGGGGGACCCCCGCCGTTTGTTGGCTGGACCAATGTGAACAGCAACGGTACATTCACTGTTCCGTATTTGAAGAACGGTACATACTGGCCGATCGCTGTTAAGGATGCCGATCATGATGGATCCATCAAACCGGAAGGTGGAGCTGATGCGTTCGCCTTCGGCGATTCGATCATCATTAAGGACGGATCGTTCACCAATCTGAATTTGACCTTTATCAAAATGTCGCCGACGATGCTGCATGAAGTGATCGCTGATGCCGAAACGCTTGCCATGAAGAATCTCCCGGTGGACCGTGTGCTGAGAAGGGTCTCCGGGTATGATGTGGATACACTCGGCCGCTGCAGCGGATGGGAATTCATCTACTCCATCAACGGGAATACGCAGGGGAAAGGGGTCCGTGTCGGCAATTTCGACAACAAAGTGTACGACATTGACTATAATTATTTCAACTGGATCCAAATGATGAAACCGATCACCGGTCTGAAGTCCGCAGCGACCAGCGCAACGGTCATTGCAAGCGCGGATAATGCAGGAGGAAAATTATTCCGCAAACTTCCCGTGCCCCCCGGGGCGGAAATGCGTGTGGAACTGTCGATGAATGATGCCACCAGAGGGTGGTTCGGAGGCGGTCCCGGCGGATATGACACCAACAAGATCTATTGGAATGTCGCCTACGTTCATAATGTTCAGGTGACGAACGATTCTTCGAATTGGATCGACGGCGTCTTCTATCTCTGCGACTTGAGCACGGGAGCGGTGATCGCTTCCCGGACGATGGGTGTCGGTACGGAAGGAGTCCTCCCGTCGGAATACTCTCTGATGCAGAATTTCCCGAATCCCTTCAATCCTGCCACGAGTATCCGTTTCGTGCTGCCGGTCTCCGGCCGGACGACGCTGAAGGTGTACGATCTGCTCGGACGCGAAGTGGCGGAACTGGTGAACGAGAGAATGGAAGCAGGCGAATATACCGTTCCGTTCAATGCGCAGAAGCTGACGAGCGGTGTCTATTTCTATCAGCTCAGGAGCGGTACGTATGTTGAGACGAAAAGGATGATGCTGGTGAAATAAAAACATTCACCACAGAGGGCACGGAGAACACGGAGAATTTTGTAGGGGCGGACTTCCCGCCACAAAAACAGCGGGTAAACAGTCCGCCCATTGTAAAAAAAAACACCTTCCAGGTCTTCAAGACCTGGAAGGTGTTTTTGCGTTTCAGGTAACCGTACGAAGGTTTCAAAAGATGTGCAAAATAAACTTCGTAAGGTTACGGACGTATTGCTAACGGACAAATCAGTCCGCTGTGTGACGAATGACGCTTGACTACTCTGCAAAAAAGGAATAATTTAAAAATAGAAAAATTATGAGCAGTCCCCTCAGCGGGACTCTCTCTAACATCCCACGCGATCTTCGTTCTTCCACGGGCTGTGTTAGCTCTCAGGTTGGTGTTTGTTATCTCGGCACGACTGAAAGTTCACTATCGCTTCTGCGCCGGTCATAACATACCAGTACTCCCACTTCACAATCATCCCTTGAGGGGGCTCTATGAAAAAACTATTCCCATTATTCCTGTTGATGATCTGCACAGGAATGCTCTTCGCTCAGTTCTCGGTCGTCTCCGTCCAGCCGGCGAACAATGCGGTGAACGTTCCTCTGCAGACAACGATCAGCATCACATTCAGTGAACCGATCGATACCAACGCCATGAACGATGGCGGCGACGACTCCTGGTACACCAATATCGACAGCATGGTATCGTACGGATATAGTGCGGACCAAAAGACGGCATGGAGTACCCATGTGCTAAAACCGAACACGGCGTACTTCTTCGCGTTCTCGTTTGTCAAAGCAAAATCCGGCGCCGTCATTACAACGCCGCATGTCTATTATTTCACCACCGGCGCAGCCTTCCCGGCGTATTCGGTCAGCGGAACGATCTCCGCGGGAACAATCGGCATCGATCCTGCCGGTTCGGTGGTGGCATTGTCTACCGTGAATTTTATGGAACAGGAGACCGACGGTCCGCCGCCGTTCGGGGGCTGGGCAAATGTGAATCCGAACGGGACGTACACCATTCCGTATGTGCCGAACGGAAAATACTGGCCGCTGGTGGCAAAAGATGTGAATGGAGACGGCAGACTTAATCCGGGACAGAGCGGTGATGTTGTTGTGATGGGGGATTCCATCATCGTGAACAATGCATCGCTGACGAATGTGAATATGTCCTTCTTCTCCATTCTCTCCGTAGTACCGGCGAACGAAGCCATGAATGTTCCGCTGAATACCACGATCAGTATTACGTTCAGCGAACCGATCGACGAAGAAGCGATGCAGAACAGCCAGGATAATTGGTTCACCAGTGTTGACAGTGTTGTGTCCAGCGGGATCAGCGATAACGGAAGGACGATTTGGAGCACGGTGGTGCTGAAACCGAATACGGCCTATTTTATCGCATTCATGTATGTCCGTTCGAAGAACGGATCGGTGCTGACAAAGCCGCAAATGTTCTACTTCACAACCGGACCGGCATTTCCGACAACATCGGTGAGCGGCACAGTCTTATCCGGCTCCACCGGTGTTCCTCCCGGAGGGGCTATTGTGGGATTGGCGAAGATCGACTTTCTCAATCAGAAGACCGATGGTCCTCCGCCGTTCGGAGGGTGGGGTCAGGTGAATGCCAACGGTACGTTCACAATTCCGTACGTGGCGAACGGAACATACTGGCCGCTGGCGGCAAAAGATGTCAACGGCGACGGTGAATTGGATCCGGACAACGGCGTGGATGTGATGGCATTCGGCGATTCGATCGTCGTCAATAATGCTTCCGTTACGGGAGTGAATATGACATTCCTCTCGCTTAAACCAAATCTCTTCAGTGATGTGATCCATACCGCCGACAGTATGGCCGCGGCGCGTTTGCCGGCAGACCGTTCGCTTCGGCGGATCAATGCCTGGGAAGTGGATACGCTTGGAAGGGGACGTTCCTGGGAATTCGCGTACAGCGTCAATGGGAACACGATGGGAAAGATCATCCGGATCGGCACGATGGACAGACAAGTGGACGATATGGATCCGAATTATTTCCAATGGGTCAGCCAGATGAAACCGGTGATCGGGTACGGAACGGCAGCATCCAGTGCAACAGTGATCGCGAATGTTGAAGCGGCCGGCGGTAAGGCGGTACGGCTGCAGCAGATCCCTTCGCAATGGGAGTTCCGGATCGAACTGACGATGTCCGATCAGAAGAACGGATGGTTCGGCGGACCATTCCCGCCGGATTATGATACATCGAAGATCTATTGGGCGGTGGCGTATGCCTATAACCATCACATCTCGAACGAACAAAATGAGTGGATGGGAGGGAAATTATTCCTCTGCGATCTGGCGACCGGTGCGGTGTTAAAAACAAAACAGATCGTCACGGGTGTGAAAGACCATCCGGATGTTCCGACAGAGTGTACGCTCTCGCAGAATTATCCGAATCCGTTTAATCCCGTCACAAGCATCACCTTTGCGATCCCAACAGCGAACAACACTTCAATAAAAGTGTACGATATGCTGGGTCAGGAGATCGCCGTGCTGGTGAACGAGAAGAAAGATGCCGGAACATATACGGTGCCGTTCTCTGCAGCACATCTGCCGAGCGGAGTGTATTTCTACCGGCTGCAGTCGGGAAGTTATACTCAGACCAAAAAGATGATGCTTCTCAAGTAAAAACATTCACCACGGAGGGCACGGAGAACACGGAGAATTTTGGAGGGGCGGACAGGTTTACCCGATGTGATTTTTGGCGGATGGTCCGCCCTCTGTATTTTTTTAAACACCTTCCAGGTCTTGAAGACCTGGAAGGTGTTTTGCGTTTCCGGAAACCTTGAGAAGGTTAATCGCAAATTTTTCGAAACCTTCGCAAGGTTTTATTTAACCACAGGCTTCCTTAGATGGACCACACCTTTTGTTAATGCGCAGGAGGTGTAGTCCATCGTTTACATTTTATTATCCGTGGTAATCCTTTCTTTCCGTGTTTTCCGTGTGCCATCTTGCGCATCGACAGAATGCCTGCCATCCTGCGTATCGACAGCTCGCTTCCTCAGATGGACCACACCTTTTGTGGTTCGACTCGCTTCGGAAAAAACTAGGAGCTCGCTCACCATGACTTATGTGAAAAATATTGTTTATACGCAGGAGGTGTAGTCCATCGTTTACATTTTATTATCCGTGGTAATTCTTTCTTTCCGTGTTTTCCCCCGCCCTTCGGCGGGGCAGGCGTGTGCCATCTTGCGCATCGACAGCAAGCTCCCTCAGATGGACCACACATTTTGTGGTTCGACTCGCTTCGGAAAAAGCCAGGAGCTCGCTCACCATGACTTATGTGAAAAATATTGTTTATGCGCAGGAGGTGTAGTCCATCGTTTACATTTTATTATCCGTGGTAATCCTTTCTTTCCGTGTAATCCCCGCCTGCCGGCGGGCAGGCGTGTGCCATCCTGCGCATCGTAGCGCAGGAGGTGTAGTCCATCATTTCCCATCTCAACTAGCTCTGTAATTGTATCCTAAGATAATAGAAGGTCAGGATCAACGTGGCGATCCATTGGATGCCGAAGATGGTGAGAGTAACGGCAGAATTCGCCGCGGTATCGAGTGTGGTAAGGTAGTATGTGAAGATCAGCAGTGTCAGCGCCAAAACGAACCGCATGACGACGACGCTTCTCCGCTGGAGGAGCCGTTCCGGTTCGAAGAAGGTGATGAAGACCACCGCCATCGCGGAGACGATCAGCGGGAGCGCATATTTCTGAGCCAGCATGAACGAGGGGAGATATTTCTTGTTGAACAGATCGAAGGAGGTCGTGAGCATCACCAGAACGGTGACGGAAGAGACCATCGCATAGATGCCGGTGAGAATCTTTATGTTCTTGTTCATAACAGTCACTTTCTTTTCGTAAATTTCATCAATCATTGGGCTAAATGCAATCACTATCATCGGAAGATCATTCATGAAACGAACTCTGTTCCTGCTCCTGTTCATCGTCGTCCACCACGTATTCCCGCAGTACACCATCACATCCCACTATCTGAAGAATCCCGAAGCGATGTTCGGATATGTGGACAGCTGCGCCAAGTTCTGGATGAAAGCATACGATCCGGTGAACGGAGGGTACTTCGTGAACATCAACCGCCAGGGAAATCCGTTCGGCACATCGCTGAAGAACACGCTGAACCAGTCCCGCGATGCCTACGGTTTTACCCGCGCATTCCAGATGACCGGCGATACGTCCTATCTCCGCTACGCACGGTATGCGCTCAATTTCATGTACAAATATTCGTGGGACAAGACGTACGGCGGATGGTACAATGATCTGAACAATACCGGCGGCGCCATCAATGCGAATGCGAACAAGTCAGCATACCATCAGCATTATGCCCTGCTCGGCATCGCCGCGTCCGTTGAAGCGACCGGCGATACGACGGACTGGAGCTGGCTGTTGAAAGGGGTGGAATACAACGAAGCGAAACTGTGGGATGCGGATGCGGTGAATTTCGGATATTACGATTATCTCTCGGCGAACGGTGTCACGAAGACGGACAAAAGTTTCAACGCCACGGTGGACGCCGTAACGACGCATATGCTGCATCTCTATCTTATGACGGGCGAAGCAAAATATAAAACGCGCCTGCTGGAGCTGGCGGACAATATGGTGAACCGCATCGCTTCCTCTGCAGCATCACAGCAGATCGGTATTGCGGAGAGGTACACCACCACATGGCAGATACGGAGCGGAACGAGCGACGAACAGCGGACGATCATGGGACATGTGCTGAAGACCGGCTGGTGCCTCGGACGGATCTATCAGATCGAGAAGAATGCCTCGTATCTGGCCGCGGCGGAGAACCTTGTGCAAGGGGTCCTGGCGAAAGGATATGATCATCAGAACGGCGGACCGTACAAGGATTACAGCCGCATCACCGGTGCGATGATGATGTACGGGATCACCGATACGGCAAAAGCATGGTGGCAGATGGAGCAGGCGGTGACGGCGGGACTGATGCTGCATCATCTCACCAGAAAGAGCGAATATCTGAAGATGGCAGATGGGACGATCGATTTCTTCATGAAGTATTTTGTGGACCATGTGTACGGCGATGTCTTCGAGAATGCGAATAAATACGGCGGAATGATCACGCAGTGGGGAACAACCAAAGGGGGAAGCGGAAAGGCAGCGTACCATTCCATCGAGACCGGATACTACACCTATCTGTACGGGAAATTGATGACGAAAAAGGAACCGGCGACACTCTATTATAGATACGATGCGCTGAACTCTCAGCGGACACTCCGCATGCGTCCGATCGGACTGCCGGACGGGGCTCTGAAGATCACATCCGTGAAGCGGAACGGAGCAGAATACACCAATTTCGATTCCACAGGATCGACATTATCGCTTCCGGCAGGAACAGACGGCATCTTCGCCGTTACATATGCACCGACGGATGGCGTTTTGCGTGTTGTCGAACGGGGTATAACGCCCGAAACGCTCACACTGGAACAGAACTATCCGAATCCGTTCAATCCCTCCACAACCATTGGATATTCGGTCCGTGTTTTCGGCAGTGCAACGCTGGAAGTGTACGATCTGCTCGGCCGCCGCGCCGCAGTACTGGCGGAAGGTCACCATACTGCCGGGGTGCGTTATGAAGCGACTTTTGATGCGGCGGGTTTGGCCGGCGGAACATATTTTGCGGTGCTGAGGTCGGCGGGTCACATCATGGTGATGAAAATGCTGTTGGCTAAATAACTCGGTATCGGACTTAATTCTCTGTCTCTGCCTTGAAGTTCATCATTTTTTAATTTGGAATGTCATGTGAAAGCTAGTAATTTACGAAAATAACAATAGTCTAAATATTCATTCAATAAAAGGAAGAGTGCATGAGAACAGCGCGATACGGTATGATTGTGATTTTGATGGTGCTTATGAATGGCATAATGAAAGGTCAAACAGCATTCGATATGTCATCAGGTAATTATTCCGAAGGGTTTGCTGATATTGCAAATTGGACCAACGCTTTTGCCGCCGGTACCGGTGCAAGTCACTGGGGATCTGTTGCCGTGAATGCAACAGGAACAATTCCCAGCGGAACAAGAATAACAACAACAAGCGCAACATTTGTTACGGGATCGTCCGGTGGTGTTCAAAAAGGATCCGCACAAACTTCTGCAACAACATCTATCGTTTTGCTGAGTACAGGTTCTACGGATAATGCTTCGTCAACAGCAATTGATCTATTCTTGAACTTTACAGGTAGAATTGCAGGCACCCTGAGTTTCGACTGGTCTTCTGTAAATAATTCCACCGGAAATAGAGCAGGATCATTGCGTATTTATACATCCACGGATGGAACAACATTCACCGAACTGACCGGCGCACAGGTTTTAAATTTTGTCAACAATACTGTCACCAGTGGTTCAATTACCACCGTTCAGCTTCCTTCCGGGTTTGACAACAGTTCAACAGCTCGCATCCGTTTCTATTATCATAACGGGTCCGGTGGGTCCACAGGATCGCGTCCTAAGGTCAGCATTGATAATATTTCTGTGACATCGACCTCAGGATCAAGTCCAAATATTATAGCGTCGACTACCTCGCTGTCATCGTTTGGCAGTATCACGGTGGGAACCAGTTCGTCTCAATCCAGCTTCACTGTAGAAGGTTCGAATCTGACGAACGATATCGTTGTCACGCCGCCGACAAATTTTGAGCTCTCACAAACGAGCGGTTCCGGTTTTTCCACGAGTGCGATCACACTCACCCAATCATCCGGTGCCGTTGCTGTAACGACAATTTACGTCCGCTTTACGCCGCTCTCCAGCGGATCATTCAGTAGTAATATTACGGCTACCAGCACCGGTGCAACCTCAAAAAATATCGCCGTCAGCGGGAACGGGGTTACCAATTATTATTCTGCTTCCAGCGGTTCATTGGATCTCGTAACATCATGGGGTACGAATACGAATGGAACAGGAACCAACCCGACGGATTTTACCAGCAATTATCAGGTCTTTAACATACAAAACAACTCAACACCGACGATCGGTGCCAGCTGGACAGTTTCAGGGACCGGTTCCAAGATCGTTCTGGGAGATGGGACGAATGCCGTTGACTTCTCCATTCCGAGCGCCATGACGGTTACTGGAACGATCGATCTTTCCGCCAATTCTACATTGTCATTATACCATTCGACGTTGTCCCATACTTATGGGACTGTTAGTTCAAGCAGCACGATCAATTATGCTCAAACTGGTACCTATGCTCTCCCGTCGACTCCGACAACATACCAGAATGTGAAGATCACCGGAGGCACGAAGACATTTTCTTCGGGAACGTATACCATTGCCGGAAATTTGACTGTGGATGGTGTAACGGATTTTGACGGAGCCGGCTCTCCCTTTACAACGATCAATCTTGCCGGAAATTTTACTCTAATGAACTCCACGACTTTTGCGTCGGCAACTACCAATCGATTCACTCTTGTCTGCAACGGGACCACTGCTCAAACATTGCAGGGGAACGGCAGCGCTTTTCATCTGTTCCGAATTACGACAAATAATACCGAGGGAGTGACGCTATCAACCTCAGGTGGTTCCAGTAATGCATCTCTGGGCAATGCCACCAGCGGTGGCGTTAGTTTGACAAATGGAAATTTAAAAACAAATTCAAACACAATAACACTTGTTGGAGCCGGTGTGATCACCTCCGGAAATGAAACGGCAGCAAAATATATCGAAGGGAATGTGACACTGACAAGAACTATAGGCACCGGCTCATCCACATCAGGTAATCTTGGTCTTTCTCTTGCAGCCGGCACGGACGATCTTGGTGATGTTACCGTTACTCGTGTTACTGGTTCTTCGGGAATCGTTACCGTGAGCGCGAACAGCGGTATCGCAAGAAAATATACCGTTACATCGACGAATCCGCCGTCGGCAGGAAGAGATGTGACGATCACTTGGCTTTCCAGCGATGATAACAGCAAGACCCTTACTGCAGGGGTTTTATATAAGAGCACGAATAGCGGTTCCACCTGGTCACAAGTCGCTTCGGGTGATTATTCAACACGTTCTGTTGTTTTGAGTGGACAGACCTCATTCGGTATGTATACTGTATCGGATAATTCAAATCCGCTTCCCGTCGAACTCGTCTCATTAACAGCGACAGCTAAAGGCCGCGGCGTTGAGCTCGCATGGAAGACCGCAACCGAAGTGAACAACGCAGGATTTGAAATACAGAGGTCAGAGGTCGGAGGTCAGTGGTCGAAAGTTGGATTTGTGGAAGGGAACGGCACCACCAACGCGCCGAAGTCCTACTCGTTCGTTGACGCATCCGCCAAAGGAACAGTCTCGTACCGCCTGAAACAGATCGACCGGGACGGACAGTTCGAATACAGCTCCGTTGTAAATGCAACGGTTGCAATGACTGCAGCGGATTATGAACTGAGCCAGAACTTCCCGAATCCGTTCAATCCGAACACGAACATCACCTTCGCCATGAAAACATCGGAGAATGTGAATGTAACGGTGTACAATTCGCTCGGACAAGCAGTGGCAACATTGTTCAACGACCTCGCCAATGCGAATCAGGTCTATACGCTGAGCTTCGACGGAAAGAATCTTTCGAGCGGAACGTATTTCTATGCATTGCGGTCGGCATCACGCAACGAAGTAAGGAAAATGCTTCTCTCAAAATAATTCACCGCAGAGTTCGCAGAGAACGCTGAGAATCA
>CALRIY020000005.1:0-70388 GCA_943364975.1 Synechococcus sp. UW140
TATATCCACGAAGGGCTGTGGAATATGTCCTCGTCCGGATTCGCATTCGATATCGGAACCATCTATACCACGACATTCAACGGACTGAAGATCGGGGCCAGCATCTCGAATTTCGGTACGAAGATGCGGCTGGACGGTCAGGATATCACTTTCAATAATGTTCCATCCGGTGAACAGGGGCAGGGACCTCAGAACGTCCAATCGATCTATAAAACAGAATCCTACGACATCCCTCTGCAGTTCCGCATCGGTCTCGCAATGGATGTGCTGAATGTGGATGCCGTCCGTGCAACAGCGGCCGTCGATGCCACTCATCCGAATGACAACGTGGAATATGTGAATACAGGATTGGAAATTGCGTATGACGAAATGGCCTTCGCCCGGATCGGATACAATTCACTCTTCAATGATCAATCGGAACAGGGATTGACCTGGGGCGTCGGATTCTATATCCAGGTGACGAATCTGAACGGGATCAAAGTGGATTATGCATTTGCGGATTACGGACGGTTGAATGATGTGCAGTATGTTTCGGTGAGTGTTACGTATTAAAACATACTTATTCTAAACGTAGGACACCTTTGAAAGGTGTCCTAAATAAAAAAAGGCTGAGCGATTGCTCAGCCTTTTTTGTTTGTAGAACGTACGACGATCTTATTTCATCAGCATCATCTTAATGCTCTTCTCGACATTTCCGGCAGTCATCTTAGCGATGTATGCACCGGAAGCGACCGTTCTGCCCCCGGAATCCCGGCCATTCCAAACGAGCGAATGGGATCCTTTGGAGTAGAATTCACTGTTCGCCAACACGGCGATCTCTTTCCCAAGCATATCATAGATGCGGAGCGATATCCGTTTGGACAGGGGAAGAACAAAGTTGATCGTGGTGGAAGGATTGAACGGATTCGGATAATTCTGGTTAAGCTGATAGTCATCCGGAGTGATCAGAGTCAGGTCCTTGCTTCCGACAGATCCTGCAATGTCCGATTCCACGGAACGGAAGATCCACTTTTTCGGGTTGCTGACCTTCCTGCTCGAATCAACTAAGAACTTTGCGCTGTCGGCATTCCAGCGGGACCATGTAACGGTCGTTGAATCCCAAATGCCCTGCAGCGGGAAGACGACTTCCATCTTTCCGTCACCGTCGAAATCCACCGGATTGGTCATCTTCGATGCGAAACTTTCGTCCCGCACGCCGATGGTATCTTTTTTGCCAAGTGAATCTCTCACGGTGAGTGTCTGGTAACTGTCGGACTCGCCTTTATAGTATACTTTTCTGGTATAATTCGCGCCATTGGTGACAGCACCGCTTTGATATTCCATCGCTACGAGCATGCTTGGGTAGAAGGAACCAATCAGTAATTCCGGTTTTCCGTTCCTGTCCAGATCTCCCACCGATGCCCGATAGGAGGAGAATGTTCCGCCGTCAGCATTCAGCGAGACACCTTGAGAGATATTGAACGAATGTGTTGAATCCGCTTCAAGCACATTATTTCCGGGAGAATAATTTACCATGTTCAAGCTGTATCCCGTTTGAACACCCATATAAGCATAATACCAAGGGAAATAGACTTCCTGGTTGCCGTCCTTATCGAAGTCTGCCACCGTCGTTCCGAACAGAGCGACAAGATCCTGAGTCTTTTCTTTGTTCTGATAATAGAAGAACTTCGTGGTGTCCTCCAGCGAAGTGGGAAGTTCATAGGTGTCCGGTCCGGTCACTTTGATCACCCAATAATCGCCGAAATTGAAATTGTTGCAGACCAGTTCATATTTACCGTCACCGTCAAGGTCGGCAGGAACGATCGAATAGGGCGAACCGCCGCCGAATCGTATGCTTGCCTGCCGCAGTGTGCTTCCTTCGATCTCGAACGTGGAAAGACCCGGGCTTTCAAAGTCCCAGCTTCCCACCGCGTGAATGATCAGATAATCATCGTTTGCGGTGCTGGTCAGATTCTTCGGCGTGATCAGTTCCTGCTGGCCGTCTTTGTCCACGTCGAAGATCTCGAACTGCTCAACGGTATTCTGCAGTCCACCTTCGTTCGCGATTCCGCTCAGCACACCAAAGTTACTGCCGTACGCCACGTTGTTCGGAATGAACGCTGAAGGAGTTGTGCCGAATTTATGACTTCCCGTTACCCCGTCCCATTCAAAGATAAGGAAACCGCCGGTTGCGCCGCCGCGGGGGAAGATGATCTCGCCGAGACCGTCACCGTCCATATCGCCGGTACGGATGGTCCGGGGTGTTGATGTGCTGCCGGCGCCGAAAGGGAGACCGGGAAGCGTATCCAGGCGGGGTGACGACCAGATCCATTCGATGCTGTCATTACCGGCAGCCTGGAAAGCGTGAACGCGGCCGGACTTGGTGTAATCAGTTACCAGCAGTTCCGGTTTGCCGTCCTTATCCAGATCGTTCGTCATCCACGCACCGCGGATACCGATATCGGCCAGCCATGCGCTGTCCGGTTTGGTCATCTTTAATTTCGGAGTGTATTTCATGTTGAGGTGGACCTGTGAAAATGAAGCCACAGCGGTCACCAGCAACATCAATGCAAGCGTAAAGATTTTTTTCATGAGTGCTCCTATTGTGAATGAATTGTGTAAATATTGGGATTGACTGTTCTCGACCGTTCAACTTGTCAAAAATAGTCATTCCCATGAAGTGAAGCAAGGGAACGAAGGTTTTTTCACCGGTGAGTTTGAATTGTAAAGGTTATTTGGTATTTTTGATAAATATTTGGAAAACAGTGTCCATCCGAACAATCTTTGAAAATGCAGAACAGGTATTGGTGATCAAACCGCGTGCGATCGGCGATGTCCTGCTGTCCACTCCGGTCCTGAAGAATTTACACGCTGCATTCCCGCACCTGCAGATCGATTTTTTGTGCGAAACGTTCGCATCGGATGTTGTTACGGGTAATCCCGCACTCCGGAATGTGATCACCTTCCATAAAAAACATGATTCCACCTTGTCCATCATCCGGAACATCCGCAAACGTAAGTATGATGTCGTGATCGATCTCTTTGCCAATCCGCGGACGGCTATGATCACACGGTGGAGCGGAGCTCCTCACCGGATAGGATTTCCCTTCCGCGGAAGGGCATACGCTTATACGATCCTCGTTCCGCCGAGAGGCGGCGAAGTACATAACGTCGATTTCAATCTGGATGTCCTGCGCCATTGCCAGGTCGCAGTGTCGGATCAAAATCCATTTTTCCCGCTGAACAATGATGCAGTGAAGAAAGCGTCTGAATGGTACGAAGGATCAGGACTTGTAAACAAAAAAGTGGTCGGTATCAATCCAAGCGGCGGATGGTACACAAAAAAATGGTCAGCGGAAGGATATGCCCGGCTGGCGGACAGGATCGCCGATGCACCGGATACTTCGGTTCTCTTCTTTTGGGGACCCGGGGAAAATGAGGATGTCGAGAATATCCGGTCGATGATGAAGCATCAAAGTCATATTATTCCAAAGACGACTCTGAAAGAGATGGGTGCTTTCCTCGGCAGATGTTCCTATGTTGTCAGCAACGATTCCGGTCCGATGCATATCGCAGCATCGCTTGGTGTGCCGACACTCGGCATTTACGGACCAACGAATCCGCATTTACAGGGACCGTTCGGCCGGAAGAATCTCTGGGTTCGTGATGAACGTCTCGACTGTCTCGAATGCAATCTCACCGATTGTCCCATCGGCAATGTCTGTATGAACGGACTTTCCGTTGAGACCGTATATCGGTCCTATCAGCAATTAACCGAACAAAACCGTTGAAACTATGGCAAAGAAAACCGTCAAAAAGAAACAGCGTCCGAAAAAACTCAGCATACCGGACTGCAAACATTTCACCGGATACAAACCGTGCTTTCCCGGCACGGCATGTTATAAGGAATGTGTGGACCACCGCCCGATTGGAAAGAAGATCCTGATCATCAATCTGGATGCGATGGGTGCCGTTGTGCAGACCACAGCGATGCTGCCTGCCATCAAACGGAAATATCCGGACAGTCATATCTCATGGATCACGCTGAAGAATGCCTACCGTCTGCTTGACAACAATCCGCTGCTCGACGCTGCATATGTGTGGGAACCGGAGAACTGGATGATCCTGCAGCAGATGGAGTTCGACGTGGTGTATCAGACGGACAAGACGAAGCGTTCCTGCGCGTTCGGACAAACGCTGAAGACGAAGGAACTGCTTGGTTTCGGACTGAACAAGAACGGCAAGATCATTCCGCTGAACAAAGAGGCGGAATACAGTTATATCCTCGGTTTGGATGACGAACTGAAGTTCCGGAAGAATACACTCTACGGCACGCAGATCCTTCACGAATCGATGAAACTGAAATTCAAACGGGATGAGTATGTGCTTGAATTGTCTGCCGAAGAGATGCAGTTCTGTGAGTCATTCCGGAAGGAGAACATCCTGAACAACGGCGATTTGATCGTCGGCTTCAACACCGGCTGCTCCTATCTGTATGAGAACAAGAAGATGACGATCGATCAGCATGTTCAGCTGATCAACGAGATGTCCATGATCGCGGGAATCCGGTTGGTGCTTGTCGGCGGACCGGAAGATACAGAGCGGAATGCGGAGATCGTCCGCAGGGTTGGGAACAAGGTCCTCAGCACTCCGACCACGGAAGGGGTCCGCCGGGGTATCTGTTATGAGAATATCTGCGATGTGATCATCACCGGCGACTCCTTTGGAATGCATGTCGCCATCGGTTTGAAGAAACACGTGATCGCGTGGTTCGGCCTGAGCTGCTGGAGCGAGATCGATCTCTATGACCGTGGGATCAAACTGATCCCGGAAGGATTGTTCTGCGCACCGTGCTGGAAGAAGAAATGTCCGTATAACCTCGAATGTATCCAGATGATCGATCTGAAACGGATCGTCGATGAGGTGAAACGCGTTGCACAAACAAAAAAGTAAACAGATAGAAATATAGAAATATGAGAGAAGATCGACAGAGCGAATAGAAAATCGTTCTTGTTGTAATTGATAGATTTAAAACAAGGATGACCGTCACTTTGGAGGTGACGGTCATCGGATGAACGAAACACAGTCGAACGAAATTACTTCTTTACCCCTTTTTCCGCAAGATAATCCTGGAATTTCTTGTTCTGGTAATGATTCTCGGCGATGAAACTGAGGACATTAAGGAACATATCCGCTTCGGCATAACCGGGCAGCAGCGTGATCGGCTGGCCGTTGCTCTGCAGAAAGAGCGTCGCAGGATATCCTGTGACACCCATTCCCTGAGCGAATTGTGCCGGCGTGATCTTCTCACCGGAATAGGTGAGCGATTCATTCCCCTCGGCATTCAATTTGATGATGACAAAATTCTTTGCCAGATATTCGGAGACCTTCTTTTCGGCGTACGTATTCGCATCCATCTTCTTACACCAGCTGCACCAGTCTGTATAGACATCCACCAGCACTTTTTTCCCCGATTGCTTCGCCTGCTTCAGACCTTCATCGAAAGTCTTCCACTGCGGTTCTTTTGCTGAGCCGACCGTTGCGATAACGAGTGTGAGGAGGAGAATCAAAAAATACTTCATAAAGAACCCTTATACGTTAAAATTATTGTTGCCCGCTCAATAGAACAATCGAAAGCGACGGTTCGTTCCGCTGTTAAGGTCATTTCAAATGCTTCAGCACTTGATGGACCTGGATATCGTCCAGCGTACAGATCTTTGGATCGCCCGGACATTTGATCTGACAAAATCCTTCGGACGGAAGGATGGTGGTCGAGACATTTCCAAGAGGTCCCCACAATTTCGGAGAACAAGCCGTCAACGGACAAAAGAGGGAGACCGTCGGCACTTTGAGTGCAGAAGCGATATGCGATGTTCCTGTGCTGGATGAGACAAGAATGCTGAGGAATGAACAGAGCGCGATCAATTCCCTGAGGTCGGTCCCGGAATAGACAAAATGCTTCTGTGCGAACGGCGAGAAAAGTTGTTCCATCTTCGCATCGGGCATACCGATGTTGATGAAGAGCTGATTCGTCTCTGCGAGTTGATGGCACAATTCTACATAGCGTTCTGCAGTCCAATTGGGAACGGACCGGTTGGAACTTGGATTGATGCCGATGACCGGTCGGTTGAGATCGATCCCATGCGATGCGAAAAGCTTCTTTGCTGCATTCCGTTCATCGTCCGTCAGGAAGAGTTCCGGTGCAAGTTCATCCTGCGTGACCCCGATCTTCCGACCAAGGTCCATCACATAATCCGCTTCATGACGCAGCGGGATATATTTGTTCCTGCTTACTGTTCTGGTGCCGGTCAACAGCTGGTAGATCTTTCCCCCGACTCCGATCCGCGTGCGGATCCCGGCGAAGAGCATCATCCATGCGTGACGTTCACGGGGGAGCGGCATCAGTCCAGTATCGAATTTCAGTTTTCGGAGAGCGGCGACCTGTCTCCAAAATCCTTTCTTTCCGGAATCCTTTCCTTGCGGATCATCTGTGATCAGAATGTCGATATTCGGATTGTGCTTCAGTAATGTGCCGGAAACGGAATTTACCATTACTCCAACGAATGAACCGGGGAATGACTGTTTCACAGCACGGATGAGCGGGGTGGTGAGAACGACATCGCCGAGGCGGTCCGGACGGATGATGAGGATGCGGCGTTGTTTCATTTCAGGACGTTCCGATAGACAGCAAGTGTTTTCTCCGCGACCTTGCTCCACAGGAATTCGCGGCGGATGTGGTCCCGGAGATCAGTCGTTTTCGGTGCGTTCAACGCACGTTCAATCCCGTTGCGGATGGAATTGACGGAATTCGGTTCTACGTAAGTTGCCAAGGAACCGAAATAATCTTTTGTGCCGCCGTGAGGAGTGATGACGATCCTTGCGCCGGCGAGCGCTGCTTCCAGCGCAGCGATACCGGGAGTTTCAAAAAGCGACGGGAGCGCGAACAATCCGCTCGCCGCGTATGCCGATGCGAGCATCTCGGAGTCGTTCGCCAAACCGTCAATGATAAGGATATTCTTTGAACTCCGAGCTTCGTCGAGACACTGTTTTCCTTCCGGCGTATCGGAGACTTTCCCGATGATGACGGCGGGATGATCGATGTTCTTCAGAGCGCGGATCAGCTGAAGGACATTCTTTCGTGCCGGTCCGATGTGACCGACGTTCAGGATGAAATCTTCCAGACCGTATTTCTTTTTGAACAAGGACGGGTCGCCGAACTCGAACCGCGGTTCAACGCCGTTCGGAATGACGGTGATCTTCTTTCCGGGAATGGACATCCCGTGTTCGATCAAATGACCTTCATCCACAGTATTGGGCAACACCGCTTTGGACCAGGCACAGATCTGCTGTGTATAATCGTAATTCGTCCACACACCGGACTTGAACCGTTTGAGGCTTTTGGATAACGCAAGCATGGAGCGGATATACAACGGCGAATGCTGAGTGAAAAAGATGGATGATGTGATGAACGGGATGGAAAAGTTCTTCAGAACGCTGGCAAGATGGAACGTGCCGAGATTCGCCGAGAAGAGATGGACGCAATCGGTCGATGCAGAGGTGAAATGGTCCCACGGCTGGAACAGTGCCACTTCAACGCCGAGTTTTTCCAGTTCCGCTTTCGTCTGCAGGATCTGAACACGCGGACCGCCGTGCAGCAAGGAAAGTGATTGATATGTTGCGAAGGTGATCTTCATTCTGTTATTGTTATCCACCAGTCGAGAGCATCTTGGAGATGATGCCGCGGTGTGAATTTCCGTGTGCGCATGATATCGGCAGGAATGTCGATCTCCCTGTCGATCCGTACGCAGGATAATAAATTCAGCGACTGCTTCTCGTTCAAACCGATGATCGTTTCCCGTCCGTCCGGCAGAATGACGCGGTGGCGTACATTCCCGGTATCTTCGGCTGCTTCAATGACACTGTCGGTGATCTCGACCGCTGTGCAGTGATCGTGTCTGTGTTTCCACCATTCCGCATAATCGGAATAGGAGAGCTTTGCGATCGAAAGCGAATCAATATACTGAAAAACTTCCTTAAACACTTCGTTATGGCGGTGCGTGGGGTGATGATAGAGACAGACCGGTTCGTTCAGCAGCATGTTCCTATCGATCACCTTTTTGAAATATTCCGTCATTGCACCGGTGTTCATCCTTGCCCTCAGCATCGATCCGATACAGACAGGATGGATCGGGAGCTGTGGAATCGAAAAGCGTTCTCCGTTCAGGAGGGGGAAGGAGGGAAGATCGTCGTAATCGTACGAGAATTCGGATGAATACCGGAAACCCAGCTGACGGATCGATTCTGCATAACCAGCATTCCACGCTCCGGTCGGCGCCGTGATCCCATTTGGATGGATCCCGACGGAACGGAGGAGCGACAGCGCTTTTGAAAAATTGTCGCGGTTCAGGTCCGCACTCCTGTGCAATACATGATCATAACAGTGCAGACCGATCTCTTGGCTGCCGAATGATGAAAAATACGGAAGCCACGATTCATGACTCTTAACATCCAGGAACCATGTAGTGGGGACGGAGTATGCGCTGCTGAGTGAACGGATCTCTTCGATCTGTTCCTGCGTTCCCTTATCGGAATCGATCCGGAACGTGAAGATGGTCCTTTCAACTCCCGGAAAATACCATTGGTGGATGAATGGGAGCGAGCGGCGATGATGCATCACGGTCAGCAGCGAAAAGATCAGCTGACGGATGCTCCCTTTGGAACGTCGTGAAACGATCTCATTGGGCATCCGACCGGATGGAGTGTAGAAATTCCGCCGTCGTTTCTGTTCGATAAAACACCGTTGCAGGTCGATCCCGAGAAAATACTTCGTCCCGCTCCCGGCACGTTCCGAATCAGCTAGGTCGTTATTGGGAAAGAACGATACCGCAGAATCGAGGTCCAAAATATCCGCATGAGTGTATAACGCGTTCGAACAGGGAGGAAGTGAAGTGACATTCCTTGTGCTTGTCGCTCTGCGGCGGATCGCCGATACGGCGTTCGTCGTATAGAGAACTGCTCCGCCCTTGTGCAGATACTCATCGATCGAAGCGGTTGGTGTGTTCCGGTCATCATTCACGATGATCACCGAATACTCAGAGGATAGATCTTCAGGATCGGACGGTATGATCACTTTATACGCGATACCGATCTGATGGAGAAGCAAATCCCAGACCGGATCAGCGGAGGTCAGTCCGACTTGTATTTTGATCCTGTTATTGGGCATCGGTCAGGGATTTAATGGACTTCAATAATTGTTCTTCACGCTGCTGTTGTGAAAAATGTTGGATGATCCGCTCGCGTCCCGCGGGTCGTGCCGGTGTTGATAATCCATGCGTGACCGCATTTCGGGCAGCATCGGCATTCCCGAATTCTACGACAGAGCCGGTGTTTCCGATCGCATTGGCGATGCCTCCCGTTCGGGTCCCCACAGGATAACAGCCGCAAAGCATCGCTTCACAGAGCGTGTTGGGGAGTCCTTCTCTGCGAGAAGGCTGGAAATAAACAGCTGAGGACTGATAGTGTTTCAAAAGTTCATCCTGACTGACCGGTCCGATGACGGTGACATTTTCCGGCAGCAAAAACTGATCTGCAATGTCCTTCGCGACACCGATCAGAAGGAACCGGACATCGGGAAGTGAACGGGCAGTTTCTGCGAGGAAGTCGATCCCTTTCACCCGCGCACGCGGAATGTCCGTGCAATGCGCAACGGTCAGCACTTTTTGCTGTTTCTCACCTTCCGGTTTCCACCGGTTCGGATCATATCCCGTCGGCACGACTCGGATATTCGCCCCGTCATAGTGAGCCAATCTTTTGACATCTTCTTTCAATGAGTCATCCACTGCCAGGACGGTATCGGCATGGGTAATTCCATAGCGGACGATAATGCTCTTCCACCGGCTGTTCCAGATTCCGTAGTTCAGTTCCGGCATCTTTGCCGCATCGACTCCGCCAAGAACGATGATGGATCTGCATCCGAGGAATTTTCCTTTCAGAACGAGGATCGAAGAATACACAGATGCGAACCAGGAGAAAGTGATATTCGCTTTCCATAACGCCGGCAGCCAGCGGAAGAAAACAAGCGGTCCGGACCCGATCACATCAGTGACGGTGAAATGAGTTCTGAGAAATGCGAGGTCTTCCCGTATGAACGGTGTGGAGAAAGTGGCGGTAAAGAGTATGTTCGCTTTGTTGTTCACGGAGGAACAGATCAGAGATGAAACGTCAGCGAAAAGGTATGATTCGGGGCGAACACGCCGCTCATCGGGATGAACGCATAATCGACCCGGAGAATGCCGTACACAAATCCGGCGCCGGCAGAGAAAGAACGTGTTTCATATCCGGTTTGATATCCCGTCCGGATCATCACCGTTCCGTCGTAGATCACTTCAGCACCGGTGTGAATGTGGCTCAAGTCATCATCGAGTGTTTTCACAAGATCGGCAGCTGCTGTCAGCGCATACGATCCGGAGAAGACCGTTCGGTACGATCCTCCGATACGGAGTGTGGTCGGAAGGACGGAACGTTCTCCTCGCAGGACGCTCATTGTTCCAAGATTCACAATGCTCACTCCGGCATTGAATTCAGGATTGATCCTGTAGAGCACGCCGGCATCGATCCCATATCCGCCCGCTTCATCGATATAGATCTTTTCGTAGAGAAGTTTTCCTGAAACACCAAAGGCGAGATCATCATTCAAAGAGAATGCCGCGCCGAGTGCCAGTGCGCCGTTCCGGGCACTGAATGTTCCTTCGGCATCGCCGGGCCGGAGCCGCACTTCGATCTCATCGACCGACGTGGTATAAGCGGAAAGTGCGAAAGTGATATCGTTGCCCGGCATCGTTGCGCCGATGTAATCTGAACTGGTCTCCGCAAATCCCTCACGGTGACTGAACGAGAGCTGACGGCGGTCCGCAAAACGGACTGAAGCCGGATTGTAGAAGAATGTCGAATGGTCGTCCATCAGGGAGACCGATGCTTCGCCCATGGCTGTCGAACGTGCATCCGCACCGGTTTTCAGGAAGGGGAGTCCTGTATTGACTGACTGTGCATGGAGAGCTGACACTGTCAGCATCGACATGATAAAAAGAACGATCCTTAGGTTCATAAGGTCACCGAAAGCGAAATGACATGAATGGCGAACAGTCCGTACGGTTCAAGAATGTATGCATAATTCAGCGACGGCTTCCAATCATCATACTCCGTTCTGAGTGTCAATCCGAAGGAAGGATGCGCCTCGTCTGAGGCGTTCACATTCCACCCGTCGATACCGGCGCGGAGCGTGAGCATCTCCATCGGAGTGACTTCGCCGCCGAGTCGGATGATGGAGGTCCTTTTGTTGGAGCGTTCATATTCCGCAGAGACCAGTCCGCCGAATGATTCGAAGCGGTAGGATAATCCTGCTGAACGGCGGGTGGGAAATTTGCTGATGGTGGAATTCCCGTACTGTCCGTACAGATCCGCAGTCTCCCACCGATAATGCGCATTCAGATCCTTCACGGCTGCGGCCAGCGTCAACCGATCGGACAGAGGCAGCATGATCCCGGCATCGAAGCCGAGGGCGGTGGAGGAGAGTTTCTCGAACAATGAATAATAGAACAATTTTGATGTGATGCCGATCGTCAGTTTCCTGATCTTCAGCGCAAACGAGAGGAAGAATTGATTCTCAGAAACAGAGTAGGTCTCTGTTTTGAATCCGTCGTTGTCCCGTCCGTCGATATAGGAGACCCCTGCATTTAGGATGCCGAAGGAGATGCCGGCATTCGAATCGAGCGGCTGTGAATAGAAGATCGAATTGAGACTCCGGTCGAGGGAGAGGGATCCGTATGCGAGAGAGATGTGACGTTCCTTCAGATGAGCGACAGCGGCAGGATTATAGAATCCGGAATTTTCGCCGGAGCGCACAGCCGTCATGGCATTTCCCATTCCCATGCCGCGAGCGCCGAATCCCATCCTGGAAAATGCACCGGATGTCGCCGCCATCTGGGCGAATGACAGTGAACTGCTCAGCAGAAGGAATGTGACAACGATATTGATTCTATTGGATCGCAAGAATTTTCCCCCATCGTGGTTCGTCGTTATCCACTACGATCTGATAAAAATAGACTCCGTTCACGACCTGATTCCCATGGTCATCCATTCCGTCCCAGATCTCATCATGTTCCCGTCCGGGGAGCCGTGTAGCATTCTGGATGACGGTCCGGACGAGATTCATTCCGAAATCGAAGATCCGCACGGTCACTTGTGCTGTTCCCGGTTTTCCCGTTGCGTAGTGAAGACGGATAACCTCATCATCCGGCGCGAAGGGATTCGGATATGCATAGGTCTCCGTCACCGCCGGAAGCTGCTGCGATGCATGGTAGATGGACCAGCTGCTGCCGAACGGTGTTGATGCATTATCGATCGTCTTGACAAGGCCGTCGCTTCCCGCCAGCCACACTGTATCGCCGTTGGATGCAGCACCGAAGAATTTTGTTTGTGTATACCGCTGTCGGTTGGATTTGTCATAGATCGTTCCTGTGCGGATCCACGAAACTCCCTGATCACTGGAGCGGAAGACGCCGTTATCCGTCGGGACATAAACGATATCACCTTTAAATCCGAAATTATGTGCAAACTCTCCGAGCAGCGCCTGCTTCCAGGAAATTCCGCCGTCGTCCGTATAGCTGACTCCCCGTTTTTCCGTGTTGTCGGTCGCATTCACAGTGGCTGCCCAGATGATGTTCTTCGCATTCACGGTCTGTTTTCCGATCGCCACCACAAAATTTCCGGAGATGGGACTGATCTGTGTCTGCTTGCTGAAATGGAGCCACGATGATCCGCGGTTCGTCGTCTTGTTGATCCCGGCAGCGGTGCCGATCCAAATTGTGGAATCACTCTCAGCGAGAACGGAGAAAGCGCGGTGATTCAGATTGTTCTGAAGTCCGAGTGCTCCGCCGGAGGGGGAGAGATCGAACACCAGCGAATCATTCGGTCCGATGGAGGTGAGATTATCCGGCGGAATGATGACGCGCTGCCACGTCCTTCCCGTATCGGTGGAGACGCGGGCCATGCCGGCGAACGAACAGATATAGACTGCATTACCGGCGATCGCAATGTCGTAGGTGATATTATTGATGGCTGTGGTAATGCCGAGTGCGCGGATTCGGCTTTTGGAATTCCAAAACAGTGTGTCGACATTCTTCGCATCAAGCGGCTGGGCGATCACTTTCCATGTCTCGCCGCCGTCGGATGAGTACCGCAGTCCGCTCCCTTCCGGAAGTGATTGACCGTCCCGTTCCACCGTATGCGCAGTCGCAACCCAGACATCTTTTCCGCGGACAGCGACGGCGGAGATATCTTCAGTTCCGAATTCAGGGGTGTTGTAATAATTCTTCCATGAACGGCCTCCGTCAATGGACCGGCTGAGACCTTTCCCGGTGCCGAGCCAGATGGTATCATGTGCAGTGACGACATCGGTGATGCTGTTGCCGGCCTGGACAGGTGCGCCTGATCCGGTCTGTGTCAATTGGAAGGAACGCGCGTGTAATGTTCTGGTTTGGGACAGGAGTGCATCCGTTCCTGCAATGATCATCAAGAGTGCAAGGAGTATTCTCATTGGATGAAGATCCTTTTCACGATGGCATTGGAGAATGCTCCGGACTGATCACGGGCAGTGAAGATAAAATCCCTGTACGTATTTTTCGCCGCTGTATTGAACATGGGAATGACGATCGAATACACACCGTCACCGGCGACACTGTCCCCGCTCGTCAGCTGGAACTGAGGCAGTTTGGTCTTTCCGCCGTCATCGGACATGTAGAACGTCCCGGCAACGCTGGAATCAGGACGCTGCGATGTGAGGATCACCAGACCGATATCGCTCAATCCCTGAGGATCGGAAACGGACAATGAGATGTCGATGAAATTCACGCTGTCCGCCGTATCCGGCACACGGACGGAATCAGGAGCAGACAGTTTTGAGATGACGGGAGGATTGTTCGTGGACAAAATGATCTTCAGCGGAATGGAATGCGTGCTGCTGGTGAATCCGCTCTTATCGACCGTTGAGAATTGGATCACATACGTCCCGATCACTTCTTTTGGTAATTTCACGACGATCTGGGAATTATAGATCCCATCCCCGGCGCTCGGGTCCGGTGCGATCCCGTTGTCGCTGATGGTCCCGCTTCCGAACAGACTGCCGGATGGTGAAAAGATGGAGTACGAAACAGCAATGATATCGGAGAGACCGTTGTCATCGCTCACGTTGACCGAACCGGTCAACGTGATATCCACGGTGGAACCGGTGATGCTCACTTTTGCAAAGTCGATGAGTGTCGGAGAGACCGATGCGCTGACGATGGAGGGGGGTGACTGTGCGTCGATCTGCTCCGAAGAACCGGGAAGGTCGCATCCCGCCAGCAGCAGGAAACAGCAGAGAAGTATGGATTGTAATATTCGCGTCATATCAAAAAAAAACCGAGGCTTTATCCTCGGTTGGAATAAAGCAGTCTGCAATCAAAAAATAAGTCGACACTGTCGTTGGGAAGAACCGGAACACTAGTATCGAATTTTTCTATGGCAGGCCGCTTTTGTTATTGATTGAATTCTGTAATAATGATAAGAAAAAATGGATGCAGAGTCAACTAATTGATCATGTCACTGATGGGTGTCGGCATGATGCTGACGATAAAAATGATGAGCGTAAGATATCCGATCAACATCCGTCGGTTATCCAGCGGTGTCTCATCTTCGATCTCAGGATGACCGAGTTTCCCGCGGTTCAATGCGAACATCACTGCCGGCCAGATCAGCCATCCCGCATATCCGAAATTGACCGGTATTCCAATTTCTTCCAGGAACGGCACGATCCCCAGAGTCAGGAACAAGAACATCGCCGCAAGCGAGATCTTCCAGCTGTTGCGGCCGTACATCGCGTACGAAATATGTCCGCCGTCGGACTGTCCGATCGGGATCATGTTCAGCGAAGTGACAAAAAGACCGAACCAGCCGGCACAGAGATAAGGATAATGATACATTTCGCTCATTGGAGGGACGAAGACATCCGGACCGCTCGTAAAAACAGAGGAGAAGAACTCATACAACAACGATGATCCGAACGTCAGTGCAGCGCCGGCGGCAGGTTTTGTGTAGTATTCGGGATGGATTGTCAGAATGAAATCTTTGGACGGCAGATGTGTGAAGCCGTATGCCAGAACGATCATTGTCGCAACGAACCCCGCGATCGGTCCGTACGCACCGATATCGAACAGCACCGCTCTGTTCGGAATGTATGATCGTGTTTTGATCACCGCTCCCATCGTGCCGAACGGATTCAAATACGGCGGGAAAGGGATATAAAATGGAAGAGACGCATCCACCCCGTGATACCGCGCAGCGAAATAATGTCCGAACTCGTGACAGGTCAGGATGAACAGAAGCGAAAGGGAATACGGGAGTCCGTGAACCAGATTGGAGAGTTCGAACGGATCGATATTCTGCCATGCAACACCGGCCACTGTCGTAGTGAAAAGTGTTGCGATGAATAATGCGCTGTGAATAAGGATATTACTGAAGGTCATGATTAAAGATCGATATTGAATCCGACACCGGAATACTCGTCAGCACGGTCATGATATTCGCCGTGAATACTGTTTCCCGAATGATAGATGAAGAAGAATTTGGTCCCGCGTCCGTTCCACGCCCCGAGTTTCACTCCCAGCTGAAGTTCATGGCGCGGTCGAAGTCCAGTGACGGTGAATTGATAAGCAGCAAAACCGTCCAGGACCGGTATGAGCGGACGGTGAAATTCGCCGCCGGCATATCCGTTCAGTTTCGGAAGCGATGTCGGATCGACGTGCCACAGATACACTGCGCCGGCATACACGCGGAAACTTTCTGCATCCTCGTATGCTGCGGTCAGATCGAAGAACTCACGGCTGTACACGCGCGGACTCAATCCGTCCTTCCATACGCCGGCTGTCCCGTCGAAATGACCGTCCACAAAATGCGCGCTGATATGGCTCAATCGTAACCGTCCGGACAGGATGCCGCCGGCAAGTGAATCCAGATAATTCACATTGAACCCGAACAGGTAATCGACCGCATCCACCGGGAAATGAAAATTCTTTTCACCGCGCAGCAGTGTGTATGTGAAGAAATCCGAACCGATGGTCAGCCGCTGTTTCGGGGATTCGAACCGGTATTGGACCAGATCGACGGAGTTTCCGATGTCCAGACGGAGCCGGTTGTCGTTTGCATGCCAGATCAATCCTACCCGCGGTTCGAATGTGTTCGCGGTGAGCGGACGGAACAAGAGGGGATCGGAGGTGAAAGCGAATCCTTTGTCGGCGGAAAATGTGTTGAGTGTGATCGTTAGACAGACAAGAATCAGAACAGGAACTTTTTTCATTTCGGCTGGATCCAGATCGGGTTTGTATAACAGAATCCCTCACGGTCGATTCCGTGAGCGTTGTGTGTGACTGCTTCTGCTCTAATATACGAAAAGAATTCCGCATCATGCCAATCACTGATGCGGTGGAGCGAATACGGATCGGAAAGATCGGTGATCTCGAAGAGACGGCGTTCATTCTTTCCGATCACTCCGAAAAAGACAGTGATGGAACGGAACGTGCCGAACTCATCTGTGGTCGCACCCTGGATCTTCACGACGAACCGGTTCCCGATCACCGTTTCGCCGACCGTGCCGGCATCCTGTACATCGGTCTCGACGGCAATCGAGATCATCGGACCGTTCGTGATGACAACACGTCCTTTTCCCATCGCTTCGATGATGGACTGCTCGGATATCTGATGCGTCAGCACGGCGGATCTCATCTCTCCGAACAGCTGCGTCTCCTTCTCCCGGAAGGAGAGCATCGGAATGCTGATCTGTACGTACCGGTTGAAATTGCCGTGGGCATCGTTCCCGGCAAGCAGGAATTTCTTCTCGCCCCGCTTCAGCATCCATTTCCAGATATCCAGACCGCGCAGGAATCCGTCCGATACTTCTCCGTTGAGGATCTGGATCCCGTGCAGCTGCCGTTCATTCATATCATTCACATTCCATTCGTCCCTCCGCAGGAAGAAGCGCTGCAGGAACGGCACCTCCTCCGTCGGATGCGATGCAAATGCGACGACATTCTTCTCTTTCTCCGCGAGGATCTGCTGTATAGTGTATTCGCTCTTGGTCCGGAACCATTTCTCGCCGCTGTCGCCGGAACCGTGAAAGAACCTTCGGTTACCGAAGAGGAGGAAATGGACATTGTTATTGTCCGAATTCGTACAAGTGACCTCTTCACCGCGAAGCACAGCGAAATCTTTTTCACGGGCATTCACCTCATCGATCTCTTTCTGAAGCGCATTCCATTTCGGAAGCGCGGGATCGTTCAGCAGGTAATTGTCCACCCGGTCATCGAGATCATACGAATGATCCATCACGCCGAAGAACGAGATCCCCATTGCCCGGCAGAGATGCGGTGCGGCAGAGATGGGTGAACCGAATTCGAGCTGGTCCTCGGTATAGGTGGAATGAGTATGGGGGTCACCGTAGATCCATCCGTTCAGGGACGGGAGCTTCGTTTTCGACCGGTAGAATTTCAGCGGTGTCTTGGAGGTGAATCGGTGATTGTTGTTCCGCACCACTTTGGTCTTTCCGTTGCGGAGTACAGTGATCTCCGCCTCCATCTCCATGTGTCCGAACAGCGACGCAAGCTGACCGGTGAACGGCAGCTCAACGATCTTGTAAAAATAATGAGAATCGATCTTCAGATGCGGCAGAAAATTGAAAGTCTGCGTATGGATCTTGGCGGCATTGTGGAAGAGCGTCAGGCGGACCGACAGAAGTTCCACCGGATACTTGTCCGCATCTTTGATCAGGATCATCACCGGATAGGATCTGTCTGGATCGACACGGTGGGGAGCATCGGCAATGATCTCGGGATCGGACTTCTTATAGAGACTGAAGAAGTATTTGAACCGGTAGTGTGTTTCAGCGTATGACAGGATCAGAGGAAGGAACATTCGTTATATAATAGAGATCAGATGATCGATCCGCTCACGAAGTACGGAAAGATCGTTCTGATGTTGAGAGAAACCTGAATATGAATTGAATTGCGCTACTGCATGGGTCAGAGAGAATTTCTCCTGCGTTTCGGAATAGCATATCCGCTGTTCTTTCAGACGCCGTGCGAGATATTCCTGTTCCGTCTGCTGCGGTGTCGGGACAAAAATAGCATTTGCGCCGAGCAAAGACAAATCCATCACGGTGCTGTACCCGGGACGCGAAATGATGATGTGCGAAGCCGCGATCGCCTCGGAAAGTTCGTCCGATGTAAGAGAACTGATCAGCGAGAGATTGTCGGAGATCTTCATTTTCAGCTGACGCTCGGGAGTTCCCCGTACGACCAGTGCGCGCATGGTCGTCTGTTTCAGCTGATCGACTGCGATCTTTTCGAAGATCGTCCGCTGCGGTTCGGGACCGGAGAGGATCACCAGCACATCGAGTTCTTTGTTGAACGAAGTGATCTTTTTCAAACGGGAGAGAGGGCCGATGAAGAATGCATTCTTCGGCAGCAGTGAATCATGCGTCAGTTCTCCGGTCAGCCGGTCCGCTGTTCCGAAATCTGGGATCCACACTTCGGAGAACGAGCGGATGAGTCTCGCATTTGCTGCATCGATGATCGGTTGTCCCCACCGCAGTAACGGCGAGAGCAGGATCCGGATCTGATGAACGAGGTAGATCGATGGAACGCGCTTGGAGTAGATACCCCAACGGTTGTCGGAGATGACAGCGTCGATCTTCCGTTCGGTAATGATCGAGTCGAGCAGTGACCTTTCCGCCACAAGTCCGCGGTACATTTCCGGAAGTTCTTTGAACATTGACCACGCCATATTCTCATCTACAGGATATTCCGCCGTGTATCCCGGAAGGCGAACGTGTTCTAGATCAGGGAATTCTCTCTTCAGCAATTCAGCAGGACGGTGATCCGCCGCGATGATCACCTCGACATCCTTTGCGAGAAGTTCACGGATGATCGGAACGCATCTCGTCGCATGCCCGAGACCCCAGTCCAACGGCGCTATCAGGATCCGTTTTCTGCTCATCGGATCGCTCCAAATTCAAAACCGAGTGCGCGGATCTTCGGGATGACCGCCTCGAGAATTCCGCTGATCTTTGTTTCCGTAAGATCGTTATCATGAAAGACCAGGATGGAACCATGGTCCAATTCTGCAAGGGCAGTATCGATCACTTTCTCATTGCTCCATGAGCGGAAATCCCCCGTCAAACAGCTCCACATCACCAGCAGATAACCGAGTTCACGGGCAGCGGCGATCGTGTTCCAGGAAAAGAAACCGAACGGCGGACGGAATGTCCGCGGTTTGTGCCCCAACAACGGTGTGAGAAGCCTTTCGGTACTCAGGATCTCTTCTTTTGTCCGTTCCTTCGAAAAGGCGAGCTGACGCGAATGATGGAATGCATGGATGCCGATGGAATGTCCTTCGCCGAAGATCCTTCTCACCAATGCTTCCTGTCCGGTGATATTCTGACCGGAGAGGAAGAACGTAGCGCGGACGCCGAACTTCTGCAATACATCGAGCACGGCGGGCGTTGCTGTCGGATGCGGACCATCGTCAAATGTGAGATAGATCTTTTTCCCCGGCATGCGCCAGAGCAGCGAAGGGAAGAGCAAACGGTGGAGTGCCCCTGTATGACTGATCATGCGGACTCCTTCTTCATTGACCGGTCTTTCCATTCGAAGGAGAAAAAATATCCGCCGAAGATCGCAAGGAGGACGAACGGAATATGGATCGCTGCTGTCGGAATGTAGTACCGCATCGCTTCACCGGTATCGGTGACCCGGGCGAAACGGCTCATAAAGATATAATCTATAATAAGATTTACCGTCAACACGATCCACGGAATGATATTCCATTCGATCAATGTCAGCGGAATGGTGAGCGCCAGTCCCAGGAACATGATGAACGCGCAGATCATAAAGAACATCATGTACGCAGGATAATAAGCGGTTTGTCCAACCCAGCGCATCCTCTGGTGAAGCACTTCCTTCCATGTATCGACCGGCTGTGTGGAGATCGTTGCTTGATCGCCGAATGCAAAGCGTGGTTTCCACCGGCCGTCCGCGGTCAGCTTCTGGGCAAGCAGCGAATCATCACCGGTATTGATGTGTGTCAGCGTATCGAATCCGGCGGTCTCATCGAATGCGCGGATCCGGAACGCCATATTGCTCCCGTTGCTCACCAGTGCCTTTCCCAACCCAATGGACCCGGCCGCGATGGCTGTGTAGGAGATGAAGTCGAGGAACTGGATACCCCAGAACAGCTGCGACATGCCCGGCTTCTTTTCATACACGGTCAATCCGGTGACGACTCCAACCTGTTCCTCGAAATAGGAATTGATGGTCCGGATCCACTGCGGCGGTGCCGTGCAGTCCGCATCCGTTGTCACGATGATGTCGCTGAAGGAATGCTGTATACCGAGGGACATTGCTCTGATCTTCGGAGAACGGATCGAGGAGGAGATATCCGACTGGAACAGAGAAAGCGGAAAAGGAGAAACGGAGGAAATCCGTCGGACGATGTCTGTCGTCTCATCTGTAGATTGATCATCCACGACGATGATGGACAATTTATCCGCCGGATAATCCTGCTGCAGAAGCGAGTGCAGGCAGCGTTCGATATTCTTTTCCTCATTCCGTGCAGGGATGATCACAGTGATCGAATGAAGGAAGGCATTGGTCCCTTCCGTTAGTTTGGAAAGTCCGTGAAAAAAGATGATGATCTGCCGGACATAGATGAGCAGCACGAGGATCAGAACGACGGACGCATATTCCAGGAATATGCCGATCATCGCCGTTTCAACCTCGTCACCATCACGGCACCGACGGCGGTGGGGATGATGACATTTGCGAAGGACATGACGATGGAGGCATTGAAAGCGATCGCTGCTGTGGAGCCTGCTTTTTCGAAGAAGAATACTGCTGCACTTTCCCGTACGCCGAGATCGCCGAAGGCGGCGGGAAAGATCACCGCTTTCACGAAGAAGACCGATGCTCCGCACAGTATGGCATCAAAGAACGAGACCGGACCGAATGCCATTGCAAGGAAATAATATTCCAGAAGGATGGCGATGTACAGGAGCAGCGTTGAACCGAAAAGGATCGATCCCTGAGTATTATGGAATTTGTCGTCCAGCACCTTGATCATCTCATAGTACCGGTGAAGACGGATCTTTTCCGGGAGGAGCTGGAGCAGCGTCTTCACTCTTTCGGGAAGCAAAAACAACGCCGTCAGCAGAAAGATACCGGCTGCGGTAAGATATTGATAGAGCGGATTCCAATATTCAATAAGATGATTTGCAACGAACAGTGTCAGTCCAAGTCCGCCGATAATGAATGTCAACGCCGTCCAGTATAATTTATCGATGAGCGTAATGCCGATGATATGGGAACGGTTGACGGTAGGATGACTGGCGATCCGTCCGGCTAACTCACCGATCTGTGACGGGGTAAAGAATCCTGCCATGAAACCGACGAACAGCGATGTCACTACTTCCGAGTCGGTGATCTCTCTGCTCACCAAACGGAGCAAGTATCTCCATCGGAAAAAATGAATGAGAAGCTGCGCGGCTGCGAGTCCCAGTCCGACGGCAAGATACAGCACATTGGCATTTAGCAACGACTGATACACCGATGCGAGATCTATATAATAGATAAGACCGGTCAATAATCCCGCTGAGAAAACGATCTTCAACACCGTTGCGGTGATTGGATGAGCGATGAATTCTTTCACTGTGGGACGCTCTCTTTCCAGTCGAACGATGTGAGGAATCCCAGCGGTGCGATCAGAAAAGAATAGGCCACGAGGAGAGTTTCATTGAGAACGAATTCGACCACGCCGAATTCCTCGCGGAAGAGTTTCTTTCCGTGCGCAATAAATGCACCGTCCACATTGAGTTTCACCATCAGCGCAAGCAGTCCGTTGAACGGAGAGATGAACAGTGCGGTAATGATCGCAGCATGGAAAAGGTGGACGACCGCATACCCTGCTTTCACGATGAAGGGATAATAGGAACTGGCGGAGACATGCCGGGTACGCTGGTTCACAAATTCGCGGAACGTGGATGGAGGGATGGTTCCCACGGCGCTTTCCGGCGAGATCATATATCGGATCTTCCACGAAGTCTCACGCTGCACAAGTTGAAGGAAGAGATCATCATCACCGCTGATACTCTGTTTGATCTTTTCAAATCCGCCGACTTGCTGATACACTTCCTTCCGGTACGCGATGTTCCGCCCGGTGCACAGAAATGCCTGTCCGGCGCCTGCGGCAGCAGCGGCGATGAGAGAATTCTTGTTCTCTTCATAGCGGAGGAATGAAGGCGTCTGTTCGGATGCGTACGGACTGTATCCGATGACGACTCCGGTCCCTTCAGAGAAATGATGGGTGATGGTAGTGAGCCACTCTTTTCCCGGATCGGCATCGGCATCCGTGAAAACGAGAATGTCAAATTTCGCGTGCTCAATACCGGTCCGGAGCGCATTCTTCTTGTTCGGCATATCCGTTGTGTTGGAATCGATCGTGAACAGACGGATATTGTCATGCTCTTTCCGGAACTTTTCAACGATGGATGCAGTCGAATCTGTCGAGCGGTCATTCACAATGATGATCTCGAACGCAGAGGCGGGATAATTCTGAGTTGTCATGGAACGGAGCAGCCGGCCGATATTCTGCTCTTCATTCCTCGCCGCGACGATCACCGTGAGTAAATGGGACTGTCCCGGGTGAACCGGATGAAAAAGTCTTTTGGAACCGATCCAAAGCCGCAGGTGGAGAAGCGCATAGAACGATCCTAGAAAGAGGAGGAACCACAAGGTGATTTGATCGAGCATACTGTCAAAATAGCCAAAGATTTACTCCTTTACAATAAATTTGAAATACAATGATGAATTCAGTGAGGATCTCCCGATGATGTTGGTTCAGAGACGAGCGAACGGAATGTGAACGATGAAAATTTGTCTCGCACTGTTTTCCGGCCGAACAAACATCAAAAAATGAAAGAAATACCGTAAATACTTTTTGCTTTCAACTATTCTTCAATTATATTCTTTTGACTAAAAAAGGAAACTCTATGCGTCAACTTGTCATCGGAATTGCCGGCGGGACCGGCTCCGGAAAGACTTCTGTCACCAATAAGATCCTTGAACGGATCCACTATACTGAGAATGTAGTTGTCATCCAGCACGATTCCTATTACCGCGATATTTCGACATACGGAGGGAAGACCCCAGATCAGCTGAACTTCGATCATCCCGATTCACTTGAGACCTCACTGCTGATCGAACATATCAAAGAACTGCGGAAAGGGATCCCGGTCGAGCAGCCGTTGTATAACTTCACGACGCACTCGCGCATGAAAGAGACGCGGCATCTTGAACCGAAGGATATCATCATCATTGAAGGGATCCTCATCTTCGCGTCCGAGGAACTCCGCAATCTGATGGATATCAAGATCTTCATTGATACGGATGCCGACGAGCGGCTGCTCCGCCGTCTGAAACGGGACATCATTGAGCGCGGACGGTCGATCGATTCCGTCATGAAACAGTATGTCTCCACCGTGAAACCGATGCATCTGGAGTTCGTTGAGCCGAGCAAACGCTACGCGGACGTCATCATCCCGCTGGGGAGCGAGAATCTTGTCGGGATCGATATGGTGGCGGTGAAGATCGAAACCATGCTGAAATCAAGGTGATTTCACACGGTATTTATGCAGCGATTTATAATTATGCAGGGAGAATTAAGAAAACGTAAGAAGGCACAAATTTCTTTTTACTTTTCAAAATTTACTCTATCTTCATCACGGAAATTCAATCGAAAGTTCACAACTGAGAATGGCTATTAGAAGCAAATTATCTCACTCGGAATCCGCTGCACTCCAATCGTACAAAAAGACGACTCTCGCCAACGGAATTCGTGTTATCAGCGAAGAGATCACCTCCGTTAAATCCGCTTCCATCGGCATCTGGATCAATACCGGCTCACGCAACGAATCTGACGAAACGAACGGCATTTCCCATTTCATTGAACACATGATGTTCAAGGGGACGGAGAAAAGGAACTTCCAGCAGATCGCACAGAGTCTGGAATCGGTCGGCGGTTACATGAACGCATTCACTTCCAAGGAACATACCTGCTACTACGCCCGTGTGATGGATGAATTCGTGGAAGAAGCGGTCGATGTCCTTTCGGACATGGTGCAGTTCTCCACTTTTCCAGTGAAGGAAATGGCCAAAGAGAAGACCGTGATCCTGGAAGAGATCAAGCGCTCGGAAGATGATCCTGACGATCTTGTGCAGGAATATTTCGAAAAGCATCTCTTCGGCGAACATCCATTCTCCCGTCCCATCATCGGTACCGCGGAGAATGTCTCCCGCTTTACACGGGACGATCTCTACGCCTACACAAAAAAATTCTATGCGAACGAGAATATCATCCTTGCGGCGGCGGGAAACATCAAACATGAGTATCTGGTGAAACTTGCGCAGCGCTATTTTTCCGTGAAGAAAAAAAAAGGAGAGGTGTTCAGAACATATCCTGCGGTGAATCCAACGAAAATTTCCAAGGAATACACGAGACCGATCCAGCAGGCGCATCTCTGCACCGGCACCATCGCGTTCGATGTCCATCACGAGATGCGCTATCCGGCACTGGTCATGAACACTGTGCTCGGCGACGGAATGAGTTCCCGGCTGTTCCAGCAGATCCGCGAGAAGCATGGACTGGCGTACAGTGTTTATTCTTTTCTCGGACTGATGAAGGATACCGGCTCGTTCGGCATCTATGTCGGTACGGATAAGAAATCCGTCAAGAACGCACTGGAACTTTCCTACAAAGAATTGCACAAAATGAAGACGAAGCTGTTGTCGAAATCAGAACTGCAGAGAGCAAAGGCCCAGCTGAAAGGGAGCATGCTGCTCAGTCTGGAAAGCACATCCAACAGGATGATGCGTCTCGGCAACGGGGAATTGTATTACGGCGAGTACACACCGCTCGATTCCATCGTCCGCAGCATTGATTCCGTCACCGTGGACGAAGTGCAGGCCGTTTCGAAGCAGCTGTTCGATACGGAAAAATTCACCACGGTCGTATTGAATCCTGAAATGAAGAATTAAAAAACCCATTACCAACCAATCAAGTGAGATGATGTTATGATTATCGGAATTCCGAAAGAGATCAAGACCAATGAGAATCGTGTAGGACTTGTTCCGGTCGGCGTAGAAACACTGCGCCAGTACGGACATACCGTCTATGTCGAGACCAAAGCGGGTGTCGGCAGCGGATTCGAAGATTCTGCCTACATCGAAGCAGGCGCAAAGATCGCGAAGAACGCGAAAGAATTATATCACAAAGCGGATATGATCATCAAAGTGAAGGAACCGATCAAGCAGGAATACAATCTGATCCGCCGCGATCAGATCGTCTTCACTTACTTCCACTTTGCCGCCAGCAAAGAACTGACCGTTGCCATGGTGAAGAGCCAGGCGGTCTGCATCGCGTACGAAACAGTGCAGAAGGACGATAACTCTCTGCCGCTGCTCATTCCGATGAGCGAAGTGGCAGGACGCATGGCACCGCAGGAAGGCGCAAAGTATCTTGAGCGCACCATGGGCGGACGCGGAATCCTGCTCGGCGGTGTTCCCGGAACAGAACCGGCAAATGTCGTTGTGATCGGCGGGGGAATTGTCGGTACACAAGCGGCAAAGATCGCAGCCGGTTTCGGTGCCAAGGTGACCATCCTCGACAATAATCTTTACAGACTGCGACAGCTGGATGACATCATGCCGAAGAACGTCACGACCATGATGAGCAATGCATACAACATCCGTAAAGTGATCCAGTCTGCAGACCTCGTGATCGGCGCAGTGCTGATCCCGGGTGCAAAAGCTCCGAAGCTGATCAAAAAGGAAATGCTGAAGACCATGAAACCCGGTTCCGTGATCGTGGACGTTGCAGTGGATCAGGGCGGATGCATTGAGACCTGCAAACCGACCACCCACGAGAATCCGACCTACGTGATCGACAACGTGATCCACTATTGCGTTGCGAACATGCCGGGAGCAGTTCCGTTCACATCCACCATCGCTTTGACGAACGCTACGCTTCCGTATGCGGTCGAACTGGCGAACAAAGGATGGGAAAAAGCGGTGCAGCAGAACAAGGAATTGAAACTCGGTCTGAACATGGTGGACGGACTCATCACCTACAAAGGTGTTGCCGATGCGTTCAACATGAAATATACACCGGTCGATACGATCCTGCGGTAAGAGACATACACCGCAAAGTCGCTAAGACGCAAAGAAATAAAGTAAGGGCGGACGTTTACCCGACGCGCTGATTGTCGGGGAAGTCCGCCCTTGTTACTTTTATCAATAGAACACAGATTAACACGGTAAAAAAGGATTTACACGGATACGAAATGTAGGTCCACAAAATTTACCATTTCAGCAAGTTGTTTACTGATTTTGTGTTAGTCGAATTATTTAGAGTCAATTTCATTTTCACTAACATCGTTTCCCAGAATTGAAACCGATAATGAACGCGCTCATTACGCAACTCTTTCCTGAACAAGCCGCAGCATTTCTGATCTTTTGGAAGACCAAAGTGTTATGGATCCTCCGCGGCAGACAACTTCCCGCGCCGCACCTCCTGAAACAGAATGCGATCCACTCCATCCGGAAGAAATATCCCTGCACTATATTTGTTGAGACCGGCACATTCATGGGGGACACGGTGGAAGTGATGCGAACTCTTTTCTCCCGCGTCTATTCTATTGAACTGAGTGAAGAATTCCATGCGAAAGCGAAAGAACGATTCCGTTCCTCTGCCAATGTGACACTGCTGCAAGGGGACAGCGGCAAAGTATTGAAGCAGGTGATCGAAGGGGTGGATACGCCGTGTCTCTTTTGGCTGGATGGTCATTATTCGGGGGACAACACTGCCAAAGGGGAAAAAGAATGTCCGATCATGGAAGAGTTATCAGTGATTTTCAGTAAACCCGGCATCCCGCATGTGATCCTGATCGACGACGCCCGGCTATTCGTCGGAAAGAATGATTATCCTACCCTTGCCGAACTGATCACATTCCTTCAGGATCGGAATTTGAGTTATACCTGCGCGGTCGAGCTTGATATCATCCGTCTTCTTCCGAAAACATTGTAAGGACTGACTGTTTTTCCCATTATGCTCAATTACATGGAATAAAAGGAACAGAAAGATCAGAACGAAAGATCCTTCTAAAAATCCTTCATTCTGTTGAACTTAAGATCTTCATCGTTTCAGGTTGTTCCAACCAAACCGCATTTCGTTTCCATCATCCAGCATCCAGTATCCATTATCCATTATCAAGCATCCATCAATCGCCATTCTGAATCCAGCATCGAATTTCCCTCATCCGGTTTCCTGTATTTTTGGCTCGAAACTATACACTTTCTGCTTCCATTCTTGAACTTTTTTTGATACATTTAGTGTAGTTATATCAAGTAATTGTTCAACGAACGACACAAATCTTACCGAACCGATGCCAAACGTAAAAATCACTCTGGACGGCGTTCCATACGAAGTCGATAACAAGAAAACGATCATTGAGGCGGCCCGAGAGAACAAGGTCCACATTCCTCATTTCTGCTGGCACGATAAACTTTCCGCTTCCGGCAACTGCCGTATCTGTCTGGTGGAAGTGGAGAAGATGCCGAAACTCGCGATCGCCTGTATGACCCAGGTCGCCGACGGCATGGTCGTCAACACAAAGAATGAGCGTGTGATCAATGCTCGGGAAGCGGTGATGGAGTTCATTCTGATCAACCATCCGCTCGATTGTCCGATCTGCGATGAAGCGGGTGAATGTAAGCTGCAGGATTATTCTTATAAGTATTCCAAAGGCTTCAGCCGTTTTGTGGAGAACAAGAACCACAAACCGAAACGTGTTGAGATCGGTCCCCGCGTGATGTTCGACGCCGAACGCTGCATCTCCTGTTCCCGTTGCATCCGTTTCTGCGATGAGATCGCCGGCGAGCATCAGCTTCAATTCGTCCAGCGCGGCGACAGGGTTACCATCGAAACATTCCCCGGTCAATCCCTCGATAATCCGTACTCAATGAACGTGGTGGACATCTGTCCCGTCGGCGCATTGACGAACAAAGAATTCCGTTTCAAATCCCGCGTCTGGGAAATGTCCTTCACCGATTCCGTCTGCAACGGCTGCGCTCGCGGCTGCAATGTGGAGGTCGGTGTCCGGAATAATGAGATTCTCCGATTGAATCCCAGGAAGAATGACGATGTGAACAGCGTATGGATGTGCGACCACGGCCGTCTGAATACCTGGAAGAATGTGAATGCGGAGAACCGGTTCAAAGCGCCGAAGATCCGTAAAGATGGTCAGCTGGTGGAAGTGGGATGGGATGAGGCGATCGCGAAAGTGGCATCGGAATTGAAATCGTTCGGAAAGAATGAGATCGCTCTGCTCGGTTCGGCGTTCGCCACGAATGAGGATAACTACCTGCTCGCAAAATTCGCCAAAGATGTGATCGGAACGCGGAATATCGATTTCCGGCGCGTGACCGAAGGTGCCGATGATAACGTTCTGATCCGCGCGGATAAAACACCGAACGCTTCCGGTGCTGCGGCGGTTGGTGTCGTGCCGCAGGAGAATGGTATGAATTTCGATCAGATCATCGCTGCCGTCAAAGCGGGGAAGATCAAAGCTCTCTATTGTCTTGAGGATGATATCGCCTCGGTCCCCGGCATCGAAGAAGCACTTTCCAATCTGGAGTTCTTCGCAGTCCACGCGACCAACCACAGTAAGACTACAGAATATGCGCATGTGATCCTGAACGCATCCACCTTTGCGGAAAAGAACGGTACGATGACGAACTTCCAGCATCGTGTGCAGCGCATCCGTCCTGCTGTGACAACGCTGGAACAGGACCGCGCCATGGACAATTTCGAGATGAGCCGCTGGGATAAATTCCAGGCGCATAACGACAAATGGGGGAAAGGTCCCCGCCGTGATGCACGACCTTCCTGGAAGATCGTGGCAAGTATCGCCGGAGTGATGGGAACAAAATATAAATTCAACAATGCGGATGAAGTGTTCAACGAGATCTGCCAGAAGGTGGAGGGCTTCAAAGGTCTTTCCTACCTGAAGGTCGGTACGAAGGGTGCATTGCTCAAACAATCTACTGTTGCAGTCTAAACTCAGAAATCACCATGGAAATCTCACCGATCATTGAAGCATTAGTAAAGATCCTCATCGTCATCTTCGGCATTCTGCTCCCCTGCGTGACGTATCTCGGCGTTCAATTGGAACGCAAACTGAGCGCATGGATACAGAATCGCGTCGGTCCGAACCGTGTTGGTCCGTTCGGTCTTTTGCAGCCGCTTGCGGACATCCCGAAACTCTTCTTCAAGGAAGATATAGTTCCTGCTGCCGCCAATAAATTCGTTCACTCGCTCGGACCGCTGATCTCTCTGACGATCGCATTCTCGACCTTCGCCGTGGTACCCTTCGGCGATACGCTTCCGATCGTCATCAACGGTGTTGTTCACAATTTCAAACTGCAGATCGCCGATGTGAATATCGGGATACTGTACATTTTGGCTCTTTCGTCACTCGCCGTCTATGGCATTACGCTCAGCGGCTGGTCATCCAACAATAAGTATTCGCTGCTCGGCGGCATCCGTTCTTCCGCACAGATGATCAGCTACGAATTGTCGCTCGGACTCTCCATCATCGCCATTGTCATGCTGAACAATTCACTCAGACTGGATGAGATCGTGAAGGCGCAGAGCGGATATTACATGTTCGGATTCCTTCCGAACTGGAACATCTTTTTGCAGCCGCTCGGCTTCATCATATTCTTTGTGGCAATGTTCGCCGAGACGAACCGGCTGCCGTTCGATCTGCCGGAAGCAGAACCGGAACTTGTTGCAGGGTACCATACGGAATATACCGGAATGAAATTCGGCATGTTCATGTTGTCGGAGTATCTTGCATTGTTCTCTGCAGCGGCATTGATTACCACGTTTTATCTCGGCGGTTATCAGGCGCCGTACATCGAATATCTGAACCTTTCACCGTTCGCCGTCAGTCTGCTTCAGCTCGGTGCCTTCTTTACGAAGTTTGCGATGATCGTTGTCTTCTTTATGATCGTCCGCTGGTCCATGCCCCGGTTCCGCTACGATCAGCTGATGAATCTCGGCTGGAAAGTGATGCTGCCCCTCTCGCTGTTGAACATCGCGTTGACAGGATTGTTTATTCTTAAACCCATACATACTTGGTTCAATTGATATGAATGACGAAAAATATTTAAAAAAGAGTGAACTTGTCCGAGTGAAGGATCTTTCCTTCCTTCAGCGCGCGTACGTGCTGGAGATCCTCAAAGGGATGTTCGCTGCCGTGAAACAGATCTTCAAACCGTCATTCACCATTCAGTACCCCGAAGTTAAGGTGGAACATGCTGCATCGTTCCGCGGTCGTCCGGTGCTGGTGGAAGAGAACGGTACGGAGCGCTGCGTTGCATGCGGACTCTGCAGCCGTGTCTGTCCCGCGCTGGCCATTGATGTACAGGCAGCGGAGACCGAATTGACCAAAGAGCGCTACCCCGAACGGTTCGAGATCAACATGACCCGTTGCATCTTCTGCGGTTTCTGCGAAGAGGTCTGTCCGGAAGAAGCGATCATCATGAGCAACGAATACGAACTGGCATTTTCCAGCCAGGAGGAATCGATCTTCGGCAAGGACAAATTGCTGAAATCAGCTGAGGTGATGAAACCGCGTCTTGATTTCCTGCGGGATCATCGGTAGAACGATTATTGTTGTTTCAGTGTTATCATAGCGCGATGAGTATTCATCGCGCTATTTTTTTTTATCTATGGGAGGTATGGATGAAGGTCGGAATTGTTGGGTCTGGATTTGTCGGTGCGGCGGCAGGGTTCGCCATGGTCCTGCGGAATTCGTGCCGCGAGATCGTACTGATCGATGCGAATACGAAGAAGGCGGAAGCGGAAGCTCAGGATATTCAGCACGCAACGCCGGTGAGCCACCCCGTTTTAGTGACTGCCGGAACGTATGATGATCTTAAAGGTGCGAAGGTCATCATCGTGACTGCCGGTGTCGGACAGCGCCCTGGAGAGAGCAGACTGGATCTGATCGGAAGGAACGTGGAAGTGTTCAACAATATCATCCCGAAGATCACCGCAGTCGAAAAAGATGCGGTGATTCTGATCGCCACCAATCCTGTCGATATTCTCACCACGGTAGCCGAACGGATCGCGAAACTTCCTCCAGGTCAGGTCATCGGTTCCGGCACCACGCTGGATACGGCACGATTCCGTGCCATGGTCGCCGAACATGTGGGGGTGGACGCGCATCATGTGCATGGTTATGTGGTCGGTGAACACGGCGACAGTGAGGTCGTCGTATGGAGCAGTGCAACGGTTGCCGGCATGCCGGTGAGTGATTATTGTGCAGCGGTCAACATACCGTGGACCAAAGAGATCCAGGAGAGGATCACCGAAGAGATCAGAACAGCGGCATATTCGATCATCCAAGGGAAAGGGGCGACCTATTACGGTATCGGTGCTGTTCTGGCTAATATAACGGAACGGATCATCAGAGATCAGCGTGCCATCCTCACGGTCAGCGCCACTGACCAGGTCTATAATGTTGCGTTATCTCTTCCCAGGGTCGTCGGAGGCAAAGGTGTGATTGCTGAAATAGGTCTTTCAATGTCGAAGGATGAGGAGATAAAACTTCGGTCGAGTGCGGACATCCTCTCGGATGCACTGTCGAAGCTTCAGTGAGATACGGTAAAATGGACTGACCTCAAAAGCAAACAGAATAGTTTTGAACATTCGCAGAGCGCTGGATATATTTCCAGCGCTTCCTGTTTTTAAATGACCACACAATTCTGTACGGACCAGCATGCTTACGACCGTTTTCTCCGCAGCAACCTACGGCATCAATGCGTACCTCATTGAGATCGAAACGAATATCGAGAACACCGTACCGAATTTCTTTATGGTCGGTCTTCCCGACAATGCGGTGAAGGAATCGCGTGAACGCGTCGCCACCGCCATCAAAAATTCCACGTACACGTATCCCAATAAACGGATCACCATCAATCTCGCTCCCGCCGACGTGAAGAAGGAGGGTTCGTCTTTCGATCTTCCCATCGCCATCGGTATGCTTGCTTCAAGCGGACAGCTGAGCGAGGAACGGCTGAAGGATTTCATCATTCTCGGCGAACTTTCGCTGGAAGGAACACTCCGCCCGATCCACGGTGCGCTGCCGATCGCAGTGGAACTGAAGAAGAAAGGGATACGGGGAATCATCCTGCCTCAGCAGAATGCGAATGAAGCGGGGATGGTCGAAGGACTCGATGTGTACGGTGTTGAAACAATGTCCGAAGCAGTCGAGATCCTGGAGGGGAGATCGCTGATCGAGCCATTGAAACTCGACATGAGAAAAGTATTCGCTGTCCATCAGCCGTACCATCATGATTTCTCCGACGTAAAAGGTCAGGAAAATGTGAAACGCGCATTGGAGGTGGCCGCGGCAGGGGGACATAACATCATCATGATCGGTCCTCCCGGTTCGGGAAAAACGATGCTCGCAAGACGATTGCCGAGCATCCTTCCTCCGATGACATTCGATGAGAGCATTGAAACAACCAAGATCCATTCCGTGTCGGGTTTGCTTCCCCCCGGTTCAGCGCTTGTGGTGCAGCGGCCGTTCCGTTCTCCGCATCACACCATCTCCGACTCGGCGCTGGTGGGGGGAGGAACAATTCCCCGTCCCGGCGAGATATCGCTGTCCCATCATGGAGTGCTCTTTCTTGATGAACTTCCGGAGTTTGCGAGGAATGTGTTGGAAGTAATGCGGCAGCCGCTGGAAGATGCACGAGTGACCATCAGCCGTTCAAAGATGTCGGTCGATTACCCGGCGAATTTTATGCTGGTCTGTGCCATGAATCCCTGTCCCTGCGGAAATTACGGCAATCCGAACCATGAGTGCACTTGTACGCCCATGCAGATCCAAAAATATATGGCAAAGATCTCCGGTCCGCTGCTGGACAGGATCGACATCCATATCGAGGTCCCCGCAGTGAAAGTGACGGAACTGGCGCAGAAAAAACCGGGTGAAGCGTCTGCGTCGATCAGGGGACGGGTGATCACCGCCCGGGAAGTGCAGGTGGAGCGCTTCCGCTCCAGGGCAAATATCTATTCCAATGCATCCATGCAGTCTAAAGAGATCAAGGAATACTGCCGCATCGATCCGGCAGGGGAGGAACTGCTGAAGATGGCAATGACAAAACTCGGTTTATCGGCCCGTGCGTATGACCGCATCCTAAAAGTTTCGAGAACGATTGCAGATCTCGCCGGAAGTTCCGATATCAGAACGGAACACTTAAGTGAAGCGATACAATATCGGAGTTTAGATAGGAACTTATGGATGTGAAGGTGTATAGGAGTAGGACACCTTTTAGGTGTCCTACTCCTATATTAATGAACATGATCTTAGAAGATGGAAAATATTATCATTTATATAATCGTTCAAATAATTTTGAAAGAGTATTCCTTGCTGATGAGAACTATCAGTATTTCTTGAATAAATTTATCACATATCTTAAGCCGAATTCAGAGATATTGGCATATTGTTTAATGCCTACGCATTTTCACTTTTTGATCAAAATATGTAAAAATGAAGATTTACAGGTTCAAAAAAAAGTTGGGCTGGTTCTATCCAGCTACACGAAAGCGATAAATAAAAGATATTCAAGACAAGGATCGTTGTTTCAGCCTCATACAAAAGCGAAAGAAATAATTGATGAACAATATCTCTTTACGTTAATTTCATATATCCATCAGAATCCCCTGCGTTCAAAATTGGTTGCTCGGCTTGACGAATGGAAGCATTCCAGTTATAATGAACTATGCGGTAATTATCATGGATCTGTAGTATCAAAAGAATTTTATAAACAATATTTCAGATCTTCTGAAGAATTCAGAGAATATTCTGAAGAGATCGTTCAATGTATCAGAAAAGAATATTGGATTTGATGAAAGGTTGATGAAGTTGTAGGACACCTTGAAGGTGTCCTACAACTATTGATGATTGCAGATCTCGCCGGAAGTGCGGATATTCATACGGAACATCTCAGTGAAGCGATCCAATACCGAAGTTTGGACAGGAACCTGTGGATGTGAACGTAGCGAAAAGACTCCGCCACAGTGAAAAACTTTGTGATAAGTGTTTTTATAGCATTTGTGTTTAGGTGCATTCGTGGCGTAATGATTTACACTGATTGAAGGATCGTTTATGAGCACACTCTCGCAGATATTCGTAGCGCTGATCGCCGTCGAACATCTCTATATTCTTTGGCTCGAAATGTTTATGTGGACAAAACCGCTGGGGAGAAAAACATTCTCCGCACTTCCTTCCGAACTTTTTGAAAAGACGAAAGGGCTGGCGGCGAACCAGGGACTGTATAACGGATTTTTGGCTGCAGGACTGTTCTGGTCCCTGTTGATTCAGGATCCCGTTTGGTCCAAAAATATTGCCCTCTTTTTCACCTCCTGTATCGCTGTTGCCGGGATCTTCGGTGCAGCAACCGCAATGAAAAAGATCTTTTATACTCAAGCATTGCCTGCCCTCATCACTCTTGCCGCGCTCTTGTTCGTCTAATGCGCTCTGTAAACAGCTCATTTCCTTTCGGCGATTAACAATTGTAATAAATTGAAGTTCTCGTTACATTCAAGTGAACTTCTATCCATATAATTTCGTAATTTCATTCCGTTGACGAACGAACCCCATGGCAGTATTGCTCATTATTACCCAGATCTTTTATCACTCAAATACAATTTTCCAACATCTACAAGGAGACGAAATGAAGACAATCGGTCTTTTCCTCTTGGTCGTGTTGATCTCACTGTCGCAGGTGAAGGCACAATCCAAGAATATGGTAGCAGATATCAATATTCCGTATGAAAAATTCACACTGGACAACGGTTTGACCGTTCTGGTACATGAAGATCATAAAGCGCCGATCGTTGCCGTGAATGTGTGGTATCACGTCGGTTCGAAGAATGAGAAGCCCGGGAAGAGCGGGTTCGCTCATCTGTTCGAGCATCTGATGTTCAATGGTTCGGAAAATTTTGACACCGATTATTTTCAGGCGCTCGAACGCATCGGTGCAACGGACCTGAACGGCACGACGAATGAGGATCGGACGAATTATTTTCAGAATGTTCCGACCTCTGCACTAGATATCGTTCTGTGGATGGAGTCCGACCGAATGGGACATCTGCAGGGTGCGATCAGTCAGGCGAAGCTGGATGAACAGCGCGGAGTTGTACAGAATGAAAAACGCCAGGGAGACAATCAGCCGTACGCAATTGTAGAGGAACTCTCCATCAAAGCGACATGGCCCGCCGGACATCCCTATTCATGGTCCGTGATCGGTTCCATGGAGGACCTGAATGCAGCTTCGCTGGATGACGTGAAAGAATGGTTCCAGAATTATTACGGAGCGGCAAATGCCGTGGTGGTGATCGCCGGGGATATCGATGTAAAGACTGCCAAGGCAAAGATGCAGAAATATTTCGGGGATATTCCATCCGGACCACCCGTTGCGAAGTATGAGGAGTTCATCGCAAAAAGAACCGGGATCATCCGTCAGCGGGCAGAGGACAGAGTCCCGCAGTCCCGCATCTTCAAAGTGTGGAATACTCCGAAGTTCTCCAATCCGGAGAATCACCAATTGATGCTGGTAGCAGATATTCTTGCATCCGGAAAAACTTCCCGGCTGTACAAACGGCTTGTCTATGATGAACAAATTGCGACAAGTGTCTCCGCGTATGTTGATGCACGCGAGATCGCCGGTCAATTCAATATTGATGTGACGGCAAAACCGGGTGCGGATCTGACCGCGGTCGAAAAAGCGATCAATGAAGAATTGAAGAATCTGATCGAAAAAGGAGCGAGCGAGAAGGAACTGCAGCGCGTCAAGACTCAGCGGATCGCCGGATTTGTCCGCGGAATAGAACGCATCGGCGGTTTCGGCGGTAAATCGGACATCCTTGCACAGGGAGTGATCTATGCCGGGACCCCGGAGTACTATAAAGATTATCTCAATAATATCAACAATGCAACGATGCAGTCCGTGCAGGCAGCTGCCGGTAAATGGCTGACAGACGGAGAATACGTTCTTGAGATCCATCCCTTCCCGCAGTTCAAGAATGAGCCGACCGATTCCACCCTACGGAAAAAAATGCCGGAAATGGCTGCAGCACCGGAAGCGAAATTCCCGAATCTTGAACGGACGACATTGTCAAACGGACTGAAAGTGATCCTGGCGGAACGGAAAACTGTCCCGACAGTGAATTTCAATCTGCTGGTCGATGCGGGTTTTGCATCGGATCTTGGTACAAATGCCGGCACAGCAAGTCTTGCGATGGATGTGCTGGATGAAGGGACAAAGACACGCAATGCACTTCAGATCAGCGAGGAACTTGCGCTGCTCGGCGCGACACTCGGCTCCGGCTCAAATTTGGATCTTTCCACTGTCTCGCTCTCGGCATTGAAATCGAACCTCGATGCATCACTTGCCATCTATGCGGATGTCATCCTGAACCCTTCCTTCCCGGAAGAGGATTACAAACGGCTCCAGAAACAACGCATCGCAGCGATCCAGCGTGAGAAAGTGACGCCGGTGCAGATGGCGCTGCGCGTGATGCCGAAGATCATTTACGGCGAGGACCATGCATACGGCAATCCGCTGACCGGTTCCGGTACGGAACAGTCGGTCATGTCCATCAAACGGGATGATCTGGCGAAATTCCATCGGACGTGGATCAAACCGAACAATGCGACGCTGGTCGTTGTCGGCGCCACCACCATGAGCGAGATCAAACCGAAATTGGAAAAATTATTCAAGGATTGGAAATCCGGCGATGTTCCGAAAAAGAATATTGCCAAGGTGGATCAGCAGAAGAAACCCTCTGTCTATCTGATCGATAAACCGGGTGCCGGTCAATCCATCGTCATCAGCGGTCATGTCACGCTGCCGCAGGCGAATCCGGATGAGATCGCGATCGAGACGATGAACAACGTGCTCGGCGGTATGTTCACAGCTCGCGTGAATATGAATCTTCGTGAGGACAAACATTGGTCCTATGGCGCACAGACTGTTTTCTTCGGCGCGAAAGGACAGCGTCCGTTCCTTGCACTTGCTCCCGTTCAGACGGACAAGACAAAGGAATCGATGGTCGAAGTAGTGAAGGAATTGAAACAGATCATCTCGGAAAAACCGGTGACGAAAGACGAATTCGAAAAGGTACGAAAGAATGCCGTGTTGGAATTGGCCGGTTCATGGGAAACGAACGGCGCCATCATGGGATCCATCGGCAATATCGTCCGTTATGGATATGCTGATGATTATTATCAGACCTATGCAAAGAAGGTGAATGGTCTTGATTACGATGAAGTCCGTGATGCTGCCGGTAAAGCATTGTTCCCCGATAATCTTGTGTGGATCATCGTTGGAGACAAAGAGAAAATTGAGAAGGGAATCAAGGAACTGAACTTCGGCGAGCTGAAATATCTGGACGCCGACGGGAATGATCTTTCAAAGGTTCAGACCAAGGTATCGCCGGTAGAGAAGAAGAAGTAACGGAATGTCATGAAGCCGTCCTGACACAGCGGACGGCTTCATGATATTTTATTTCAGCTCTTGACATCCGAAATTAAAATGTTATATTACAGATAGTTCTTTTATCATAAGCAATTCAATTCATCAAGAGTGGATGAGGGACTGACCCGATGACTCCACAGCAACCGGCGGCTCAAACAGCGTCGTGCCAGGTGCTAATTTCAGAACCTCCTTCGGGAGTGCGAAGATGAACTAAAAGCCTGAGTACTTCAAACCTCTTTTAGTTCACTTCTAAAAGAGGTTTTTCGTTTTAAATATCCGGCAGCGGCAAGGTTTGTATGAACCTTTAAAGACCTTAAAACTGTTACTATTGTATGAACATTTCCAACTTACATCTTTTCTACGCTTCACGTCCTACGCTGGAACATTCCTCGTCGTATTTCGACGGTAATTTTCTCTGTTGTCGCTGACACATATTCCCTCAACGGTACCGCCGCACATTCTTCATGGTGAAGAGGTGCATTCAATTACCATTAATCATCGATAGAGGAAATGACTATGTCAGATACCAACGGAAAAAAACGTACATACCGATTCGAAACATTGCAGCTTCACGCCGGCCAGCAGGTCGATCCGACCACGAAATCCCGCGCCGTGCCGATCTATCAGACCACATCGTATGTGTTCGACAACGCGAATCATGCATCCAACCTGTTCGGACTGAAGGAATTCGGGAATATCTACACCCGGATCATGAATCCTACCACCGCTGTGTTCGAAGAACGGATCGCGGCGCTTGAAGGCGGCATTGCTGCGCTCGCAACGGCATCGGGACAGGCTGCGCAATTCCTCGCCATTCAGACGATCGCACAGGCAGGAGAGAATATCATCTCCACCAGCAATCTGTACGGCGGCACATATAATCAGTTCAAAGTCACCTTCCCGAGGCTCGGGATCGGCGTGAAGTTCGCGAACGGTGATGATCCTGAGGAATTCCGGAAATTGATTGATGAAAAGACAAAAGCGATCTATCTGGAGACCATCGGCAATCCGCGTCTGAACATCCCTGATTTTGAAGCGATCGTCAAGGTTGCACATGAGAACGGAATTCCGCTCATTGTGGACAATACCTTTGGTGCCGGGGGATATCTTGCCCGTCCGATCGATCATGGTGCGGATATTGTCACCCATTCGGCGACGAAATGGATCGGCGGACACGGTACATCCATCGGCGGCGTGATCGTCGATTCCGGAAAATTCAACTGGGGGAACGGAAAATTCCCGATCTTTACCGAACCGAGTCCAGGATACCATGGATTGAAATTCTGGGATGTCTTCGGAACGCCCGGTCCGTTCGGAAATATCGCGTTTGCGATCCGTGCCCGCGTGGAAGGACTTCGTGATCTGGGGGCAGCGATCAGTCCGTTCAACTCGTTCCTGTTGCTGCAGGGGCTCGAGACTCTGTCGCTGCGAGTGGAACGTCACAATGAGAATGCGCTGAAACTTGCTCAATGGCTGGAGAAACATCCGCTGGTGGATTGGGTCTCGTATCCCGGACTTCCGGACCATCCGTTCCACGCGAACGCGAAGAAATATCTGCGTAACGGTCTCTTCGGTTCGGTACTTGTCTTCGGGATCAAAGGAGGAGCGGAAGCAGGAAAGACCTTCATCAACAATGTCCAGCTCTCCAGCCTTCTGGCGAATGTCGGCGATGCAAAGACATTGGTGATCCATCCCGCATCCACAACACATGAGCAGCTCAATCAGGAAGAACAGCTTCTCTCCGGAGTCACGCCCGATCTGATCCGTGTCTCGGTCGGACTCGAGCATATCGAAGATATCATTGAGGATTTTGATGAGGCGCTGCGTGCTGTAAAAAATATTGAAGCAGTAACAGTATAAATCGGACACCTTCCAGGTCTTCAAGACCTGGAAGGTGTATCGTTCTATGATAGCAAACACAAAAAACATAATCGAAACAAAATTCGCGCACTTCTTCGATGCATCGCATCCGTTGATGATGGACTGCGGCCGAACGCTGTCTTCCGTAACGGTCGCCTATGAGACGTACGGTGAACTGAATGCGGCAGGGGATAACGCCGTTCTTGTCTGTCATGCATTGACCGGCAGTGCACATGCGGCCGGATTTTCTTCGGACGATCCCAAGTCTATCGGCTGGTGGGATTCGTTCATCGGGGAAGGGAAGCCGCTCGACACAAAGAAGTATTTTGTGATCTGTTCCAATTTCCTGGGAGGAAGTTACGGCACGACCGGTTCATCTTCCGTCGATCCTTCAACCGGAAAACGGTACGGACTCACATTCCCTCCAATGACCGTTCGGGATATGGTGAAGGTCCAGAAAGAGCTCGTGGAATACCTCGGAGTGAAAAAGCTGAGGACAGTCATCGGCGGTTCGCTCGGCGGTATGCAGGTTCTGGAGTGGGGAGTGATGTATCCTGAAATGGTCAGTTCATTGATCCCGATCGCGACATCGGCACAACATTCCCCTTGGGCAATCGGTTTGAATGAACTTTCACGCCAGGCGATCATGAACGATCCGGCATGGCGCGGAGGAAGTTATTATGAGCACGGACAGCCGGAAAAAGGATTTTCGCTTGCCCGGCAGATCGCTATGATGTCTTACCGGAGTGAAAAAGAATTCTCGCAGCGCTTCTCCCGGGAACGACAGAAAAAAAATGGCAGTGAATTGACCGATCGGTTCGACACATCGAATCAGTTCCAAATAGAAAGCTATCTACATTACCAGGGGAGCAAACTCGTTCAGCGGTTCGATGCGAACACTTATATATACATTACCCGCGCAATGGACCTTCATGATATTGCTTTCGGACGCGGAACGGTTCATGATGTTCTTTCATCCATCACAGTACCGGTCCTCTCCGTTGGTATAGACTCTGATATCCTTTACCCTGCATCCGAACAGCAGCAGATCGCAACATCCATACCTCATGCTGTCTATCATGAGATACACTCCCCCTACGGCCACGATGCATTCCTGATCGAGTTCACACAAATGGCGAAATTTGTTAGTGAATTCCTTGAAAATCTTCCGAAATAAATTCGGTAAAATTAATTCTTGATTTCAACCTCCCATCCCGTTAAATTCTCACAAGAAAAACCGCTTCCATGATCAAAGGAATGAATGCATGAAAAAAAATCTACTTCTTCTCGTTTGTCTCTTCTTACCAACAATTGTCTATTCTCAGATCTATGCACCGGAAGGATTGAATATGCCGGGAACGTGGGACGGATTCTCAAATCCTCCAACAAAGTTAGCGCTTGCCGGATCATCGCAAACATCGGGTGGCAGAGTAATCCTTAATTCGTCACTGGGAGTTGCCCGGTATCAAACCACGATCAATGTTCAGACGTCCGGAGGCGATATTGTTGGCGGAACGTACACTTGGTTGTTCACCAGCGGACCAGGCGGAAATTACTTCAGTAATAAATGGGCCGGCGTTACTGTTTCAATGAATACCATTCAATCGTATTCGTATAATACCGGATCAGATAATTCCATTACCGTCTCGGACGGGAAGTATTACAGCGTCAATTATAAGAACACAGGGTATTCCAACACTGATGCTATCTTTATGGAAACCTCTGCTGAGCCTGTCACGATCACTTCTGTGACAAACGATTTTCCCACACGCGGTACCGGCAATGACGGTACAGTGACCGTCACACTGAGTGGTGCAAAATCCACCGAAGAAAAAATATTTGTCCGATATACAACCGATGGCTGGGCAACTTCGACTTTTGTTGAAGCAACCGGCAGCGGTACCACATATACAGCGTCGATACCCAATGCTGCGATCACCGGCTATAACGGTAACGACGAGTATTATGCATTGACAACAACTGTCGCAACTCCGTCGCATGCCGTGGCGGATCTGATCACGCTAAAATATAACAACAACAGTGGCAGCAATTATCCATTACCCGTCGAGTTGTCAGGATTGAATGGAACTGCGGTGAATGGAAAAGTGAGACTGACTTGGTCCACAAAGACTGAAGTGAATAATGCCGGATTTGAGATCCAGCGTTTGGGAAAAAGTGTATGGAACAATGTAGGATTTGTGCAGGGACACGGGACGACCAATACTGCTCATGATTATAGTTATACAGATTCTCCCAACGGACCCGGCAAATATTTCTATCGACTCAAACAAATCGATCGCGACGGAAAATTCGTCTTCAGTGATCAGATTGAATCTGAAGTGGGACTGACTGGGCAGGATTATTCTCTTTCTCAAAATTATCCGAACCCTTTCAATCCGATAACGAATATCTCATTCGCCGTTAAAGAACGTCAGTTCGTCAGTCTGAAGGTATACAATCTTGTCGGCCAGGAAGTGGCGACACTTTTGAACGGTGTTGTTGAGCCAAATTCGCTTCAAACGGTCGAATTCAATGGAAAAGACCTCTCCAGCGGTATCTATTTCTACACTCTCACGAGTAAAGACCGGCACGAAGTGCGCAAACTAATGCTGATGAAATGATCGGCTGGTACTGTAGCATTCTTATCCCGTCTCTGACCTTTCAGGGGCGGGATTTTTTTTGTCCTTTATTTTGCGTATTTTGATGCAAAGAGAAAGCAAAAATGTCAAAACCAATCGTTGCAATCGTTGGACGCCCCAACGTCGGAAAATCCACCTTTTTTAACCGCCTGATCGGAATGCAGACGGCAATAGTTGATGATGCACCCGGCATTACACGGGATCGTCATTATGCCGAGGCTGAATGGATCGGCAGACCATTCACGGTGATCGATACGGGCGGATTTGTGCCGGATTCCGATGAGATCTTCGAAAAAGCCATCAGGGAACAGACACAGATCGCCATCGAAGAGGCGGATAAACTGATCTTTGTCGTAGACGGCAAAGAAGGTTTGAATCACATCGACAAAGAGCTCGCCAACATCCTCCGCAAAGTGAACAAAAATGTGCTGCTCGTCGTTAACAAAATTGATTCAGGAAAGGAAGAACTCAATTCCGCGCAGTTCCATTCGCTGGGACTCGGGGAACCGTACACCATCAGCGCCCTCGGCGGGAGAAAGATCGGTGATTTCCTGGATGTGCTGACAGAAGGTTTTACGGTGAATACGGATGACGGCAAAGAGGATTCTCAGCTGCGTATTGCGATCATCGGCAAACCGAATGTCGGAAAATCCTCTATGGTGAATGCGCTGATCGGAAGGGAACGCTCTATCGTCACTCCGATCGCCGGCACCACGCGCGATTCCATCGATTCGATCTATGTGCACGAGGGGGAAGAGATCCTTCTCGTCGATACGGCAGGTCTGATGAGGAAGAGCAAGATAAGACAGAATGTCGATTTCTATTCTACGCTGCGCACCTTAAAAGCGATCGACCGGTGCAATCTCGCGATCATTCTTTTCGACGCAAGCATCCCGCTGGAGAAGCAGGATTTTCGGATCGTACAGACCGCCGTGGAGAAGAATATCGGTGTCGTTCTCGGTATCAATAAATGGGATGCGGTCGAAGGGAAGGATACGAACTCGACCATCCGGTTCGAAGAGTCGCTGCGGGAAAAACTCAGGCAGTATGATTATATCCCGGTCGTATTCGTATCGGCAAAGACGAAACAACGTCTTCCGAAACTGATCGAACTGGCGAAGACCGTTCACAAGAACAGGGCGATGCGCATACCGACCAGTTCGCTGAACGATACGATGCTCGCAGAGATCAAGCGTTACCCTCCGTCCAATAAGACGGGACGCGACATCAAATTGAATTATGTCACCCAGGTGAAGACATCGCCGCCGGTCTTCGCGTTCTTTGCGAATGAGCCCGAGCTGGTGTCGGAATCGTACAAAGGATTCCTTCGGAACAAGATCCGTGATCATTTCGGATTTGTGGGAGTTCCTCTGACACTTGTCTTCAAGAAAAAAAGAAAATAATCCATCGGAGTAATCCTATGAGCACCCTCACCGTCATCGATCACCCGTTAGTCCAGCGCGATGTGGCGATTCTGCGCGATATAAACACACCGAATCATCAGTTCCGCGCCGTGCTCAACCGAATCGCAGGAATGATGGCGTTCGAAGTGACTCATAATTTTGCAGTGGAGGAGTTTCCGCTGCAGACGCCGCTTGAACGAACGACCGGTGTCCGTCTGAAGGACCATATTGTGATCGTTCCGATCCTCCGTGCCGGACTCGGCATGGTGGAAGGATTCATGAATGTACTGCCTGAAGCGAAGGTCGGTCATGTGGGATTGTACCGGGATGAAGAGACGCTCGAACCGGTTGATTACTATTCGAAGTTTCCGAAAACACTTTCCCAAAGTCTGGTCCTCCTCATCGATCCGATGCTGGCGACCGGCGGCAGTGCGAAAGCTGCTTTGACCTTCCTGAAGAACAAAGGGGCGAACAATATCCGACTTGTCTGTCTCGTCGCATCACCGGCAGGAGTGAAGATCGTCCAGAAGAATCATCCGGATGTCGATATTTTCTGCGCTGTGGTGGACCGTGGATTGAACAACAACGGGTATATCCTTCCCGGTCTTGGTGATGCCGGTGACAGAGTGTTCGGGACGGAGTGACATCAGTGAAATATCCCTTGCTGCTTCTTATAACGTGCTGCGTTATTGCTCCGTCATATCTCCAGGCGCAGATCCTCGAAGATCCGCATCAGCACTCGCTCGTTCTGCTCGGCATCGACCGCACGCTCCGTCAGGATTACGATTCCGCTGAGACAACGTTCTCACAACTGATCAAAGAATTCCCCACTCATCCCGCCGGCTATCTGTACCTTGCCGGTATGCTGCAGGCAAAGAATACCGATTACGGCGATCCCTTCAACGGCGATCGATATGATTCCCTCCTGAATGCGGTCCGGTCATTGGCACAGCCGATGATCGCCACAAAACGGACGGCGGCGGCAGGTTATTTCTATCAGGGAATCGCTGAAGCATTCCGATCATACACGCGGTCCGAGAACGGGAACCTTGCATCCGGGATCTATTACGGACTCAATGCGGGAAGTTCACTGGAGCAATGTCTGAGGATCGATTCGATGTTCATCGGAGCAAAGAATATCCTCGGCTCATTCTATTTTTGGAGGAGCAAACTGGCGTTCCTGCCATTCGTTGCGGATCGGAGTGAAGAGGGGATCGCAATGATCAAACAAGCATATCCTCATCCGTATGAAAAACATCTTGCATCACACAATTTGATGGTTATCTTAAATGAACAGAAGCGTTATGCGGAAGCGGAGCGGTACGGTCTATTGATGCTCAAAGAATACCCGGAGAACCGCCTGTATCTGTGGAATCTGATGACGACATATGAGAAGTGGGGCCGGAAGAAAGAGGTGATCGAAATTGTCCGCCGTCTGCTGAACAGTACAGTGAATTCCCCCGTCACGAACCGTTATACCGAGGCGGTCTGCCGTTTGAAACTGACGCAACATGCGCTCTCCGTGAACGATACGGTCACCGCCAGGAAGGAATTGAAATCCCTCCTCACCCTGGAACGGTACATCGGCAGAACAAAAGGGGATCTGCAGAAGAAGATCAATCAAGCAGAGGATTTGTTGGAAGCACTGGAATGACGATATGCTGTTAGCTAAACACAAAAAGAAACTGGATGATCTGCTGGCGGTCTGTCATAAGAACCTGCATAAGGTGAATGACGACCTTATCACCCGTGCTTTCGAGATGAGTGTTGAAGCGCATAAGCATGATATCCGCAGTTCCGGGGAACCGTATTTCGGTCATCCCTATGAGGTCGCCATGGTCGTGGCGAAAGAGATCGCGCTGGATGATGTCTCCGTCGCTTCGGCATTGCTGCACGATGTGGTGGAGGATACGGACATAGACATCGACATCATCCGCAAGGAATTCGGCGATGCCATCGCAGAGATCGTGGACGGTGCGACGAAGATCAGCAATATCTTCGACAGTCACGAGATCACCCAGGCGGAGAATTACCGCAAGCTTCTTCTTTCCATGGTCAACGACATCCGGGTGATGATCATCAAGTTCGCTGACCGGCTGCACAACATGCGCACTCTCGAATACCTCCCGCCCGAAAAACAACAGCGCATCGCCAAAGAGACATTGGAGATCTATGCTCCGTTCGCACACCGGTTCGGTCTTGCGAAGATCAAATGGGAACTGGAAGACCTTGCCTTCAAGCACCTTCACCGGAAGGAATATGAAGAGATCGCCCATGGCCTGAATTCGAAACGGCGTGAGCGTGAGCATTACATCCGTAAGTTCATCGTTCCGGTCGAGACGCGGCTGCGTCAGAGCAATCTGAAATTCGAGATCGAGGGGAGACCTAAGCATCTCTACAGCATCCACAATAAAATGCTGAAGAGGAGCAAACCTCTGGAAGAGATCTACGATATGTTCGCTGTCCGGATCATCCTCCAGACTCCCGATAACAACGAATGTTTCACGGTGTACGGTATTATCTCCGAGATCTATAAACCGATCCCGGAGCGTTTCAAGAATTATATCTCCATCCCGAAGAAGAACGGATATCAATCGCTCCACACCACCGTCGTCGGTCCTGAAGGGAAGATGGTCGAAGTGCAGATCCGTACCCGGCAAATGCATGAGATCGCCGAACGCGGCGTTGCTGCCCATTGGTTCTATAAGGAGAACGGTTCGCAGGCGCCGCTCGATAAGGAATTGGAAAACTGGATCAACTGGGTCCGGGAGATGTTCGACCAGAAGCAGGCGGATGAAAATGTCTCGCCCAAGGAACTGATCGAAAGTTTCAAACTGAATCTGTATCAAGATGAGATCTACGTCTTCACGCCGAAGGGGGATCTGAAGATCCTTCCGAAAGGAGCCACCGCGATCGATTTTGCGTTCGAGATCCATTCCGATGTCGGCTTCCACACCATCGGCGCCAAAGTGAACGGAAGAATCGTTCCGCTCAATACGATCCTGAGAAGCGGGGACCAGGTGGAAGTGATCACCTCCAAGAAACAGCGTCCGAACTTCGATTGGGAGAAGTTCGCCATCACGCACAAAGCGAAATCGCATATCCGCCGCTACATCAAGGAGGAAGAGCATAAGCTGGTCGCTGAAGGAAAGGAGATCTGGGAGAAGAAAGCCAAGAAGGCAAAACTGCATATCAATGATGATGATCTGACGAAATTCGTTCATACAAAGAAGTTCGATAACCTGCAGTCATTCTATCTCGCCATCAAGAACGAAGTGATCGATGCCGATGTCGTCATCAATGAACTGACCGACTCGAAACAGAGGAACGACACCGGAACAAAACCGGAAGAATCCGAATCCATGTTCAACAAGTTCGTTGACACGGCACGGAATCTGACGACCGGGATCTCGATCTTCGGTACCAAAGGTGACATGCTGTACACCTATGCGAAGTGCTGCAATCCCATTCCGGGTGACGATATTGTCGGGTATGTGACGACCGGAGAAGGGATCAAGATCCACCGCAAGAACTGCAGGAATGTCCAATCGATGCTCAATAACGGCGAGCAGCGCATTGTCCGTGTCTCGTGGCCAGATTCCGGTGCGGGAGATTTCATCGCCGGTGTACGCATCTCCGGCAATGACCGGAACGGTTTGCTGAATGATGTCACCAATGCCATCTCCAATTTCAACAGCACGAACATACGCGGAGTGACCATCAATACGAAGGATTCGTTGTTTGACGGTCAGTTCGTCCTCTTCGTAAAGGATATCGCCCATCTGAACGGTATCATGGACCGGCTCCGCCGGATCAAGAACATCACGAAAGTGGAGCGGTTCGATGAGTAATGAGTATACACGGTATCTCGGGATCGATTACGGTTCGGTGCGCATCGGTCTTTCCGTGAGCGATCCGCTCAAGATCATCGCACAGGGATTCAAAACGATCCCCAATAACGAGAAGAGTATCGATGAGATCATATCCGTGATCGCCGACCAGGATATTGAACGGATCATCATGGGAAATCCGCTCAACCTGAAAGGGGAGATGAGCACGAAAGCGGAAGAGGTGCGGGAGTTCGCTCAGAAGCTTCACCAGCGGACCGGGAAAGAGATCATCATGCTGGATGAACGGTTCACGTCCGTGATGGCTCAACGTTCCATCATCAGTATGGGGACGAAAAAATCGCAGAGACAGAATAATAAGGGGAAAGTGGACGAAGTAGCTGCTGCAATTCTTCTTCAGGGATATTTGGATACACAACGACGTTAACGTGGAACAAACTTCGATCGACATACCAGTTCCTTCAGTGAAAGAACGATCATTGCAGTGGATGAAGGCCAATAAGATCCGTGCCGTGATCGGCGGGATCGCCGTCCTGCTGTTCCTTCAGTATCTTTCGCTGCCGAATAACAGTCTGCAGTCATTGAGGAAAAATTCTCCCGGAAAGACCGCCATGATGGCACAGCGGGAGAATGAAGCGGAAGCAGCCGGCAAGAAATTCTCCATTCAACAGAACTGGGTGCCGTTATCTCGAATCTCGAAGCATCTGGTGAACGCCGTCATCGTTTCCGAGGACGGGATGTTCTTTGAACATGAAGGAGTGGACTGGTATGAGATCGGCGAATCGATCGAGAAGAATTTTGAACGGGGGAAAGCGGCGCGCGGAGGAAGCACCATCAGTCAGCAGCTGTCGAAGAATCTCTATCTTTCCACATCAAAGGATCCTGTCCGCAAACTCAAGGAACTGATCATCACGCTCCGTATGGAACGGATGCTCTCCAAACGGAGGATCCTCGAGATCTATCTGAATGTGATCGAATGGGGGGACGGGATCTTCGGTGCAGAGGCAGCGGCAAAGAAGTATTTCGGGAAATCCGCAGCACAGTTGACCCGCGAAGAGTCGGCACAGATGGCTGCGGTCATTCCCAGTCCGCGTAAGATGAAACCGAATGTCATGACGAAATATGTTGCCCGCCGTACTTCCATCATCCTCAGCCGCATGTCCGCCCGCGGAATGTGATCACCCACGACAAGGGACACAATGACTATCCGTGATGTAAAACGCCTGATCGAGGAAGGAGAAGGGTTTGAACTCGAGTTCAAACGCAAGGTCTCCTCGCCTCAGAAGATCGCCAGAACGATCTCATCGTTCGCCAACACGGGCGGCGGGGTCATTCTGTTCGGTGTGGATGATGACGGATCCATCGTCGGGATTGAAAGCGAGAAATCTGAACTCGACCTGATCGATGAATCGGCACGGATCCTCTGCGACCCTCCGGTGGAAACGGAGATCAAGATCGTTCCCTATAACCGACGGGATGTGATCGTCGTTTTTGTGGAAGAAAGCAGTGATAAGCCGCATTACGCGAAGGATGAGAACGGAGAATCATCGGTCTTCATCCGTGTGAAGGACAATACGGTGATCGCCAGCAAAGAAGTGGTGAAGGTGCTCAGGGACGAACGTCCGGAAAAAGCTCCCCTGAAATTGTCCATCGGCGAGAATGAAAAACGATTGTTTGCGTATCTTGAAGTCCATCCCCGAATTACGGTGAGTGAGTATGCCGAAGTGATCAATGTTTCCATTCGGCGTGCTTCACGGATCCTGACAACGCTTGTCCGCGCCGGAGTGATCAGGATCCACACACTTGAACGGACCGATTACTTCACTCTTGCATCCGATGATGAAGTATCCTCAGGCAGTCGTACAGAACAATTCCGTACGCCACTGCGACGTTAAGCGACTGTTTGTGGCCGTACATCGGAATTTCAATTCCCATATCCGCTTGTTCAATGATCTCCTTCGACACACCGGTGATCTCATTACCGAAGACCAGACATAACGGAAAATCCTCCTTCGTCAGATCATAATACGGCACACTTTTCGTCGTCAATTCCAAAACACAGATCTTGATCTTTTGTTCTTTCAACTTTGCCACGGCGGTCAGCGGATCTTTGTGATATTCCCATGGAACGGTCAAAGTTGAACCGAGAGCGGTCTTGTCGATCTCTTTCCTCGGGGGTGCGGGTGTAAAACCGGTCAAAAATAATTTATTCAGCAGTGCTCCGTCCGAACTTCGGAAGATCGAACCGACGTTATACAGACTCCGGATATTATCCGCCATTGCGTAGATCGGATTACGCTCTGCGGTCGGGAAATCTTCCATTTTCTTGCGGTTTTTTGATATTTCGTCGTGGGTCAGCTTCAGCATAGGGATGAGAAAAATTTTGGAGGAGAAATCAAAATTGAGTATATTATAGTCCAATTTAAGCGAAAAAAAACGAGTTTTGAAGAAAATTATTATCGCCATTGATGGTCCGGCTGCATCCGGAAAGAGTACGACCGCAAAACAGGTTGCATCGCAGCTGGGATATCTTCATATCGATACCGGTGCGATGTACCGTGCAATGGCGTTGAAAGTCCTCCGCAGCAAGATCGATCCGAATGATGCTGCACGGGTTGCTTCCCTGGCGGGCACGACAACTGTCCGGCTGATGCTGAGGGACGGGAAAGTGCGTGTGGTGCTGGACGGTGAAGAAGTGAGCGGTGAGATCAGACTCCCTGAAGTGACGAATATGGTGAGTGCTGTCAGCACAGTGTCGGAAGTGCGCAGTCTGATGGTGAAAGAACAGCGAGCGATGGGAAATGAAGGAGGGATCGTTCTGGAAGGAAGGGATATCGGTACAGTGGTCTTCCCGAATGCCGATCTGAAGATCTTTATGCGTGCCGATGCGCGTGAACGGGCAGTACGCCGGAAAAAAGAATTAGCGACCAAAGGTGTTGAGATCTCCATCGAGGAATTGGAAAAAGAGATCCTGGAGCGGGACCGGATCGATTCCGGCCGGGCAGTGAGTCCGCTGACGAAAGCAGCGGATGCGGTCGAACTGGATACGACGCATCGTTCCATTGAAGAGCAAGTGAATTTTATTGTAGAGAAAGCGCGAAAGATCATAGCTCAATGAAAGTGACTGTCGATAATAATTCGGGATTCTGCTGGGGCGTTGTCCGTACGGTGGATATTGCTGAACAGGAACTGGGCGAGAACGGAAAATTATATTCCCTCGGCGAGATCATCCATAATCCCGTCGAGATCGATCGTCTGGAAGCGAAAGGCCTCCACACGATCCGGCATGAGGATCTGCCGAATCTGAAGGATGCAAAAGTATTGATCCGCGCACACGGTGAACCGCCGGAGACATTCCGGAAGATGAAGGAGTGGGGGATCGATGTGATCGATGCGACCTGTCCGGTGGTGACGAAAGTGCAGGAACGGATCCGGAAGTTCTACGATAAGCAGTATCAGGTGGTGATCTTCGGCAAGAAGGACCACGCCGAGGTGATCGGACTCGTCGGTCATACGAACGGGACGGCGATCGTCATCAAATCCGTCGCGGAGATCGAGAAACTCGACTTCGCAAAGAAGACGGTCCTCTTCTCTCAGACGACGATGGACAAAGAGACCTTCTACGCGATCAGGGATTCGATCAAAGAACGGATCCAGGCGGAATTTGAGGTCGGCACGTTTGAAGAGATGGCGATCGATTTCCATGCGAAGGACACGATCTGCGGTCAGGTCTCCGGACGCGACAAGAAGCTGCGGGAATTCTCGAAGAGCAATGATGTGATGATCTTCGTCGCGGGGAAGATGAGTTCGAACGGAAAAGTGCTGTATGAGATCGCAAAGTCCGAGAATCCGCGCACACATTTCATCGAGAGTGAAGCGGAACTGCAGAAAGAATGGTTCAGCAATGCTGAGACGGTCGGGATCAGCGGCGCTACGTCCACACCGCATTGGCTGATGGACCGGGTAAAAAAAGAGATCGAACAACGATATTCGTAAGCAAGGTCACCACAAAGACACTAAGTCACAAAAGTATTTAAAAAAAGAATATACATTCAATTTTTAGTGCCTTAGTGATTTAGTGGTTAAAGAGATTATTTTTGTAACAGGTCATCCACAACACACTAAATCAATCACTAATCAGTAAGTGATCGTTATTGAGTGAGGAGCCGGAAACTGATGACCGTCCGGTGAATCGCAACGTAATGGTCTGGTTCCCGTTCTGCTGCAGCTGATCAGAACAGGGAACATGGAGACACGTAATGGTAGAAAAAGAGATAGACGTACTCGTCGACGAGAAACCGTATTCAGACGTCGAGATGAAACAGATGATGGAGATGTACGAAGCAACGCTGGGGAAGATCACCCAGGGTGAGATCGTGAAAGGAAAGATCGCCTTCATCGGACACAATGATGTCGTGTTGGACATCGGTTTTAAATCCGAAGGCACCGTGCCGATCGGCGAATTCCCGAACATCAAAGATCTGAAGATCGGCGATGAAGTGGAAGTGTTCCTCGAGAGCATCGAGGATAAGGACGGACAGATGGTCCTCTCCCGCAAACGTGCCGATTTCATGCGCGTCTGGGAAAAGGTCACCCGTTCCTACACCAGCGGCGAAGTCGTTCAGGGAAAGATCATCCGCCGTATCAAAGGCGGGCTTGTTGTGGATGTGATGGGCATCGATGCGTTCCTTCCCGGTTCGCAGATCGACGTCCGGCCCGTACGTGATTTTGATGCATTGCTCGGCCGCGATATGGATTTCCGCGTGGTGAAAGTGAACCATCCCTCGGAGAACATCGTCGTCAGCCATAAGATCCTTGTGGAAGAAGAATTAGCAGACCAGCGCAAAGCGATCCTTTCCGGTCTTGAAAAAGGCCAGATCCTCGAAGGTATCGTGAAAGCCATCTCCGACTTCGGTGTGTTCATCGATCTCGGCGGTGTGGATGGTCTTGTGCATATCACCGACCTCTCATGGGGCCGTATCAACCACCCGTCTGAAGTTGTGAAACTCGACCAGACCGTGAACGTTGTTGTTCTTGATTTCGATCAGGAAAAGAAACGTATCTCGCTCGGTATGAAGCAGCTCCAGGCGCATCCGTGGGAAAAGATCGACGAACGTTATCCGATCGGCAAGAAGGTCAGCGGAAAAGTTGTCTCGCTCACCGATTACGGCGCGTTCATCGAGATCGAAAAGGGTATCGAAGGTCTGATCCATATTTCCGAAATGAGCTGGACCCAGCATGTAAAGCATCCTTCACAGATGGTCTCCATGGGCCAGGTGATCGAAGCGGTCATCCTCTCGCTGGATGCAGCCGGAAAGAAGATCTCCCTCGGAATGAAGCAGCTTGAACCCGATCCGTGGTCCTCGCTGATGGTGAAATATCCGATCGGTTCGCGTCATGCCGGAACGGTCCGCAACCTGACCAACTTCGGCGTCTTCGTCGAACTGGAACAGGGTATCGACGGTCTGATCCACATCTCCGATCTCTCCTGGACAAAGAAGATCCGCCACCCCGGGGAAATCGTGAAGAAGGGCGATTCGATCGACGTCATCATCCTCGGAGTTGATGTTGACCAGCGCCGCATCTCGCTCGGACACAAACAGCTGAATGACAATCCGTGGGATACATTCGGCAGCCAGTACAAAGTGAACACCGAAGTCGAAGGGAAAGTGGTCCGCATCATTGAAAAAGGTGTGATCGTTGAACTTCCGCTCGGCGTTGACGGATTCGTTCCGCTCTCGCAGCTCTCCCAGACACCGATCAAGAACCTTGCAGAAGCGTTCCAGGTCGGGGATAAACTGCCGATGTGCGTCATTGAATTCGACGGCGAAAGCAAGAAGATCGTTCTTTCCGTGGTGGAATTCCTCCGCGGCAAGGAACAGAAGATCATTGATGACTATGTTGCAAAACATAAACTTCCCCCCATCACGCTGAAGGATGCCATGCCTGTTGAGATGACAGCCGAAGAGAAACGTGCTGCGGATGAAGAAGCATCATTGAAGTAATCCTTGTTCCACTCAGTGCCGCTCGCTTTGTTGTGAGCGGCACTGCTATTTAAAGATTAAAAAATAGAGAAGGTCATTGCGAGGGAGCGAAGCGACCGAAGCAATCCCCATCGCGATTCAAGATTGATGGAGATTGCTTCGTCCGCCTGTCCAAAGGACTGCTTCACGGCGGCGGACTCGCAATGACAGAATTGCATAGAGCAGCGAATTTATAAAAATGAAAGCATCATTCTACACATTGGGCTGCAAATTGAACTACGCCGAAACCGCGTCGCTTGAACGTCAGTTCAAGGAACGCGGCTATGACATCGTTCCGTTCTCCGAACCGTCCGATGTCTGCGTGATCAATACATGTTCCGTGACGGAACGGGCGGACCGTGAAGCGCGACAGATCGTCCGCCGTGCGATGAGAACTTCTCCGAATGCCTTCGTTGCCGTCGTAGGATGCTACGCACAGCTCGATCCGGAAGTGATCGCATCCATTGACGGCGTGGACATGGTGCTCGGAGCGAGTGAGAAGTTCAGGATGTTCGATTTTGCAGGACCGTTCACGAAATTTGCTGCGCCCAAAGTATTTGTCTCGCCGATCTCCACCGTGAGTGATTTCGGTCCCGCGTATTCCGGAGGAGTGGATGACAGGACCCGTGCCTTCCTGAAAGTGCAGGACGGCTGTGACTTCACCTGTGCATTCTGCACGATCCCGCTTGCCCGAGGTGAAAGCCGAAGTCAATCCGTCGAAGCATGTGTCGCCCAGGCCCGTCAATTGGCAGCGATGGGATACAAGGAGATCATCCTGACCGGTGTGAATGTGGGGGATTTCGGAAAGAAGAATGACGGTTCGCTGCTTGCATTATTGAAAGAGCTGGACCGGGTGGACGGTATCGAGCGCATCCGCATCAGTTCCATTGAACCGAATCTGCTGAACGAACCGCTCATCGATTTCTGGCTCGGTTCCGAAAAGATCTGCGATCACTTCCATATCCCACTGCAGAGCGGCACGGATGAGATCCTACGGAAGATGCGCCGCCGTTATACTTCCGGATATTACCGTGACCTGATCTCAATGATCCGCTCCAAATCACCGGATGCAGGGATCGGCGTGGATGTGATCGTTGGTTTCCCCGGGGAAACGGAAGAATTGTTCCGGCAGAATTTCGATTTCATCCATGCACTTCCGATCAGCTATCTGCACGTCTTTACCTATTCCGAACGGCCGAATACGCCGTCGATCGATTTCCCCGGACGGGTGGAGCCGCGCATACGCTATTCCCACAGCGACAAACTCCGTGTTCTGGGCCAGATGAAAAAATCGGCGTTCTATCACTCACAGCAGGGGAGGGTAAGACCGGTACTGATCGAAGGGGCGATCGAGGATAATTTGCTTTCCGGTTATACGGATAATTATGTCCGTGTGAGAGTTCCATACCACCCCTCTCTGGAGAATGCCGTAGCCATGGTAAGGGTCGGGGAGTTTTCCGGTGAGCTGTGTGAAGGTGAGATCATCAGTGTGGAATCAAAGCAGTCCGTCATCAACCCAATGCTGCCAATTGTCAATTCTGTTGTTCAATAAAAGGGACCGATATTTTCCATTGCTACTTCTTCAATCATTCAACACTATGCATAATAACCGTATCACCGTTGAGGAGTAGTCCATGAAAGCATCCGTTTGTGCTGTTCTTCTGATTCTCATTTCCTTACCGCTCCTGGCACAGGAGAATTTATTCCAATTCCGGTCCGCACTGACCTCGCCGGGGCAAACTATTGCGCCGCAGCAGGAAGTTACGGCAGTTGAAAAACGATCCCCTATGACCGCAGTTTTGTATTCTCTTCTCCTTCCTGGGATGGGGGAATTATATGCGGACGGATTCGACGAAGGACGGTATTCACTCATAGCCGAGGGAGGATTGTGGCTGAGCTATTATTCCTTCCAGCAATATGGTGAGTGGATCCAAAAGGATTCACGGAATTTCGCCGCAGTCCACGCCGGAGCCCAGATCGACGGAAAAGATGACCAGTATTTCGTGAATGTCGGCAATTTCAACGATTCATATGAGTATAACGATAAAAAGCTGAGGGACAGGGAATTGGAACGGCTGTATGATGTAAATGCAGGGTATTCCTGGAAGTGGGATACGGAAGCAAATCGGAGGGAATTCCGGGCGATGCGAGTCTCCAGCGAACGGGTCCTGAACAATTCACAGTTCATCATCGCTGCCGTCGTTGTGAACCGGATCGTCAGCGCCATCAATGCCGCCCGGTTAGCACGGCTGTACAATCAACGGTCGAATGATGCCGTCGGCTCATGGTGGCTAGAATCCTCCTTGATAGAAAGCGGGCAACAGATTGATGGAGTTAGACTTAGTCTCATCCATAAATTTTAATTCGAGCCCCGCACAGCGGGGCTTTTTTGTATGAATCGGACGATCAAAATAACAATCGAATATGACGGCACTGAGTATGTCGGATGGCAGCGCCAGCCGAACGGTCGGAGCATTCAAGAAGAAATCGAGAATGCTCTCAGAAAGATCACTCAGGAGGAGATAGGAATAGTGGGGGCAGGAAGGACCGACAGCGGAGTGCATGCACGCGGTCAGGTTGCCAGTTTTCATACTTCGAGCGGTATGACCCCATCTGAATTTCAAAGGGCGCTGAACGGCAACATTCCGGATGATATTGTTATTACCGGCGCAGATGAAGTACATTCGGACTTTTCCGCACGCTATAGCGCCGTTACCCGCGAGTATCGGTACTATATCAGTCCGGTACCGACAGCGGTCGACAGGAATTTTTGCTGGCAATGCGGTTATCATCTCGATATTGATGCCATGAATAGAATTGCAGCATCCATCATCGGAATCCACGACTTTCGATCGTTTTGTAAGTCCGATTCAGAGGTAGAACACCATCTGTGTGAGGTCTTTGAATCCGATTGGACGGTGAATGGTCCGAAACTGATCTACCATGTCCGCGCAAACAGATTCCTTCAGGGAATGGTCCGTGCTCTGGTCGGAACAATGGTCAACGTGGGAAGAGGGTACACGAAAGAATCAGACTTCACCGCCATTGTAAGAGCAAAGGACAGGTCAAAGGCAGGACAAGCAGCACCGGCGAAAGGATTGTTCCTGGAGCGCGTAACTTATTGAATATCAACGAGTTTTAGAGTAAATTCAATCTATGATAGCCAATGCGATCCATAAATTAGTTGAAAAAACAGACCTGACGAAGCATGAATCCTATGAATGCGTTCGGGAGATCATGTCCGGTAAAGCGACAGATTCAATGATCGCAGCATTTTTGACCGCACTGCGCATGAAAGGGGAAACGACCCAGGAAATAGCCGGTGCGGCTCTTGCCATGCGGGAAGTGGCAACGAAGATCAATACTCAGCACACGAATGTCATCGATACCTGCGGTACAGGAGGGGACGGGCTCGGCACCTTCAATATTTCCACTGCTTCAGCCATCGTTGCCAGCGCTGCCGGTGCCGTTGTTGCAAAACACGGAAATCGTGCGGTCTCCAGTAAGTGCGGAAGCGCTGACGTCCTGAAAGCTCTTGGAGTGAAGATCGAACTGGAAAAAGAACGTGTTGAACAATGCTTGAACGATATTAAACTGGCATTCCTGTTTGCCCCCCTTCTGCATGGCGCCATGAAATATGCTATGCCAGTCAGAAAAGAATTAGGGATGAGGACGATCTTCAATGTTTTAGGACCGCTGACAAATCCTGCAGGTGCGAAGAGGCAGGTGCTGGGTGTGTTCAGGCGGGGACTCACTGAAACGCTTGCCAATGTGCTGCTTGATCTTGGAACGGAACGGGCATTGATCGTTCATGGAGACGGCGGAATGGATGAACTCTCCACGATCGGCGAAACGAGGATCAGCGAGATACAGAACGGGACTGTTACGACACACACCTTTTCTCATGATTCTGTCGGTTTACCGAAAGCTGCGCTCGATGCCTTATACGGTGGCGATATTGAGACGAACCGTCTTGTGATCGAAGCGGTTCTGAATGGAACAAAAGGAGCTCCTCATGATATTGTGGTCCTGAATGCTGGTGCCGCAGTGTATATCGCCGGAATTGCCGGTTCGATCCGTGAAGGAGTCATGTTGGCACAGGATGCTGTTGCCAGCGGAAAAGCAAAAAGAAAATTGAAGGAGCTTGTCGAGTCGACGAACTCGTACCATCATGTCTGAGCCAAAGAAAATACCGTTCTTCCGATCATTGTTCGAAAAGTTCAATCCTGTGAAGAGGAAACATGTCTCCGAAGAGGAGGTGATCCAGGTCCTGGAGGAAGGGGAACGGAGCGGAGCCATTGATAAGACGGAACATGAACTGATCAAAAGTATCCTGGAATTCACCGATACCACCGTGAAGGAAGTGATGGTTCCGCGGACCGATGTGTTCGCCGTGGATATTGCGACACAACGAGACCGGCTGCTTCAATCGCTCATCGATCAGGGATTCACCCGGGTACCGGTCTACCGCGATTCGATCGACAATATCATCGGCATCATCTATACGAAGGATCTGATCGGTATGCTGGAACACCGCGACCTGATCATTCTGCAGGATGTCCTGCGTCCCGCGTACCTTGTTCCGGAATCCAAGAAGATCAGCGTGCTGCTGAAGGAACTTCAGAAGAACCGTCAGCACATGGCGATCGTCATCGATGAATTCGGAGGGACGGAGGGGATCATCACCATCGAGGATATCGTGGAAGAGATCGTTGGAGAGATCCGCGACGAATATGATGAGGAACAGAGCGATGTCGAGACCTCCAGTGACGGAACAGCCTTCGTCAACGGCGGCATCTCCATCAATGACTTCAATGAACGGTTCGCGACGGAGATCCCCGAAGATGCGCAATATGATACTATCAGCGGCTTCCTCCATCAATTGACCGAGCGGATCCCCGAACTGCATGAAGAGATCAAGTATGAAAATATCATCTTCACGGTTGTGAAGAAGAATGAACGACGCATCCGTCAGGTGAAAGTGAAAATTACGCCGAAAGAGGTCACCCAGATCAATGAATAATAAACTGACAGAGATACTGCTCCATAAACGGACCGAAGTGGACGAACTCAAACGTGTCCAGCCGTTCGAAGAGATGATGGAGAAAGCGTGGCAGATGCCGGCAACGATCGATTTTGAAGCAGCGCTGAAGAACGAGGATGGGATCGCATGCATCGCCGAGATCAAGAAAGCATCGCCTTCCAAAGGTGTGATCACGAAGGATTTTGTCCCGACAAAGATCGCACGTGAATATAAAGAGGGAGGAGCTCAGGCGATCTCCGTACTGACCGACGAGAAGTATTTCCACGGCAAACCGGAATATGTTGCCGCTGCAAAGATCGCATCGTACCTTCCGATCCTCCGGAAGGATTTTATCATCGATGAATATCAGATCTACGAAGCCCGCTGCATCGGAGCCGATGCTGTTCTGCTGATCGTGGCGGCGCTCAATGACGGGCAGCTCCGGTCCTTCATGACAACCGCCGATGACCTCTCTCTTTCCGTTCTGGTGGAATGCCATTCAAAAGAGGAGATCGAGCGTGCGTTGGATGCCGGCGCGAAGATCATCGGGATCAACAACAGGGACCTTCAGAATTTCAGCGTGAATGTCGATCTCTCGTTGATGCTGAAGAATTTCATCCCGAATTCCTGTATCACCGTCAGCGAAAGCGGCATTAAAAATCATAATACCGTTCAGCGGCTTGCACAAGCCGGTTTTGACGCAGTGCTCGTCGGAGAACAGCTGATGGCCCAGTCCGACAGAAGGAAAGCGTTGTTCGAACTGCTTGGAGCGGACGGGAGAAATTCGTGAGCCCATATTTCATCAAGATCTGCGGGATCACGAATTATGACGATGCTGCCGCTGCTGTCGATGCAGGAGCAACGGCGATCGGATTCAATTTCTTCAAGGAGAGCAAAAGGTATATCGCTCCCCAGAGCGCGAAGGAGATCGCGGATAAGGTGCGCGGAAAGATCCAGACTGTCGGGATCTTCGTCAATGAGGACCCCGCATCCGTGAAGTCGATCGGTGCGCTGGTAAAACTGACCTATTGCCAGTTCCACGGTGATGAGGATCCGGACTACGTGAACAGATTCGGGAATGCGATCAAGGCATTCCGTGTGAATGATTCGCTCCGAAATGTTTATTTTGACGATTTTAAAAGCACAGCGTTCATCCTGGATGCATTCGATGAGAAAGAATTCGGCGGAACCGGAAAGAAATTCAACTGGCTCCTGGCGCGCGAAGCGAATGAATTCGGAAAGATCATCCTTGCGGGTGGATTGAACGCGGAGAATGTCACCTCGGCCGTTGAAACTGCTCAGCCGTGGGGAGTAGATGTGAGCAGCGGCGTGGAAATCACACCCGGAATAAAAGATCATGAAAAGGTACGGCAGTTCGTCCTGAACGCACGGACAGCGCTGGAACAATTGATGGAATCAGAATGAGCATGGCAGCCAACCGCACATATCCTAACGTACCGGACGAACGGGGACACTTCGGTCTCTTCGGCGGACGATACATTCCCGAAACACTGCTTCCGGCCGCAGAAGAACTCACTTCATGGTATCTGAAGCTCAAAGATGATCGGGAGTTTCAAAAGGAATTCCGTTATTATTTGAAATATTTTGTTGGGCGTGAAACACCGTTGTTCTTTGCAGAACGGTTGACTGCCGCCGCCGGCGGAGCAAAGATCTATTTGAAGCGCGAGGATCTCTGCCATACCGGCGCGCATAAGATCAACAATACGATCGGTCAGATCCTGATCGCCCAGCGGATGGGAAAGAAACGAATCATTGCGGAAACGGGGGCGGGACAGCACGGAGTGGCCACAGCGACTGTTTGCGCTTTGTTCGGACTTCAATGCATCGTGTATATGGGTGAAGAGGATATGGAGCGGCAGGCGCCGAATGTATACCGAATGAAACTGCTCGGTGCGGAGGTACGCAAAGTCTCTTCGGGAAGCAAAACGTTGAAGGATGCTACGAGTGAAGCGATCCGGGACTGGGTGACGAATGTGAATGACACATTCTACATCATCGGTTCGGTGGTCGGCATGCATCCGTATCCGATGATGGTGCGCGATTTTCAATCGGTGATCGGTACGGAAACAAGGAAACAGATCCTGGAGAGCGAACATCGGCTCCCCGATGCAGTGATCGCCTGTGTGGGGGGCGGAAGCAATGCTATGGGTATGTTCTATCCGTTCCTGAATGATACACCGCAGGTAAAATTGATCGGCGTCGAAGCAGCGGGGTATGGACTCGATTCGGGGAAACATTCCGCAGCGCTTGCAAAAGGGAAACAGGGTGTTCTGCACGGATCGATGCAGTATCTTCTGCAGGATGAGAACGGACAGATCGAGATCGCACATTCCATCTCTGCCGGACTGGATTATCCCGGAGTCGGTCCTGAACATTGCTATCTGAAGGACAATCTTTATGTGGAATATGTCTCCATCACCGACACGGAGGCATTGGACGGTCTTCAGCTGCTGGCGAAGAAAGAGGGGATCATTCCCGCATTGGAATCATCGCATGCGGTCGCCTATGCAATGAAACTTGCACCGTCCATGACAACGGAGCAGATCGTGATCGTCAATCTGTCGGGACGAGGGGATAAGGACCTCGGTACGGTCATGAAAGAACTCAAAATTTAGTTCCATGAAATTATCGATCATTATCACATCATGGAATACCGAACAGCTGCTGCGCGGCTGTCTTGCTTCACTCGCATCATTCCCTCCGAGCTGTTCCTTTGAAACGATCGTGGTGGACAATGCATCGAAGGATGGTTCAGCGGCCATGGTCCGCACCGAATTCCCGCACGTCACTCTCATCGAGCATCCCGTCAATTCCGGTTATGCCGGCGGTAATAATATCGGTTTTTCCCGTTCCACCGGTGACTATATCCTCCTGCTCGGCAGTGATACAGTGGTGAATTCCGGCACCGTCAACACTCTGACAGGTTTCCTTGATCAGCATTCCGATGCAGGGATCGTCTCCTGCAGACTCATTCAGCCGAACGGCGAACTTCAGCACTCCTGCAAACGGTTCCCGACCGTCGGTAATGCGGTGGCGATGTATTGTTCTCTTCACGGATTGAACCGGAAGTATCTGATGACCGATTTCGCCCATGATGCGGAGAAGGAGATCGATCAGCCCGATGCGACATGCATACTCATCCGCCGCTCCGCATTGGATGGAATGATCTTCGATGAACGATTCTCTATTCTCTACAATGATGTGGACCTGTGTCAGCGCGTGAAGCGAAAAGGATGGAAGATCTATTTCACACCTGACGCATCGGTCATCCACTACGGAAGTCAAAGCACAAAACAGGCGCCGGCAAAGCTCCGTCTGGTGATGTACCAGAATATCCTCCTCTATTATCAAACCTACTTCGGAAGAGCGGCGCGGTTCCTTCTTGCACCGATCCTCTTTGTCCGTTTTGCAGTTGCTGCCCGCTCGCTCTCCGGTATCAGTCTGCTCTATTCCGTCAGGAAGGCTCAACTATCATGATCGGTCAGGAGATCCGCAATATCGTTTTCCGGGACACCACGACATATTACAATTCGATGCCGGAAGGTTCGGTTGCCCGTCAACTGCTCGCATTCATCCGCAGGAATTCTGTCGGAACACTGTTGGATCTCGGCTGCGCCACGGGAAATTACGCCGCAGCGCTGATGAAGGAAGGATACAGCGTCAAAGGAGCGGATGTCAATCAAGCGTATGTCGCGAAAGCAAAAGAACGGGGAGTGGAGGCAGTCGTCATCGACGGGAAGGTCCCGTATGCCGACAAATCGTTCGACACGGTCTACTGTTTTGAAGTGATCGAACATGTTCCGGATGTGGATGCATTGCTGACGGAAGCGAAACGTCTTGCCCGGAAAAAGGTGCTGTTCACCACACCGAACTCTGAGAATGTGGAAGGACTGATCAGAGAAGGTCTCTTGTATGAGCACTTTGCGGAACTGGATCACCGGAATTTTTTCACGCAGCAGTCACTGCACGATGCGCTCAAAAAACATTTTTCGAATGTCACCGTGAAGAAAGGGGACGGGATCAATCCGCTGGCACTGATCGGTTTCGCTCCTGTCCGGTTCTTCGGCAAGGTACTGACGAAGCTCGGCATCATCCGTCCTCACTATCATTTCCGTTTGTTCGCAGTCTGCGAGGCGGGTGAATGATCGGATTCATCAACAGAATGTTGTCCCGTTTCGGGATCAGCGAGATCGCGGTCAACAGGGACCATCTCTCCCAGATCTCGTGGATGGGATGGGGACAGGCACTCTCGTTGATCCTCAGTATTGCCTCTATCAAACTGACCACGTCAGTCGGTCCGGCGGAATACGGACAGTTCGTGCTGGTGACGAGTCTCGGCGGTCTACTGTCCCTCTCATTTTTCGGACCGCTGGAACAGGGATTTGTCCGATACTATTTTGAATTTTCCAAAACCGATGATCAGCGTTCTGCATATCTCCGTTCCGTACTGCAGGTGATGAAACGGGCATCCTTCATCCTCGCTGCGTGTGCCGTTGCAGCGGGTCTTGTCGGAATACTGACATTCGGAATGGATCCTATGTTCGTGAGCGCCGCCGTTGTGCTGATCGTGATCTCCGTGATCGTGACGCCGTTCGCCGGCCTGTTCAATGCAATGAAATTGCGGAAGGAGATCTCCATTATCCAGGTGCTGGAGAAATCCTTTGTTGTTCTTTTCCTGTTCCTTGCTGCAGCGTTCTTCACTATGAACGCATCAGTGATCATGACGGCCATTGTCTCTGCGATGGCGCTGTTCCTGCTCGTCCGGCTGCTGTTGTACCGCCGTCAGCTCGGCGGTGCGCCGTCTGTGGAACTGATGCGATCGGTCCGGACAGAATCATGGAAGAAAGTTCTGATGTACGGCTGGCCTTTCGTCCTTTGGGGATGGCTCAGCTGGTTCCAGTTCAACGGTGAACGATGGATCATCAATTCGTATCTTACGACGAGTGATGTGGGCAAGTACGGACTCTCAACAAGTCTGGTGAATAATTCGATCGTCATCGTGTATGGTGTGTTCATCCAGTTCATGACCCCGTCGATCTACGGCAAATTCGCTTCCGAAGCGGCAACGGAAAGACTGAAAGGGTATTCGCTCATCAAGATCGCGTCGGCAGGGACGTTCCTGCTCTTTACCATTTTCGGGATATTCCTCTTCTTCGGCGGGGAAACTGTCATCCATCTGCTCAGCACGAAGGAATACGTGATTGATACGACGTTGCTGCTTCTCTTGACGTTGGGACTCGGGATCTTTTATGTCGGTCAGACACTTGCGCTGGTGGGATTTGCACTCCAGAGACCCGATGCGTATCTCGTCCCGAAGATCCTCTCGGCAGTCGTCTCTGTTGCCGGATATATCATCGGCTGTCTTTCGTTCGGACTCTACGGGATCGTCTTTGCGATCCTCATCGGGAATTCGATCTATCTTATCAGTATTCTGCTGGTCAACCGCCGAATGCTTTCAACTCAATCATGATCCTATGCCGCTCAAACATTTGATCCAGCAGCTGATCCTCGTACCGCTCAGGAACGGAACATTCCTTTCCTCGCTGGCGGGAACACCGGCGTACCTGCGGCAATTCCTCCGTTATCAACGGCGGTCGCATCAGAAGACGGAATGGCGTTATCTGAATCCACAGTTGTCGGACGCCACAAGCGTGACCGCATTCGATCCCCACTATTTCCACCAAAGTGCCTGGTGCGCCGGAAAAGTAGCGGCCTCAAAGAGGGAAAAGCATGTGGATATTGCATCACAGATCAACATGATCGCACCGCTGACGGGATTCGTGAAAGTTGAATTCATCGATTTCCGTCCGCTCCAGGTGAACATCCGGAATTTAACATCGCGGGCGGGGACCATCCTCGCTCTGCCGTTTCCCGACAGATCAGTCGAGAGCCTTTCCTGCCTTCACGTGATCGAACATATCGGTCTCGGCCGATACGGAGATGAACTCGATCCTGAAGGATCGGTGAAAGCATGTAAGGAACTGCAGAGGATCCTCGCGGTTGGAGGGGACCTGTATTTTTCCACGCCCGTCGGTCAAGAGCGGGTGGAATTCAATGCACACCGCATCCACGCACCGGAAACGATCCTCGGATATTTCAACGAATTGGTCCTTGTCGATTTCGCCTCTGTCGGTGATGACGGCCGGTTCACGGAACACGACGAGACTGCGAACTGTTCCGGTCTTCAGTACGGATTGGGGATGTTCCATTTTCGGAGAGAGCGGTCATGAAGATCCTCTATGCCGGCATGAAATACGATTACGGTATCCCCGAACGCGGATTCAGTTTTGAGCATTATAATTTCTATGAATCTCTCAACCGGATGGGACACACCGTTGAGTATTTCGATTTTATGACGCTCTTCCGGCAGCACGGTTCACGGAAGATGACCGAGTTACTGATGGAAAAAGTGAAGGATATCAGACCGGATCTGCTCTTCACGTTCCTCTATACCGATCAATTTGATCCCGAGATCCTCACACAGATCAAGGAACAGACTTCGACCGTCACATTCAACTGGTTCGCTGATGATCACTGGAGATTCGAATCGTTCACGCAGCATTGGGCGAAATGTTTTTCCTTTGTTTCGACGACGGACATCCATTCCCTGAAAAAGTATGAAGCGGTCGGATACCGGAATGTCCTGCTGACACAATGGGGGGTGAACCATCATCTTTATGTGAAAAAGGATTTACCGCTGACGGCGGATGTTTCGTTCGTCGGTCAGGCGCACGGCGAACGACAGAAAGTGATGAAACGGCTGAGAGATGCAGGGGTTGCACTCACTGTGCGAGGGACCCATTGGAATCTCCGCCGCCGTCATATCTATGCCCGAAAGCTCCGTCTTCTCTCCGAACAGCGATTGAACCGGATCGTCAACGCGACAAGGATCACACAGGAGGAGATGATCGATCTCTTCAGCAGCAGCAGGATCAACTTGAATCTTACCGCTTCGTCGCAGACAAATTTCAGGAATCAGATCAAAGGACGGACGTTCGAGATCCCCGGCTGCGGCGGTTTTCTGTTGAGCGAACAAACTGAGAGGATGGAGGAATTCTTCATCCCGGATAAGGAGATCGCTTGTTTTTCCACGGAAGCCGAATTGCTCGAGAAGATCCGCTACTATTTGTCCCATGAAGAAGAACGGCAAGCCATTGCGGATGCAGGGTACCGCCGTGTGTTGAAGGATCATACCTATGAACAGCGTTACAAAACTCTGTTCCGCCAGATGGGGTTGGAATGATGGACCCTCTCGTCTCGATCATCGTTCCCACATACAACCGTGCCGGTCTCGTTCCGGAAACGCTGGAGAGTATCCGCCGTCAAACATACCAAAGGATCGAACTTCTGGTGATCGATGACGGTTCGACCGACGATACCGTCGCAGTGGTCACTGCCTGGGTGGATCGGCACCGGGAGAGATTCGTAACGGCGGTCGTTCATCCCTTTTCCGAGAACAAAGGAAAATCCGATGCGGTCAATTACGGATTCAAACATTTCACCGGACGGTATGTGATGGTCTTTGATTCCGACGACATTCTGATCGAGGATGCCATAGAAAAAGAGGTCGCGTATTTCCGTGACCATCCTGATGCGGATTGTCTTTGTGCCGGAGCGTATCTCATGCATGGCAGCACCAGAACGACAGAACAATTCCATCCATACCGCGGATTGGGGAATATCGATGATCTCAATCGTCATCACGGCGATTTTTTCCTGAAGGGGAATCCGATCATCTCGTCCACCGTGCTGATGAAACGCCATGTAGTCAAAGAGACTGGTGCGTTGGAACCTCAGCTCCGCATTACTCATGACTGGGAATATTGGATCAGAGTAACGGAAAAATTCACCTTTGCACTGCTGAATGAGCCGGTGATGTATTACCGTGCGAATGCGGACGGATCGATCAGTCAGAACAAATTGAAACTATTTTTGGAGGTGATGACCGTTTGCTCACTGTTCGGCGGCCGATATTCCCGTTTCGTTCTGATGAGATCGGTGCTGTATCAGTTAAAATATCATCTCTGGCTTGCAAAAAATGATAGAGCATGGGATCAGGCATTCAAGATCGCGTACTACGGTGTGAAGTATTCCCTCCGGTTCCTGTTGAGATGGAGAAGAGCATGAACGGTTTGGTCTCCATCATTATTCCATGCTATAATTCCGAACGGTATCTCCGCGATACGCTCGAAAGTGTTCTGTGGCAGACATATTCCGCGTGGGAATGTATCATGATCGATGACGGATCGACCGATTCCACGGCATCCATTGCGGCCGAGTTTACGGCGAAGGACGGACGCTTTCGCTATATCCGACAATCGAATTCAGGTCCTTCCGTGGCCCGCAATCACGGTGCGAACGTTGCTCAGGGTGAATTCCTTCAATTCCTGGACGCCGATGACATCATCCTCCCGATGCGGCTTGCATCGACCGTTCCCCAATTCAAAGATCCGGCAGTGGATGTGGTCTATACCGATTATATGACTTTTCAAAGCGGACAGGGATATTCCCGCACTCTTCCGGGGGAAATGCCCGGTACGGATGCCGTACGCTCTCTTTTGTTTGAGAACAATCGCACGTTTGCGATGCTCATTCACTCCTTAATATTCAGAACGGAGGTCATTCGTCAATATCCGTTCGATACCGCACTTCACTCGCATGCGGAGGATGTGGAGTGCTGGGCGCGGATGGCGTTGAACGGCGTCCGTTTTCGGTATGTCGATGAGATCCTCTCCATTTACCGCTACACGATGCAGTCATTGGGCTCGAATGAAGTGAAACTTCTGACGGCAAAGATCAACGTGCTGGAACAGTACCGGAACGATCCGAGGTGTGCGTCGTATTCCGCAGAATTTACAGATGCATTGACCTATCATCGTCAGCGGCTTGCGATCGCATTCTTTATGGAACGAAGGTATTCACAAGGTCTTTCCGTTCTGCGGAATGTCTGGAAGCATTCTTCGCCATCGGCAAAGCTCAAAATGTCCGGATGGGGATTCTTGATGATGCTCTTTTCGAAAAGTACCATCGCTCTTACCCGTGCATGGATCGTCAAAAATACTCCGCTGCGGTGGGGTGCATGGAAACAGGTAACGGTATGGACACCGCCGGAAGAGTTGAGGAGGATGCTCAGTGAGTAACAGTGCGGTACAATCCGGCTTGATCAGTATCATCATCGTCAATTACAACGGTGAAGAGCTTCTCGTTGATTGTTTGAACAGCGTCCGTGAACAGGAGTATCGAAATATAGAGATCATCGTTGTCGACAATGCTTCAAGCGACAACAGCGTTGCATTGATCCGTGAGCGGTTCCCGGAAGTGAAACTGATCTGTTCGGAAATGAACCGGGTATTCACCGGCGGAAATAATCTCGGTGCGGCAGCGGCTTCTGGAGAATATCTGGTACTGCTGAACAACGACACGGTGGTCGATACGCATTGGCTGACGGAATTATTGAGGACCTTCAATGCGAATCATGCCGGCGTGGTCACTTCCAAAGTGATCACGGATGATGTCCCGGAACAGTTCTATACGATGAACGGATCGATCAACTTTATCGGATACAATATCATGCGTGTGTTCAGCGATCTGTCGACGGTCTTCTTTGCCGGAGGTGCATCGTTGATCCTGCGCAATGACCGGAGCGGGGCTATCTTTCCGGAAGAGTATTTCCTGTATCAGGAAGATGTCTTCCTTTCATGGAAAACGCGTTTGATGGGAGGACCGGTCATGATGTCGCAGCGGTCCATCGTTTATCACCGGGGCAGCGTAACGACAAAGAAACAGCTCTCTGCTTTTTCAACGTTCTATCAGGAACGGAACAGAATGCTCAATGCACTCATCCTATTCGAGACGACGACACTGATCAAACTGCTTCCGTATTTTGCCGCCGATGCGGCAGTGAAGATCTTTCTCAGTCTCTTCTTCAAACGAAAGTCGTTCAGCGGAATCATCCGATCCTACGCCTGGCTTGTCCGGAACAGAGCATGGATCGCTCGGCAGCGACATGAGATTCAGATCAATCGTATTGTGAAGGATAAAGAGATCCTCCGGATGATGAGCAGTAAAGTGATCGATTCAGGACATGTCATCGCGGTCACTCTGAATACATGTTCGAGGATCTATTCCAAACTTGTCGGATTGGAAAGCCATGATTGATCTTTCTATCATCATCGTCACATGGAACTGCCGGCAGTACGTATTGGACTGTCTCGCCTCCATCGAGAAAGGAACTCCGAGGAGAAGGATTCACATCGAGATCCTTCTTGTGGATAATGACTCGACGGATGGGACGGTCGAAATTGTCCGGAACGCTTTTCCTTCCGTGCAGGTGACCGGTAACCGCACCAACGTAGGATTTGCTGCGGCAAACAATCAGGCGATCCGGGACTCCAAAGGACGGTATGTTCTTTTATTAAATCCTGATACATTGGTGAATACCAATGCACTGGATACGATGGTTGAATATCTTGATGCGAATGAGTCTGTAGCAGCGATCGGACCGACAGTTTTGAACGGGGATGGAACACAGCAGTTCACCGGCGTACGATTTCCGAATACGTGGAATTTTGTCAGTGAATCATTCTTTTTGGACCGTTTTTTCCCCCGTTCAAGGCTCTTCGGACGACATAAGTCGCTGTTCGAGGATTATTCCAAACCGTTCTCCGTCGATTTTGTGCAGGGATCCTGTTTGATGGTCCGGCGGTCTGTGCTGGATTCCGTCGGACTGTTGGATGAGTCCTATTTCATGTATTTTGAAGAGACCGATCTTTGCTATCGAATTAAAAATGCAGGATATGATATCCATTTTGTTCCATCCGCATCCATAACTCATTTCGGCGGAGGAGAAGAGGGGCATTTTACCGAACGGCGTCTTCTGCATTATCACCGTAGTCTCTTCCTGTTCTACCGGAAAAATCACGGTCCGGCATCCCGAATTGCTGTGAGATTCGTTATCGCCCTCCGATCACTGATCAGGATCGGTGCATGGTCTCTCTTGGCGCTCTTCAGACCGGCCATGCGGCAAAAGGCCGGCTCCATCATCATCGGTTATTGTAAAACATTTGGTCTGATATTCTCAAAATAATGGCACACTTCTTTTCCATCGTGATCACCACGTACAACCGCAAGGCACTTCTCCGGAAATGCCTTGAGTCGCTCGCTGTGCAGCGTTTCGATATGGCACAATGCGAGGTCTGTATTGTGGATGACGGTTCGACGGACGGTACAGCAGACCTGATGACCGAGATCGAAGTGCCGTTCCGATGTTCGGTGATTTCGTTACCGAACGGCGGACCTTCCAATGCCCGGAATATCGGTGCGAGGAGTGTTTCCGGTACCTTCATCGTTTTTTTGGAAGATGATGTCATTGTCCATGCTGACTGGCTGAAGAATGCGTTTGAAATTCTGCAGCCGGATGATGTCGATGTGCTGGAGGGGAGGACGATCTATCAGGAAACGAAGAAAGATGTCCGGCGGTTCGACAATGATGAATATCTTTCATTCATTCCGTGCAATTTGTTCGTCCGCAGGGAAATATTCCTGAAAACGGGAGGATATGATACACAGTTCAATTCCGTAGAGGACAATCTGTATTTCCGTGATGATACCGAACTGGGGTTCCGTCTGTTGGATCTGAAGGTGCGGGTCAAAAAGAGCAGCGGTCTGATCGTGGAACACCCGGAACAATTTTCCGACATTAAACGATGTCTGCGGCATGCCTTGCGCTATCAATTCGATCCGCTGTTCTATAAAAAACATCCCGTCCGGTTCCGTTCCGACATCGATGTCAAAAGGATCTTCGGAGTGACGCTGCACCGTCCGCACCATTATGCATATGTC
>CALRIY020000006.1:0-68908 GCA_943364975.1 Synechococcus sp. UW140
CTAAACATCTGATCGTACGCGCAGCGAAGAATTTCTTCGTCCGGAACGGCATCTTCGTCGGCGGTCACCCCATGGCCGGATCCGAAGGAAAAGGGATCGAACATGCCGATCCGCTGCTGTTCCAGAATGCCACCTATGTACTCTGCGCCGGTCCCTCGACCAGAAAAAAGATCGCTCCGTTGATCTCCATTCTGCACTCCATCGGAGCACGGATCCTCTTCCTTGATGCACAGAAACATGATACGGTGGCGGCGGCCATCAGCCATCTTCCGCAGTTGATCGCTGTTGCGATGATGAATTTAGCGGGACGAAAGAACAAGGCGCATCCCGCGTTCCTTCAGCTGGCGGCGGGCGGTTTCCGCGATATCACTCGGATCGCTTCCAGTCCGTACGGAATGTGGAGGGATATTCTGGAGAGCAATGCAGCGGATATCGGAATCATCATCAAGGAATTCTCCACTATGCTCTCAGCCTTCGAGAAGGATCTTCGTACACCGGCAGGAAGGAAGTCGTTCGAAGTCCGGTTCACAAAAGCAAAGGAATTGCGGGATGCCATTCCGAAGAACTCCAAAGGATTCCTTCACCCGTTGTATGAGGTCTATGTCTCCGCACCGGATGAACCGGGAGTCCTTTCCGAAATGACGACATCGTTGGCCCGTGCAAATATCAATATCAAGGATATCGAACTTTTAAAGATCCGTGACGGACGGGGAGGGACATTCCGTCTCTCCTTCGAGACGAAAAAAGAGGCTGAACGGGCCGGTGACACACTGCTGCGCAAAGGATTCACAACGCTCTGATCATTCACCGCAGCGTTCATTGAATAATTCCACCATCCGATCCTTATGACATTCCCAGACGACTCTTCTTCGGCCGTTCCGATCCGTTCGCGATTTGTTACCACGCTCTCCGTTCTATCGATCTTCATCTCGCTGTACCAGATCTACGAAACGATCCGCAGCATGACCGCATTTGATACGTTGACCCGGATGAACGGACTTGGTCTGACTAATGGGATGTTGGAATCATTGATGCCGTCGCCGGCAGGGGCATATCTTGAGATCGCTCTGGCGGTGGCGCTGATCGGCGCATCGGTGATGATGCTCAAAAGAATGGAAATGGGACGGCGCGCTTATATTGTAACACTTGCGGCAGGATCACTCTGGACGACCGTATCCACAATACAATCGTATCAATCCCTTTCACAATATTTGAGCATGCCAAGCGTGCAGGAAAACGCCCTTCTGCTGATGTTTCTTTCTGTTGCCGTTACAATCGGGATCGCGTGGTATGTGATCCGGAAACTGACGAGGGAGGAGCTCCGGAAGGAATTCCGGTATCGGTCCTTTTTGTGATTCACCGCCGCATTGAATTTTCGCACTCCGCTCCTTACCTCATCACTGCAGACATGCCATGAAACAGCAATCCCCGGGTTGTTCGGCAGCAGCCGAAGAAACTTCCGGGGATCGTTGTATGAATCTTACGAAGAACTCTTTGCGGAGGAATCCGCAGACGACGGTTTTGATTCCGTCTTCGGTGCGGGAGGAGAGGCAGCCGACGATCCTGTACCGCTCTTATAATCGGTCAGATAGAAACCGGAGCCTTTGAAGATCATCCCGCCTCCTCCGCCGATCAAACGGACCAGAGTTTCTTTTCCGCATTTCGGGCAGGTGACGAGAGCATCATCCTTCATGGATTGGAGCTCCTCGAAGGTATGTCCGCAGTCTGAACATTTATAATCGTATGTCGGCATAGTGAATTGAAAAATGGTGGAATGATAAAAATGTGAAATTATTTCTGCGTAATCCGGATTATCAAAGAACCGATAAGCAACATAGAATACGCTATTTCAATTTTGCGAGCGCATCCTTCATCCGTGATGCTGCCTTTTCCAACTCCTGCATGGAGCAGGCGTATGAGAGACGGATGTTATTGTTCGCGCCAAATCCGCTTCCCGGCACAGTTACAACCTGAGCTTCTTTGATGAGGAACTGCGCCAAATCGTCGCTGTTCTTCACTTTGAAGCCGTTGTAACTCTTTCCGTAGAAAGCACTTACGTTCGGGAACAGATAGAACGCACCGCCGGGCATGGTGGATGTGATCCCGGGGATGGCTGTCATTGCAGCATGGATAAAATCACGACGGCGTTTGAATTCAGCGGTCATTTTTTTCACTTCGTCGTCACTTCCGGCAAAGGCGGCGGTTGCGGCCTTCTGTGCGATGGAATTCGGTCCCGACGTGACCTGGCTCTGAACTTTTTCCGCAGCATCCACCACCGGTTGTGCGGCGGCAAGGAAGCCGATCCTCCAGCCGGTCATGGAATACGCTTTTGAAACGCCGTTCACCGTGATGACCTGATCTTTGATCTCGGGAATGGAACCGAGACTGAAATGAACAGCGCCGTCATAGATCACTTTCTCATAGATCTCATCGGCGATCACGAAGATACCGGATTTCTGAATGACCTTTGCGATCTCTTTCAATTCGTCCGGAGTATACACGGAACCGGTCGGATTGGAAGGGGAACAGAGGATGAGCGCTTTTGTCTTTTTAGTGACCGCCTTCTTCAATTGTGCGGCGGAGATCTTGAAGTCGGTCTTCTCGGTGGTCTTCAGGATCACCGGAACAGCGTCCACCAGTTTCACCATCTCCGGATAGCTGACCCAGTAGGGAGCCGGGATGATCACTTCGTCATTCTTATTGCAGATCGCCTGGAGTGCATTGAAGATGGAGTGCTTAGCTCCGTTCGAGACGAGGATCTGCGAAGCATCCGCCAGAACATTGTTATCCTCCTTCAATTTGTTGACGATGGCAGTACGGAGTTCCGGAATTCCGGCGTTGATGGTATATTTGGTGAAATTCTCATCGATCGCCTTAACGGCAGCATCTTTGATATGACGCGGTGTGGGGAAATCCGGTTCGCCGGCGGTGAGGGATACGACATCGACCCCTTCGGATTTCAATTTCTTTGCGAGTGCGGTCAGTGCAAGGGTCTGCGAGGCTTCAGCATTTGCGACTTTCTTTGATAACGACTTCACGGTAACGACAATTCCTTTCTCATAGACGACAGCTCCGCAGGGGTGAGACTGCGGCACGATTTGATCATAATGACAGTTTCTTCTTCAGCGCGCGATGGACCACGGGCTGGACGAAATCCTTGAAATTACCGTCCAACCGGGCGATCTCCCGTACGATGCTGGAGTTCAAATACGTATATTTTTCATGCGGCATGAGAAAAACGGTGTCGATGTCATTCGACTGTTTCCTGTTCATCAACGCCATCTGAAATTCGTATTCGAAGTCCGAAATTGCACGCAGTCCGCGGATGATGGCGGATGCTTTTTTCTTCTTCGCGAACGATACAAGCAGTCCGTTGAAACGTTCCACGGTCACATTCTTGAACCGTTTCTGTTTGAGGATGGCTTGGATCAGTTCTACGCGCTCATCGCCGGTGAACATCGGTGTTTTCGACGAGTTCACGGCTACGGTCACGATCACTCTGTCGAATAATTGTGCCGCGCGTTCGATGATGTCCAGATGTCCGTTGGTGATCGGATCAAATGTACCGGGATAAATTGCGATCTTCATTGTTCGTTCTTTCGGTGTTGAAAAAATGAGACGCTGGTATTACCATATTCCTTCAACACGACCACTTCCCACAGAGAACCTGCGGAGAACTCGTACCGGGTCGGATGTTCGATGATCAGGTATCCATCCTCCGCGATGAGGTCTTTTGCAAAGATCTTGTTCGGGATCTCCTTCAGGGCTTCCAGTGCATACGGCGGATCGGCGAACACAACGTCGAATTTCGTCCGTGTCCCTTCCACGAACATATCCACATCTCCGTAGACCACATTCGCTTCTGCATCTGCACCGATGGAGGAGATATTTGCTTTCAGAAACTGCAGAGCGCTCCGGCTCTTCTCCACAAAGATGCAGTTCGATGCCCCGCGGCTGAGCGCTTCAATACCCACACTGCCGCTGCCGGCATACAGGTCCAGCACTTTCGATGAAGGCCAATGAACGCGCGACTGGAGCACATTGAAGATCGCTCCTTTTACTCTGTCCGTGGCAGGGCGGACGGAATTATCCTTTACGGTTTCCAGTTTCCGTCCTTTATACTTTCCGGCGATCACTCTCATCATTCTTCCCGCACTGCTAATCCGACGGCAGCCGTGAACTCCTGCCGACGCATCTTGATCTCATCAACCCCTTTGATGGACTGGGGAAGAGCCACTTTCCGGAACGGATCGGCCAGTTCCACGTCGATCGGGGAGATCTCCTTAACAGCGTCGACCAGTTTTTGACTGACCATGCGGCCGTGCATATAGATCACTTCGGCTCCCCGATCCCTGGCATAGGTCCCGATCGTGGTCAGATCGCGGCGGTTCCATTTCATGGTCCGGATATCGGAGTTCTTTCCGTTCACCAGCAATCCTGCATCGAGTGTCTCTTCGTCCACACCGATCACCGCGGTCCGCTTCTGGGCGAGATGAGGATAATTATACAGCAGCGCGCCTTCCGCACAGAACTGATCGATGTCCAGAATGTGCATGGAGCCGTGCAGTTCGGAGCAGACATTGTTCAGGAAATTGACGAACGACTTCTTGACGGAGATGATCATCGCATTGGAACCCGCGGTGCCGTCATCGCCCACGAGTGCGTACGGCTGGACCACATATTGTTCCGGCGTGGCATCAGGGAAATAATTCTTCAGTTCCCAGTTCAGATGAAGATTGAACTCATCGTCGGACAATGTTGCTTCGACAGGGATCTGCTGCAGCATCGCCATTCTGGTGTTGAGTCCGAACGAGAAAAAATGCGCGCCGGCAGCGACGCGTTTCATAAAGATCTGGATCTCTTTGACGAAAGTCTTCTCACGGGTACTCATACCGATCTCGGTGTAGACCTCCGGACTGTCGAAGTCGATCTCGGAGTCGAACGAACCGGCGGCGGTGAGGGTCTTTCCTTTCGGACTGTGTGCGATCTCCACGGCCGTGATGTGTCTGCTCTCAATGATGAATGCGAGATACCGTTCAGTGCCTTTCATTTGACCTCGATGTGCGGTTTAAGTTTTTCAAATTTCTTTTCGCCGATCCCTTTCACTTTTCTTAATTCTTCTGCGGTCCGAAATGGTCCCATCTCTTCGCGGCGGAGGATGATCCGTTCCGCCATTGCTTCGCCGATCCCTGGAAGCTCCATCAGTTCCGGCTTGGTCGCCTTGTTCAGATCGATCTTCCGCAATTGTTTCATTGCGGGGGAGAGCGTATCGGCAGCGGCGGTCATGGAGCGGGCCATGAAGACCGAATCCTCCTGCCGGTAATCGAACTGCGGCAGATCTTCCGGAGCAATGTATGCTTTATAGCCTTTAACAGCAACGCCTGCCAGAAACACAACGGAAAGGAAGAGGAACACTGTCTGTTCATTCTTCGTGAAGGCGAAATATTCTTTCAGCTTCTTCAGAAGATCCATTCCGTTATTATTTTTTCTCTTTTAGGTTAACAACCCCTACACTTGTCCGCCGCAGGCAGGCTTGCGCTGTTTTGTCATCCCGTCCCGAAGGGATCATTTTGTGACATGTTCCGCTTTTGGAATCCCGCATTGCGGGATCTCAAACGGCGGACCGATCCTTACGAAAAAACATTCTTCATCTTATCGAAGAGTGATTTGCTTTTGCTCTTTTCTTCTTCGGTCGGATTGATATGTTCGCTGTCCGACAATTCCTTGAGTAATTCCTTCTCACGCGAATTCACTTTATGCGGCACCCAGATCTGGACCTGGATCAGCTGGTCGCCACGGCCGTAGGAATTCAGATGCGGGATCCCTTTTTCTTTCATGCGGAGCATCTTGCCCGGCATAGTGCCGGCATCGATCTTCACTTTTGCTTTTCCGGTGAGGGTGGGAACTTCCACATCCGCACCGAGCACGGCATCGGGATAACTGATGAGCGCGGTGTAGATGATGTCGTCGCCGTTCCGGACGAAGGAATTGTGCTTCTCTTCAGTGAATTCGACGATCACATCGCCTGCCGGACCGCCGCGGCGGCCGGAATTTCCCTGACCCTGCAGCGTCATATAATTTCCCTCAGTGACGCCGGCCGGAACATTGATCTTGATGGTGGATTCGCCCTGTTCACGCCCTTCGCCGTCGCAGGTGTGGCATTTCTCCTTGATGATCTGTCCGGTGCCGCCGCAGAATGCGCAGGCGGAGATATTGACGAACTGACCGAACATGGAGCGGGAGACCTGACGGAGTTCGCCCGAACCCTGACACTGCGGACAGGTGGATTTGTGCGATCCCGGTTTTGCGCCGCCGCCGCTGCATGTCGAACAGGTCTTCCATTTTTTTATCTTGAGTTTCTTCTCCACGCCGGTCGCGATCTCTTCCAGGGTCAGTTTCAGCCGGATGCGGAGATCCGAGCCGGGTTCACCGGCGGAACGCGGGCCGCGTCTGCGCTGCTGACCGCCGAACATCTCCTCGAAAATGGAACCGCCGCCGCCACCGCCGCCGAAGATATCTCCAAAATGCGAGAAGATGTCGTTGATATCCTGATATTGATGGAAATCCGAACCGCCGCGCATGCCTTGATGACCGAACTGATCGTAGCGCTGCCGCTTCTGCTGGTCCGACAGGACCTCGTATGCTTCGGTCGCTTCCTTGAACTTCTCTTCTGCTTCTTTGTTGTTCGGATTCCTGTCCGGATGATATTGAAGCGCCAGTTTTCGGTACGCCTTCTTGATCTCATCTTCGGTTGAATTCCGCTGAACACCGAGGATCTCGTAATAGTCTCGTTTACCTGCCATGCTTAATTCTTCACTTCCTCTGATTCTGGTGATGTTGCAACAATGACCTTTGCATGACGAATGACACGGTCATGCAGATAATATCCTTTTTCGATCTCCTCGATGATGGTATGGGGCGCAACGCCGCTCTTCGGCACCTGCATCATCACATCATGGAAATCCACATTGAATTCCTTGCCGACCGACTCGATCGCTTTCACTCCCTGTGACTCAAGAACTTTGGTGAATTTGTTCAGGATCAGATCGACCCCTTTGTAGAACGGATCGTTCTCCGACTTTTCCTTGCCGCTCTTCAGGGATCGGGAAAGATCATCGATGATGGGGAGCAGTTCTAGGATGACGCTTTCACTTGCATATTTTGCAAAGTTGAGCGAGTTCTGTTCCGACCTGCGTTTGTAGTTCTCAAATTCCGCCGCTTTGCGCAGCAGCTGGTCCTTGGACGCTGCGATCTGTGCTTCAAGTTCAACGATCTTCTCGTTCAGGATCTCGACCTCCGATTTCGGCTGCGTTTCAGTGTTCTGTGTTTCCTGCCGGGACTGTTCGCTCTCCGGTTGTACTGTTTGTTCTTCCATTGTCCTTTCGATCTTCCGTTTGATGTTATAAAGTTTCTCAAAATTACGTTATGGCGTACGCCGTTCGAAGAGGTTCGAGATGGTGGAGGCGACAAAATCAACCAGCGGGATCATCTTCGAATATTCCATCCGCTTCGGTCCGAGGACGCCGATGGTGCCGGAGACGTCACCGACATTGTACGTCTTCGTCACGATACTGAAGTCCTTCAGATGTTCGATCTTCGTTTCCTCTCCGATGGTGACGTTTGCACCGCCGTCTTTCGCGTCGCCGTTCTCCAGCACGTGGATGATGATATCCTCGTTATCCATCAGTTCGATGATGCTCTTGAAGTTCTTTGCATTGTCGAACTCCGGCTGGGAGATGATGTTCGTCGTTCCGCCGATGTGGATCTTATCCTTCCGGTTCTCATCGAACAGTTTATCCACGGACTCGATGAAGAGACGGATCAATCCTGACTCCTCGTTCTGATATTCGCGGATCCGTTCCGCGAAGGTATCGCGGATCTCCTTCAGGGTGAGTCCGCTGAGACGCTCATTGAGAAGCCGTGCGACATGGTCCAGCGTCGTCCGGGCGATCTCGGAGTGGATCTCCATCATGATCGTCTTCACGAGACCGGACCGAATGGAAATGATCACCAATAACCGGTTGCTGGAGACCTGCAGCAGTTCCAACTTCTCGAAGATGCCGGAGGTCATCTGCGGCGCCGTGACAACACTGAGCTGATGGGAGATGGTTCCGAGGATCTTCGATGCGATCTTCAGGATCTCGTCGGTCTCAACATTCCCCTGGAGCACCGTCTGGATGCTCGATTGATCCTTCTCGCTCAGCTGATCGATCTCCATCAGTTCGTTCACATAGAATCGGTAACCCTTATCGGTCGGGATTCGTCCTGCAGAGGTATGCGGATGATCGATATAGCCGAGAAATTCCAGATCGGACATGACATTCCGAATGGTTGCGGGACTCAGACCGATGTCGCGGCGTTTCGCAATAAAGCGCGAACCGACCGGAATGGCGGTTTGAATATAGCTGTGAACGATATTGTGTAATATCGTTTTTTCTCGTTCGTTCAGGGGATCCATCAGATCTGTGTGAAAATCGCATCCCCGAAAGCCATCGGATTTCGGGGATGTCTAAAGGTAAAACACTGTATTTTTTTAAAAAATACGAATAGTTTGAGCCGATGTCAAGAAACCGGCGGGGGATGTTTTCCGGAGGATATTGCCAAAAAAGGGTGGTTGAGGGCTACACCGCGATCTTTTCCTGGTCTTCCATGATCTTCAGGTTCTTTTCAAGTTCCTGTCGGATATCGATGATATTCTGATCCGTTACATAATTGGTATAAACCACATTGGAAAGTTCCACTAATGAGCGGACGACCGATTCGATGACGGATGCCTGTCCTTTCAGATCGCCGATCAGCTGAATGAACTGATTTGCCGTTTCGGTATCGAGAGTTTTCTTCACCATCCGCTCGTAGGAAGAAGAACGGAGCATGATGATGGCAAGGGCATTGTTCACATGGTGTGCGATGGTGCGGACGGTGGTCTGGAACATCTGAACGGCAGCCTGATGTTTTTCCTCTTCCAACAACTCTTTTTCACGTCGTTTTGATTCGATCCTGAAAAGGTAGCGTTCGTAGATACCGTTGATCAGAATGGGAAGATGGGTCAGTTCGAGACGTTCTTTGCGTGCGTAATCGTAAGCGCCAAGCTTCATAGCATTGACAGCGATCTCTTCCGTACCTGCAGCGGTCAGCATTACAACAGGAGTATCGACCTTCGCTTCATTCATCCACTGCAATACCTGAAGTCCGGTCATGGTTCCGATGTGGTAATCCAGCAGGATCACATCGAATTTTTCACTTTTCATCAGCTCAATTCCCTCCTCACCGGAGGATGCTGTTTTTACAACATATTTTCCGTCAGATTCCAGGTCCAAACAGAGCAGATTCGAAAAAGCGGTCTCATCATCAACGATGAGAATATTGAGAGGTGTTTTCATATTCCCTTATTTTATTGGAATAAATTAAGGTCAATAGGTCAATTAGTCAAGGAGAATTTACTTTTGTAAACTATGATGGGTTACATTGGGCTTCGTAAAATTCCACAATGGCGAGATTCTGCTCAGTAACATCGAAGAACCCGGCTGACCGGTTTGACGATCCACAACGGACTTTAAAACGACGATCCCGATCTGATAAGATCAGATCGGGATCGGGGAGCTGCCCCACAAGGATTCGAACCTCGATAAGCAGAGTCAGAGTCTGCTGTCTTAGCCGTTAGACGATAGGGCAATCGTGTCTATAAAATAAAAAAATGTCTGCAGAAAATCTACCTTCTTTTTGGATTTTTTTCTTCCTGATTCCGAAAAAGAAGATGCTCCTTATTATTCCGGTAATTTCTGTAAGGAGGCAATGATCTTCTCAACGCGCTCCTTTGTTTTATTGCTGACCTTTGCCGTGATGATGATGTCATTCTCCTCGTACCGCTGCTCGGTGATCTCGGTAAGATCGTGCAGCAGCGAGATGGTCTTATAATCCGCATTGGAGACGGTGAAGGTCAATTCGGTGAACGAACTGTGGATCATAGAGATCAACAGTTCCTTTAATCCGAGAATGTTGATGCCGCGATGCGCGGAGATAAAGACTGAAGGTTCATACTTCGCCTGCAGGGATTTGATGATACTCCGGTCCTCAACGGAATCGACCTTGTTAAAAACATAGACGACCGTTTTGTTCGCCGCACCAAGGTCCGCGATGGTGTTCTTCACGACCTCGATCTGCTCTTCCATCTGCGGATGGGAGAGATCGACCACGTGCAGAAGAATGTCCGCTTCGACCACTTCTTCGAGCGTGCTCTTGAACGAAGCGACAAGATGATGCGGAAGCTTTCGGATGAATCCGACGGTGTCCGTTACCATAGTGCTTGTGGCGGAATCCAGCGCGACCAGACGTGTGGTCGGATCGAGCGTGGCGAAGAGCCGGTTCTCTACGAACACTTTGGAATCGGAGAGAGTGTTCAGGAGCGTGGATTTCCCGACGTTCGTGTAACCGACGAGGGAGATATTGTAATACTCCTTCCGTCCCTTCCGCTGCGTGCTCCGCTGCGTGGCGATCTTCCCCAGCTTCTCTTTCAAGTAGGAGATCTTCTCGCGGATCATCCGCCGGTCCGTTTCGATCTGTGTCTCTCCAGGACCTTTCGTGCCGATGCCGCCGTACTGTTTGGACAAATGTGTCCACATGCGCGTCAGCCGCGGGAGGAGGTAGTTCAACTGTGCGAGTTCCACCTGAGTCTTCGCTTCGTTCGTCTTCGCACGCGAAGCAAAGATATCCAGAATAAGTCCGCTCCGGTCGAGGATCTTCCGTTCGATGGATTCCTCCAGATTGCGAACCTGTGCGGGAGAGAGATCATCGTCGAAGATGACGAGGGAGATGTCATCGTCCTTGCACATCTGGGCGAGCTGCTCCACTTTTCCTTTGCCGATGTAATAGGCGGAATCGTATCGGTCCTTCACCTGCAGAATACGGTGCAGGACATCGGCGCCGGCCGTATCCGCAAGCAGCACAAGCTCTTCCAGGTATTCCTCTTCCTGCTGTTTGGTGGTTTCGCGTGTTGCAACGCCGACGACGATGGCGCGTTCGCGTTTTTCTTTTACTAAGTCGATCATGTGTTCCGATCTCTGCGCACTGAGCGCAGGAGTGAAGGTTTATTAATAATGAAGAATGCAGAATGCAGAATGCAGAATGTTCATCGCAAAAAAATACATGCCTCTTGTGCAAGACTGAATGCTCACTGCTGTTTCGGTTCACGGGCGATGAACATCTCGATCAGTCCGACCAGCAGCGCCGCGATCAGGAAGTACTTCCATAACTCGATGCCGAATCTGCTCTGAGAGATCATCGCGGTGATGTCCGAGCCGGGTGTAACCTCAATGACCGATGCTTCGTCGATACCGAGTGATACTGCCTGCTCGGTGATTTCGCGCGGTTCGATGAGCGCACTGACAGATTCCTCGCGCCGGACATTCACGGGAAGCTGCAGGAGAGTATCATTTGCCGCTGAAACGGAGTACATCCCGGGAGTGTGCTGATCGTCGAACAGAAAAACCGTTTCAACGATCCCTTCACCGGAGTTCTTGTTGAATGAACGGACCGGAACGATCCTTCCTTCCGGATCGAGCACCTTGACGGTTGAGGAGGAGAATGCATTCCGCTTTTTCAGCTGCATCGACGTGAACTCGATCGGTTCACCGACGAATCGGGACTGTTCCCCTTCGGTGTTGAGCGGTGAAGAAAGATACAGGATCGATTGATAGACAAGAGGAACGAAGATCCCTTTCACCGGGAAGTCGGACCAGTCATTCGACGCCGGGACCGAGACTCCGAGAATTTTGCCCCTGCCGTACTGTGCCTGCCACAAGAATGATCTGCCGTTGGAGAGTGAGATGATGGAGCGGAGGGCAGTTTCTGAACGGAGATGCAGCGACGCCGTAACCGCAGGTGATTCGACATTGATCTTATTTTTATTCTGTGAGCGGTCGAACATGCCGTTAAAGATCGGGAACTGCAGATCCACCTTTTCGAACTGCGAGGGAGCACGGAGAATGGTGAATCCCGTAAGTCCCATTGAATTCAAGTAGTTGTAGGTGGCAGAAACTGTATCCGCCGACGGGAAAAAGAAAAGAGAGCCGCTGTTGCGAACGAATTGCTGCAGAGCATCCTGCTGCGAAGGAGTGAGAGAATTCTGTCCTGTAATGACCGCGACATCAATCTGCTGAAGCGCAGCCGACGTGATGCGTGAAGGGGGAAGCAGCGATGCGGAGACAGGAGACGACGGATTGACTGCTGACGCAGCATTGACGGCTGCCAGAATATACCGTGAGAAATGTTCGCTCCCTGCGATGACAGCAACGTCGATCTTCGACGGTATATTCACCGTAAAGAGAAAACGGTCATCCGTTTCGAATGCATCATTTTCCAATTCAGCGGTGCCGGAGAGAGGCCCGCTCCGTTTCGGGATCAGATCGAACTCAAGCGTGGAGGTCTCTCCGCCGCCGAGCGAGAGACTCTTCTGCATCACGCGCTGCCCGTCCAGTGAAACAGAGACGAGATGGTTGCTGACGGAAACTGTGCCGTGATTCTTCACCACCACTTGCGCCGTGAACGGTTTATCCTTGTGAAGCAGCGACGGGGGGATGATGACATTCTCGATGGAGATGTTCTCAGCACCGCGCCGCGAGAGAACGGTGAAGAATAATTTCACATTCGGATCGAATAATATTTCCTGGCCGGACGTCCGTTCGGCAGAGAGTGCGAACGTTGAGCGCTGCCCGTCCGTGATGACATAGACTTCCTTATTGAAATTCCTTGAGCGCTGAAGGATTCCAGCTGCGGAACGGAGTCCCTGCTCAATGGTCCTGCGGGAAAAACCGACAGCTGTTTCACTGATCAGCCGTTCAAGCGCAGCACGGTCCCGTACCGGCTGTTCGGTGGTCAGTTTCGGAAGATCGTTCAGCCGAAGAAGATAGACCTCGTCATCGGGCTGCAGCATAGAGACGATCTGCAGGGCTTGGGATTGTGCCTGCGAAAGGAACGAGCCGTGTTCGTTGTTCAGGGACATGCTTGCGGAATTATCCACCAGAATGACAATGGTGGATGCCGCCCGCGTGCCGCTCATGCCGAATGTTCCTTTGAGTGCAGGACGGGAGAATGCGAGGACGATCAAAAGGATGAGCAGCGTTCGAAGTGCGAGCAGGAGCCATTGACGTATCCGTATCTTCCGGATCTTGTTCTTGTTCAGCTCTTTCAGAAAAGAGAGTGTGCTGAACTCGATCGTCCGCAGTTTTCGGATGTTGAACAGGTGGATGAGGATCGGAATCGAAGCCGCAGCAAGTCCGAAGAGAACAAAAGGATTAAGAAAGGTCATTGAATGTGGTTAAGGTCAAAGTCCCGCTGCTGTCATGAGCAGCGGTCCGATACCAATATACTTCAATGCTGTTTTGAATACAAACAGGTTCACATCCGTGATTCGAGGAAGGCTTTCCATTTTGCGAAATCGTAGATAGAGCCGCGGTTCCCGAAGTTCTTCTGCAAAAGGGAGCAGGTTGCGACCGCAGCCGGAAGATTCTGTGAATTCTGCAGGATATTCCAAAGTTCATTCTCGTGATCTCGGGTCAACGTTTGTTCCCACAGCATGGTCATGATCTGGTGGATCTGGGGGAGCGATGCACCCGGTGAGTTCAGAACATAGATCAATTCGATGGCAGAGAGTGATTCAGTCGTGGTATTTGCCCCCCCCTTGACAACGGAAAGATTGCCAAGCGTGAGGTTTTGACGTTTCGGTTCCGAGAGAAGGGAATAGAATTCTTTCAGTTCTTTCAGTTTGGAAGAGGCAAAGCTACCTTTGGCACCTCCCCGGTTCACAGTTTTTACCAACTCTTCAAACGCACTTCTTGATCCGTTCCGTGCCAGGCCTTCCAAAGCAAAGACATCGATATAACCACGGCTCAGAGCCAGTTCAGAGGTAACCTGGCTAAGGTTTCTTTCCACTGTTTGACGGATCGGCGAGAAAAGGACAGATGTATTTTCTTTGTTTTTGATCTCAAACTGAGAGAATTCACGAGAAACTGCAGTTTTTACGCTGGATTCAGTAGTATTAAGAACAAAGATGATGTTCCCGATCAACAAAACGACGACAAGGGACAAAAAGCCGAAAATCAACCGATTTGCATGTTTTCTGTCGTTCCTTTCCCTAAAAATTGCATCACGAAGCTCTGAATTTCCCGTCATCACTTGTCGGTCAAATTCATCTCTCAGTGAGATACCGAATTCATTGAATTTTTGATCAAGTATAGCCTTAAGGTATATCTCACCTTTTGACTGCTTAGCAGGGAGGGAGGATTCTTCCGGAGTGATTTCAGGAGGTGTAACCGGTTTGCGTCGTTTTTTCAGCATAGTTTTTTCGATTTATTCCTAGTGCAACCAATATATATCGGATAAAAATCTTTATCAAACCAAATGTGATTTATTATAAGAATCTAATAGAAAATAATTGTAACCCATCTCGAATCATAAAAATATTTAAATAATTAGAAAATCCTAATAAGAATTAGAAATAGCTAACAACTCTTTATTTATCAATGACTTATCGCGATTTTCTATCGTGCAAAGAATGTAGACCATCATATCTTCATTCCATTAGAATGTAATTCAAATATGCGTTGAAATTATGAACACATCCGAAAATGAATACTCGATAAGTTTAATCGCAGCGTTGCTGGGAATCAGCATTGCATCGATTGAACGCTGGGTTGAATCAGGAAAACTGAAATGTAATCACGCAGCAGACGGAAAGATCGTCTTTACGCTCGCGCAGCTTGCCGAATTTGCAGGTCAGTACAATGTTTCCATGAAATTTTTGGAAAATGAATTTGCCCGATTGAAGGGATACGCTTCATCCGAGTATAAAAAAATCTCGGCGGCTCAATAAATTTTTGCACAACACTTTGAAAAACTTCATTACACATATCGTCAGACTTTTGATCAGCATCCTCGCGGTGTCTTCGATCGGTCTTGCCCAGCAATTCAATCCGGTTGCGTGGCCCGCCAGCAATGAATGGCGTTACTACACGATCAAAGATGTCATGTTTGCCGACCCGGCCGTAGCGGATCCTTCCAACGGCGGAACATCGCCGCAGAACTATGTGAACATTTCTTCGGGAAGTCCGGATCAATCCGAACCGTCCATCTACTTTGCGTTCAACAACAGCACGATGTTCGTCCGTTTCAGAGTCGAGTCCGACCCCAACGCTTACACCGGCAACAACGCCGGCAACACCGATCCGTGGAAAGCCGGCACGTGGATCATGATGATGGATGTGAACGGAGACGGATGGAGAGATTTCTCCGTGTATCTGAACGGTGACGGCGGTTCCCCGAGCACGCCGATCGACCGGATCCAGGTGATCTATTCGCGTCTGACGAACACGCAGTCCATCGTCCCCGGAACCGGTATCTACCTGCTGAATGAGATCTATGGTTCACAGAAGTACACGAGCGGTCCGTACAACAATAAAATGAAGCAGTACGACGGCAACGGCAATCTGTATGAACCGCAGAACTGGAATTTAACGACGAAAGATTACGGAACCTCCCGTGTGAGTGAAGACGGCGAAGGGCAATACTTCATCGATTTCCAGCTGCCGATCTCCGCTCTCGATGCAAGTGCATATAACGGACCGACCTTCACCTCGTCCATGGTGTTCACGGCAGTCTTCACAACGGCGAACAGCAATTCCGATCCGTTCCAGAAGGATTATGCGTATGTCGGCGCGTTCTGTCCTTCGATCAATGCACCGTTCGCGAGCGGCGATCCGATCACGTTCGATCCGGGCTCTTCTGTTCCGAAGATCGTGGTCACTGAAGTAACCGCAGCATACTGTCCGACGGTGAACCTGACGACCAAAGTGCTCACATCGCAGCGGACGATCGACTGCGCGACCGTGGCGAGCAGTGTGGTGACGAATAATTTTTACTACTGGTATGACCAGAATAACAACAACCTTCCGGATGAAGCGGGCGGAAGCTGGTCATTTATTGCTGCCGGAACGGCAACATCCTTAGGTGCATGGACAGCAACGTGGAATACCGAAACATTGCCGCGCGGGAAATATCTGATCAAAGTGATCGCGCAGGATTCCTCGGGGAATACTGCGGATTCGTATGACCAGACCGTTACGCAGTATCCGAATGTCTATGCGATCATCAACAACGACTGCGGTATCATCCCCGCTACGCTGGACAAATCGGTCAATATCTCCACCGTTCAGGCGAATGCCTCCGATGCACAGCGAAAAGTGATCTATACGGTCACCGTGACGAATCCGCAGGCAAGCGCCATCACGCTTGATACCTTGGTGGATATTCTGCCGAGTACATTCACATATCTGAGCGATACGACGGGGGGGACTTTGACGCCCACAGTCTCGCCTGCAGCGAATTCCACCGGATCCATCATGTGGCGTTTCAGTCCGGCCGCTTCGATCCCGGCAGGAACAAGCAAAACACTGAAATTCAACGTCCGTGCAGGAACAACGGCGGGGACCTATACGAACTCTGTGACGGCGGAAGGTTCGACGTATTTCACTTCGGCATCGAATGTCGCACCGGTCACTGTCACTAACGCCGCGGCGACGCTGACCAAAACAACCTCAGCGGTTGCGGGAGTAAATCCGAACGATACGATCCGCTACACACTGACGTACACGAATACCGGAACAGTTGCGCTGAGCAACGTGGTCGTGACCGACTCCATCGTGCAGGGATTGAGCAACAACGTGGTGGTCTATCACGGCGGAAGCTACGACTCAACGACCCGCCGGGTGACATGGAATATCGGCACAGTGAACACCGGTGCGAGCGCAAGCGTGGCGTTCCGCGCGCGAGTCGCCCAGCCGTACAACGGTGTTAATCCGCTGCTCAACACAGGAAAACTCACCTCCACAAGCCTGGTGAATCCGGTCGTTAGTTCCTCCGTCTCGAATACCGTGCTGGGAGCAGTACTTTCGCTTTCCAAATCAGTCAGTCCGACAACAACGTATCCGGGAAACAACGTCTCCTTCACGATCCTGTTCGGCAACGTCGGAACCGGTGTGGCGCAGAATGTGATCGTGCGTGATACACTGCCGGTCAATCTTACCTACCTCACCGGTACCGCTTCACCGGCACCGGACAATATCACGACACTCAGCAATCCGACTCGTCAGGTGCTGACGTGGGATATGGGAACGATCCCTGCCGGCGGCGGAAATCTGAACAATACGATCACATTCCAGGCGTCGGTTACAACACCGTATCCGACGGTGGGCGAGAATCAGGCACTGGTAAATACTGCAGTGATCCTTTCCAACCAAACAAGTCCGTATTCCAACAGTGCAACACTGCTGGTGAATGCAATACCGAATGTTACATTGACCAAAACTTCGAATCAGGCGGTCTATGCGACGAGTGATACCGGAACATTCACCCTGACGCTGACCAATACAGGATATTACACCGCGACACTCGACACCCTTGAAGATGTGCTGCCGAATAATTTCCAGTACCGCTGGACGAACGGCGGAACGTTGTATTCCTCCGTCACGACGAAGCCGACGACCGGCAGCACCGGAACAGTCATCTGGAGATTCAGTCCTGCCGCAACGATCGCACCCGGTCAGACAAAGACGCTCACCTTCCGCGTGAAGATGCCGATCGTCGGTGTGAATTATACGAATATTGCGCGTGCACGCGGTGTGTTGAACAGCGGCGTGCAAAGTACGATCTCCACTACACTGCCGATCGGTATCGCGGAGAATGAAGAAGTGATGGTCAAGTCCGTGGACAAAGCGACCGTCTACGTCGGCGACACGCTCGTATACACTTTGTTCTATTTGAACAATTCCGGAACGGCACGGAGCAGAACGATGAAAGATACGCTGCCGTCATCCGTGAACTATGTCGGTGCAACAGCATCGGTCGGAACGGTCTCGAACAGCGGAGCGGTGATCACGTGGACACCGGGAAGCGTTGCGAACGGCGGTTCAGCATCCCTGACGATCCGTGCGGTAGTGAACCAAGGCGGAGTGGTCATTCCGAATAGAGCATCACTGAACAGTACCACACCGGTCACGTTGACCAATACGGTCACAACGACATCGCTGTTATCGCCGAGTATCACCTTGACGAAGAGTGTCGATATCGCTTCCGCACCGGTCGGTACGGAAGCGATCTATACGATCAATTATTCTAATGCGCCCGGAGTTTCGGCTTCGACCATTTCAACGCTGACCGACACGATCCCTTCCAATCTCACCTATGTGATCGGATCGGTGACCGGCGGCGGTGCGTATGTGGGAAGTCCCGCGCGTCTGGTGTGGAATCTCGGAACGGTGAATGCGAACACGAACGGAACGGTCACATTCAAAGCGACAATCAACACCGGCGTTCCAATCAACACCGTCATCACGAATAAAGCGGTCTTCACCAATGCAGAGGATTCCTATAAAACTTCCACCGCATCGACAACGGTCAGTGCGATCGCAAACTTCACATTGACAAAAAGCGTCGATCTTGTCTCCGCCGGTCCGGCCGATACGCTGAATTACACGATCCGTTACAAGAACGTCGGTTCCGCATCAGCGACATCGGTCGTTCTGAAAGATACAGTTCCGGCGAACACGACATTCGTCAGCGCATCGAACAGCGGCACATTGAGCAGCGGCGTGGTAACATGGAACCTGCCGAATATCGCCGTGAACGATTCCGGTCTTGTCACCATGAAGGTGCTTCTGCCGAAACCGATGGTGTATAATAGTGTTGCACAGATCTCCAATAAGGCGACCATTTCCGCATTCGGCATTACGGATAAAACCTCATCCCCGGCGCTGACCAATGTGATCTACCCCCAGCTTGCTGCAGTAAAGGCTGTGGACAGTTCTTCTGCACTGGCCGGAAGCATCATCACCTATTCCATCGTCGTTTCCAATGCGACCATCAGCACCGCGACGAATACGGTGCTGTATGATACCGTTCCCGCATGGACGACGTATGTGGCAAATTCAACGAAGATCAACAATGTCGCGCAGGCGGATACGAACGGAACGACCCCGCTGGTGACAGGGCTGAGACTGGGCAGCGTCACATCCGATTCTTCCAAAACGGTCACATTCAAAGTGCAGATCAATTCGCCGATCTCGAATGGACGAGTGATCCCGAACAGCTCTACTGTACGGACCGATAAACTCACTGATGCAATTCCGGGCACAAGCGTTACGACCACGGCGATCTCCTATCCGCAGCTGACGATCCGCAAAGGAGCTTCGGTGACCGGAAATACTCCTGGGGATACGATCACGTATACGCTGACCTATGGTAATACCGGTTCTGATACAGCGACGACATTCTCAATTTCCGACACGATCCCGTCGAATACAACCTATGTGACCGGTTCTGTTTCCGGTACAGGTGCATCGTTCAATACAAACAGGATCGTTGTTTCACGCGCACTGCTTGCGGTGAACGATACCGCGAATGTTGTCACATTCAGAGTACGCGTCAACACCCCGCTGACGGCAGGGAGCACGATCATCCTGAACAAAGCATATGCATTGGCATCGAACGCAACGACCGTGGCAGATACTGAACGGGTGACGATCGTAGCATTGCCTGAATTCTCCACTTCTTCAAAATCCCTTGTGGATATCGACGGCGGTTTTGCAACGCCGGCCGATACGATCTCCTATACTATTAAAGTGCGGAATACCGGAACGGCCAACGCAACATCCGTCACTGTCACCGACACCGTGCCGCTGAATGTGACGATCCTGCCCGCAACGATCAGTCCGGCCGCCAGCGTGAGCGGAAGAGTGATCACATTCAATGCGTTTGCACTGAATGTGAATGACAGTCTTTCCCTTGTTTACAGTGTTCAGATCGATTCGTCGATCCAGAATCAGATCTCGGCGGTGAACACTGCAGTGATCCGCGGACACGGCGATACGGCGATCGTCACGGCCTCGTTCACACCGCTGAACCGTCCGCTCATGATGATGTCCAAGACCGCCAATAAATTGTCGGCAAAACCAGGTGATACGATCACCTACACCATCTCCTATTCCAACGCCGGAACGCAGGCTGCGGCACTCGTCACGATGTCCGACGCGCAGCCGGACAATACGACCTATGTGCCGAATTCCGTCACGGTGAACAATGTCGCCAAGACCGATGCGGCGGATGCGGACGAAGTAACGCTGTCCGGTCTGCTGATCCAGCTGAATATCGGCATCGTGCAGCCGGGGGGATCCGGAACAGTGAAATTGAAAGTTCGAGTGAATTAACAGTCTGTATAATTTAAATATCAATCATCATCTATAATAACAGTTAAAACAAAAGGAGAACAACAATGAAAAGACGATATAGTCGCAGACCAAAACCTCCTCCGCAGACGGAGAGTGATGCATGAATCAACTACAGTTTAATCAACAGAAAGAAGTTAAAAAAATGAAACACACAACCAACACACTCAACAAACAGAAAGGGTCACTTATGAAAACCAGAATCATGGTTTTTGTGGCTGCGCTTTCCGCCGTTATGCTTTTGAGCACGACTGCGGCATTTGCAGCGGGCACTCCTTCCGGTACGGTCATTAAGAACGTCGCATCTATGACGTATAAAGATCTTTCCGGCGGATCATTCCCCACGCTGTATTCCGATACGGCATATACCACGGTAGAACAGGTTGCCGGCGTTACATTGACGCCGACCGGAAGCCTGAAATACTCCAGCGACAGTATGTATGTCTATTTCCCGCATACGGTCACCAATACCGGTAACGGTACGGATTCCTACAACATGGCCTCGGCGGATTCCGCAAGCTGGAGCCCGACGATCCTGTTCGATGCGGACGGTGACGGAGTTTGGGATACGGGCGAGAACACGACTGTCTCAACCATTACCAATCTCGCAGCGGATGGTACGTATAAGGTCATTATCCGGCTCTTTGTGCCGAACGGCGTAGTGAGCGGTCTGACGGATACTGTCAGAACCACGGCAACATCCACCTTCGACAACAGCGTCGATCCGATCGCATCGGCATGGGTCCGCGACACCGTGCGCACACGCGTTACGGAAGTTTCTCTGACGAAGACCAACAATAACGGCACTCCGAAGCCCGGTCAGGTGATCACGTACACGATCAACTACACGAACAACGGAACCGGAACAGCGGAAAGTGCAACACTCTCCGATACGCTGAGTTCGGATGTAACGTATGTCGCAGCCAGCGCCACGGTCGTTTCCGGCGGCGGATCGGTGGCATTCCTTACTTCACCGAACCGTGTTGTCTGGTCCAACATCGGCAACAGCGGTGATGTCTATGCCGGTGCAACCGGACAGATGACATTCCAGGTAACAGTCAATGAAGGCGTCGCAGCCGGAACGGTGATCTCGAACCGGGCCTATATGGTCTATACGGACAGCATCAGCGGCCGCACCAAACGTCCGCCGGCAGGTCCTACGACCAGCACGGTCGATGCCGATGCATCATGGGATCTGAAAGTTGCAGTGATCGGTGCGTTGTTCACGACCGATAATGCAGCGGATTCCGTCAACGTCAGTCAGACGATCTATTTCAAACTCCGTTTGACGAACACCGGTAACCGTACGGATACCGCGTCGATCAGCCGTACATCGTCGCTGCCGCTGACCTGGTCCATCTTCAAAGATGTGAACGAGAACGGCGTCTTCGATTCCGGCACCGATACACCGTTCAGTCTTGCCGGGAACACCGGACCGGTCGCACAGGATGATTCGATCATGTTCATCGCTGTTGATACGATCAGCCAGAACGCAACGGACCGCGGACGCGACAGTGCATACTATTATGTCTCGTCGATCACGCAGTCCGCTTCTGATTCCGGCTGGCACATCACGCGCATCAAAGCGCCGGTGATGGTGCTGACGAAATCGGTCAGTTCACAATCCGCAACATGGGGCGGCGGTAACAGAACACGTCCCGGAGATACACTCATCTACGTGATCACGTACACCAATACGGGATCCGGCACGGCGAATCAGATCGTGATCTCGGACGTTTCACCGACGAACACGACCTATCTGGATGAAAGCGTCTCGCTGGATAACTCGGCGAACGGCGGTACGGGAAGCGGAGCACTCTATGTCGACAAGACAGATGTATCCGATTCCGATGAAGTAACGGAGAGCAGCGGAACGATCACTGTCTCGTTAGGATCTGTTGGTCCGCAACTGATGTCTGATGCTACCTATCGCGGTAAGATCAGATTCAAGGTGAAGATCAACTAATTGCAACACCTTTTTCGGGGCTCCCTTCAGGGGAAGGGGGCTCCGGAGAAGTTTTTTTCATGAAGAACATCCTTACACATATTGCCACTTTCTTCCTGCTCAGCGGAGTATTCTTCGCTCTGAGTTCGCCGGTCTATGCACAGACCCCCGGCGGTACACAGATCGATAATATCAGCTCGGCGACGTTCCGGTATCTGGACGGCAGCAGGGATTCCGTGAAGAGCAACCTGACCAGCATCGTTGTTGAGTCGTGGGGAGCATTGTCATTGAATAAAACAGCGTCGCGCGTCAGCGCAGGCAGCCGCGACACTGTTCAGTTCAAGATCATTGCTTCGTACACGGGCAACCTTGGTGCTTCCAACGTTGTTGTTACGGACACAGTACCTTCCATCTTCAGGATCATTTCCGTCACCAAGGGAACGGTGAACGGAGCTATCGTTTCATGGAATGCCGGCCGCATCACATCGGCTTCGCCGGATTCCATCACGATCACAGCGGTTGTGAAAGATACCACGACCGGAACATATTCCGTGACCAACCATGCGACGGCAACGGACAGCATCGGCGCCATGCTTCGTTCTTCCGCCAGCGTTCTGGTGTCCGTCATCCAAAGTGAATCGTGCCGTTTGACGATCAACTCCTCCAAGGATAAGCTGGTGGCAAACGGTCAGCAGTGGGCGGTGATCCGTGCAAGCATCACTGATACGCTAGGCGTGCCGAAGCCGGACGGAACGCCGGTCCTCTTCAAAGCGGACATCGGAACCTTCTCCAACGGTAAGGACACCGTCACCAAATACTCGTCCAACGGTCTGGCGGTCGATTCGCTGAATGCCGATATCACTTCGTCACAATTCGTACAGTCCAAAGTGACCGTAACATTGTTGACCCTGTGCAATGTGAGCGACACGATCGGTGTTGAATTCTATCCCGGCGCGATCACCGGAACGGTGATGGATAATGTCACGAAGAATTTCTATAAAGATGCATTCGTCCGGCTGATCGATTCCGCGCAGGGAAATGTCGTTGATACATATACCACGAAAGAGGACGGTAAATTCTTCATGTTCGTGCCGAAGACCGCCACGTACCGCGTGGATGTTTCCGCTGCGGACAAATTCGAGCTGGATAATACGGTCACCACGTATGTGAATGTGGATATCAAAGGAACGGTGACGAACATTATTCCGAACAAGAATTCGATCTCGGGAACGGTCTATTATTGGATCTCCAACAATCCGATCTATATCCCGAATATGCCGATCGAATTGACCTACATCTCCGGCGGCGACACCAAACAGTTCGAAGGCCGAAAGGTCGGCTCGGAGAACGCCGATGTCATCCGTTCGGTGACTGATTCGCGCGGTGTCTATAAATTCGAGGATATCCGTCCCGGGAAATACAGAGTGATCCTCGGTGCATCCGAACTGAACGGCACTGCGAACATCATCATTCCGGAACAGGGATACTACATCCTCAACGGCAATATCCCTGTGGAGCTGACGAACAATCCTACGATCGAGAAATCCGGAACGCCGGCCGCAGTCCTGGGAGACACGGTGGAATACCGGATCAATGTCCGCAATCCGAACAAGTTCTCCGTGACGAACACATCGGTGAAGGATTCGCTCCATGCAGACATGCAGTTCGTCAGCGCTTCGAACGGCGGAACGTATAATGCCTCGGAACATGCGATCCGCTGGAACCTCGGCAGCATTGATTCTTCGTACAAGAATACGTTGTCCGTGAAAGTACGTGTGAACAGCACACTTCCGGCAGCACAGCTGATCAACACCGCGATCCTCACGGCGTCCGAGATCCTGCCGAAGAGCGATACCGCTGCGACAGTGGTCAACGCAGTCAGATCGCTCTCCGTGCTGAAATCGGTCAATAAGGACTCGGCCGCGATCGGCGACACGATGCAGTACCGCATTGTCATCAAGAATACCGGCAATACCACGCTGCAGAATGTGACGATGACCGACACGGTGGATGCACAGAAGTTCACCATCCTGCTCGTTTCATCCAACGCCGTTCAGCAGAATGATATCGTGACGATGGAACAGGGTTCGCTTGCGGCGGGGGACAGCATCATCGTCTCGATCCGTGTCCTGGTGAAAGAGAATTCCTCCGCAGGGTTCGTGAACAGAGCGTTCGCGCAGAGCGGATCGACGCTGCCGCAGAATTCCTCGGTCGTGACGCCGTGGAATCCGACCATCGCACCGAACACCGCCGTGCTGCTGATCAACAAATACGTCTCGCGCGATACCGTCGTGAACGGTGACACGATCAAATACATCATCCGCATCCGTAATGCCGGAACGAAGAATCTGACGAACGTTGTCGTGACCGATACGCTACCCAAACAGGTCACAAAGAATACCGTGCTCTACAGGAACGGCACGATCGACAACAACATCGTTACCTATTATGCCGGTTCGCTGCCGGTCGGCGCGGTCGATTCCGTTGTGATCGTTTCGGTGGTGAACGGAAGTGCGTACATCCCGGAACGGGTGACCAATGCGGCGTATGCGCGTGCGAACGAATATCCGCTGCAGAAGGCGGAAGCCTCATTCACGTCATTGATCGGAAAACTGGACAAGCTTCTGCTGCATATGACGGTCTCATCACCGACGGTCTTCACCGGCGATTCGCTCAGTTATGTCATCCGTGTGACGAACGTTTCGAACCGACGGCTGACCAATGTGGTCGTCCGCGATCCGGTTCCGTTCCAGCTGGAGAATATCTCCGTCGTGGATCCGAATACGACGCTGGCCAACCGAGCAAAGATCAGCATCGTTCCGTTCCGAGAATCGGGCTTGGCAGGGAATGATTCATTATCGCTGGACGGTTCCGTGGTGATCTACAAAAAGGATACGATCGCCGTCGGCGAGGTCGATTCATTCTATGTGAAGACCACGGTCCGTCTTGACCGTCCGAATTTCGAATTGATCCTGAACACAGCGTTTGCAACGACCAACGAGACTCCGCAGATCATCGCACAGGCGGTGACGCTCGTGGAGCCGCGTGTTTCCCAGAACTTCCAGATGCAGCTGACGAAACGTGTTTCGAAGGACACGGTCCACATCGGCGACACGATGTCCTACGTGATCCACTTGAAGAACATCACCGGCGGACCGCTGACAAAGATCAGCGTGGTCGATACGCTTCCGAGTCAGCTGATCAATCCCCGCGTGATCGGAAATGCAAAACTGAACGGCAATGTGGTGACGTATGAACTCGGCTATCTCGGAGCAAGCAAAGCGGATTCGATTATTATCGTTGCGCAGTTGGATCCATACGGTGTGCATAGCGGGGAATTGGTGCTGAATTACGCATTTGCCCGCGCATTCCAGATCGACGAACAGACTGCGTATGCAGTATTCACCGCCGTCACCGATCCGGCCTGCCGTATCGACGTTATGGCAACACCGGATAAGATCGTCGGTAACGGCCGTTCGAAAGCATTCATCAAAGTGAATCTGACGAATACGCTCGGATATCCGAAACCGGACGGAACACCGGTGGTGCTGACGACGACCGTCGGCGAATTCTCCAACGGACAGTCGATGCGGGTGCTCTATTCTAAGGACGGCGTGGTGAGCGATTCGCTCCGTGCGACGGTTGCGGGAAACAATCTGGTGAATGCGATGGCGATCGCTTCCGCGGATGACGGACAGGGATGTAAAGCAAAAGATACGATCAACATCGTCTTCTTCCCCGGCGCGATCGAGGGAACCGTGATCGACCACCGCACACAGATGCCGGTGCTCGGCGCCATCGTCCGTGCATATTCCAAGACGACCGATTCGCTGGTAGGAACAAAGATCACCGAAGCGGACGGGTATTACATCTTCCCGGTGGCCAAGACGGACAGCTTCAGAGTGCTCATCACCACCAGGAATGAATTCAATCATGAGAATACAGTACGGACCTCCGTAACGGTGAACGTTTCCGGAAGCGGCGATGCACCGACGGCGAACCAGAATTCTGTTTCCGGTGCGGTCTATTATCTCGTTTCCCATGAGCCGGTTGCGGCGGCGAACATCGGCGTCCGGCTGCAGGTATTCAATGATTCTCCGAAGAACGGGAAATTCCGTTCCGGCAGCGCGTTGTCCACCATCGATTCCGTCTACACCGATTCGACCGGTACATTCCAATTCGATCAGATCCCGGCAGGACGGTTCATGCTGACGCTGATCCATCCGTCCGTTCAGGGCGGAGTGGAATTCACGAACAGCGGCAGCGGAACGTATGTGATCAATGCGAATATCGCCGTAACGCTGAATCCGAACATCGTCTTCGACAAGAGCGGTCCATCCCGTATAGCACTGAGCGATACGGCAACGTATTCGATCAATGTTCAGAATACCGGAACGCTTTCCACGACCAACACCGTCGTGATCGATTCGCTGCACTGGTCCATGCAGTTCGTCAGCGCGACCGGCGGCGGCGTCTATCAGCCGGCCGCACACCGCATTCTCTGGAACATCGGCAAGCTCGATTCAGCAAGCGCGCGCGCATATGAAGTGAAGGTGCGGTTCCTTGATACACTGATCAACAGTGTTGAAGCGCTGAACCGCGCAGTCATTACATCGAACCAGACCACGGCGATCCGTGATTCGGTGCCGACACTGGCATTCCTTGCACCGACGATGAAGATGTGGAAGACATCGCATGTGCATCAGGCGGCGACGGGTGATACGGTGTTCTATACGATCAGGATGAAGAACCTCTCCGGTTCGTTCGGCGACAGTATCTCCGTGACAGACAATCTGCCGAAGCAGGTGCAGTATCTCGGTTCATCCGTGCGTGTCTATCGCACGTCTCCGGTCTCTATCCTGACCGATACGGTCGGTTACAACAGTGCGGCGCATTCCATCTTCTGGAAACTTGATACACTGTTCGTCGGAGATTCCGCTTCGATCACTCTCGTTACGCGGGTCCGCACGGATCTGGAACCTGGCGATCATACCTACACCAACATCGCCGGCATGCGCTGGAAAGGTGGATCACTCACGTCGGATCAGGATTCGCTGAGCGATGCAACGGTCCGTTCGTTCGTCTCCTATCTGAAAGTGACGAAACAGGCGATCCGTAAGATCGTGGAGATCGGCGATGTTGCTACGTATGTGATCCGTGTGACGAATATGAGCCCGAGCAGTTATGCGCGGAATATCCATGTGATGGACAAGATCCCGTTCGGCTTCAAGTATATCAACGGATCTTCGTTCATCGACAGCACACGTCTTGCCGATCCGTCCGGCCGCAATGAACTGACCTGGAAACTGAGCGATTCACTCCCGGCCGGGAAATCGGTCCAGTTCGTCTACCGTCTGATCGTCGGTGCCGGTGCAGCGGATGGGAACGGTATCAACACTGCCCAGGCTTCCGGTACTTCGCAATACGGTGCGCCGATGGTGTCGGCTGAAGTGCAGGAACGTGTGGAAGTCCGCCGCGGCGTGTTCACCACGCACGGTCTGATCATCGGTAAAGTGTTCTATGATGATAACCGCAATTTGTATCAGGATACGAACGAAGTCGGTGTGAAGAATATCGAATTGATGATGGAGGACGGCACACGTATCCTGACAGGCGATGACGGCAAGTATTCGATTCCTGATGTGCTGCCGGGCGAGCACGTCATCCGCGTCCGCACGCACACGCTGCCGAAGGATGCTTCGCTCGAAATGGGATACAACGACTTTGCCGGCGACTCCACCTCGCGGTTCGTCTATCTGACGGAATCGGGTATCGCCCGCGTGGACTTCTATCTCGCACGGAATATCTCGCGTCCCGATTCGCTCGTGCTGAATCAGGCCATTGCGAAGATCGGGGACTTCACGATCCAGCGTATCGCGTCGCCGCGCAACATCGTCTTCATTGAGGATAAGCGGTTCGCTTCGATGAAATTGACCGGTTTGAATTTTGAAGTCGGGAAAGCAGTACTGAAACCGGAATCATTCGTCATCATCAAACAGCTTGCGGACATCCTCCGTGAATATCCGGACCAGCCGCTGATCATCTCCGGTCATACGGATTCGATGAAGATCGCCACTGCGGAATTCCCGAACAACAAGGTCCTTTCCATGGCGCGTGCGATGGCGGTAAAGAACTATCTTGTCGAGAAACAGGGGATCAATGTGGACCGTATCCGTATTGAAGGTCACGGAGAGACACGGCCTCTGGCAACGAACAAGACCATCGACGGACGTTCACTGAACCGCCGCGTGGAATTCTTCTTTACACCTTCCACGGAAGAGAAACCGGTGAACGAAATGCCGATCGCGATCGAGATCCCGATCGAATACACCGGCACCGAGAATATTACAAAGGTCGACTTCCGCGACGTGCTCGATCCCGCATTCACGTATGTTGAAGGAAGCGCCCTGTTCGCCGATTCGGCCATTCGCCCGGTGATCAACGGAAATGAACTGCACTGGACCCTGGAGAACCTCGGAGCGAACTTCAAATATAAACTCCGCTATTCCGTGATGGTGAAACGCCCGGTACAGTATGAAGCATCGTCCGTGAATTCTACATCGTCATCCATCTGCTACTTCGTTGGTGACAGCGCGCTGAAATGCATCGATACGCTCACAACGACGAATGAAGTGGCGATCGCGGTGAAAGGACGCGCCGTAAACTTCGTCATGTCCGGCGTACTCTTCGATGTCGGCAAAGCGACGCTCCGCACTGCGGCGCTGACCTCGCTGGAGACGACAGCCAAATTCTTGAAAGAAGATCCGTCAGCGTCCGCATTGATCGAAGGACACACGGATTCGTCGCCGATCCGCACGAAAGAATTCCCGTCCAACTCGGAACTCTCTCTGGCCCGCGCGAATACCATCAAACAAAAATTGGTTACAACCTTCGGGATCGCACCGGAGCGGCTGAAGACGATCGGTTACGGCGAGTTCCGTCCGCTGGCAAGCAACATGACAAAAGAAGGGAAACAAGTGAACCGCCGTATCGAGATGCGTATCCTCCGCAGCGAATTCACGCAGAAAGTCCTTCCGGAAGGCGGAATTGATTCTTCACGGCTGGTGGTGGAAACCCTGCTGCCGAAGAATGCGCCTGCTGCGATGGATTCGTTGATGCGGGATAAGTCAAAAGAACGTTATATTCTGAAACTCGACATCCAGCGGAAAGTAAAACGCAATACCGTCTCGATGACGATCATCGACACCGTTCCGACAGGGCTGAACCTTATGCCATCCTCCATCATGAAGGTGCGGGGTGTGGACAGTGTGGATGTGAGCGGCAATATTCTGACGATCCATTGTTCCGCAAAGGACAGCACCATTCAGCTCTATTATATAGCCGAAGTGTCGGATGAAGGAAAAGAGGAGGCCTCCGTACTGCACAACTACACCGTCCGTAAGAAACAGAGCGACGGATCTGTCACGGAAGAACGTGCAGCGGCGGCCGTCATTGAGATCAGAAAAAAACGCATGCTGGTGCGTCAACAACGATAATGAATAAACATCTCACATATTGGTTCTTCGCAATGCTGTTCCTGTGCGGAACAGCGTCCGCTCAGCTGGAGATCGTCACGCCGGCTCAGGACAGCACTGTCAGCAGTCTCACGCGGCAGGCCGTGACGGCGCGTTCCGTCTCCGGATTCGATGCGGAATTGTATATGAACGGAAAATTCGCGCTGAAGCGTGTTGTCCGTCTGGACGGTCTTGTGGACTTCATCAACATCGAAGTGCCGCAGGGTCCTGTTGAGTTCGAGGTCCGCATCATGAATCCGGACGGCACCGTTGCATTCTCCGAGAAACGGGTGATGCACATCCTCGGCGCACCGAACAAGATCCAAATGGAATTCGAGACGGAAGCGGTGGAAGCGAACGGTCAGTCCGTGGCGCGCGGAACCGCGAAGGTATTCGATCAATGGGGATATCAAATTCCTGAAGGTGTATACGTGACTGTCGGTGCGGACAGCGGACGGATCGTCACCGATGACGCCGATTCGACAATGCGCGGAGTTCAGATACCGATCGTGGACGGCGTTGTGAACTTCCAGTATCAGGCAGGATACAGTGCGGGCGTGGCAAAAGTGTCTGTGCAGGCGGCGCAGGTGGTGACGGAGCGGGAGATCAATCTGAATACACCGAAAGAACCGTTCACGCTGATCGGACTTGCGAACGGCACGGCCGGTTCCTATTCCGCACAAGGGAACCGCTCTTTGCTGATCGATGATCGGGCATTCCCGGACGGTTTCCAGACCGATGGCCGGCTGGCATTCTACGCACGCGGAACGGTCTATCAGGATTATCTGCTGACGGCGTCATTCGATTCGGACCGGAAGAACAGGGCGAAATACTTCCGTGAGCTCGATCCGGACTATCTCTATTCTATCTACGGCGATAACAGCATGCTGTTCTATGATATTCAGACGAACCGTAACCTCTATATTAAGCTGGAAAAGAATCAGACGTACGGACTTGTCGGCGACTATAATACCGATCTGACCGGACAAGAATTCATCTCCTATAATAGAACGCTGAACGGGGTGAAGTTCGGACATCAGGATAAACAATGGCGCGTTACCGGATTCGGTTCGCTGACGGACCGTCGTGCGACACAAGTGGAACTTCGCGGTCAGGGATTGTCCGGTTTCTACAATCTCGGCTACAATGACATTACACCCGGAACAGAAAAGATCCGCATTGAAACGCGTGACCGGTTCCATTCCGAGGTCCTGCTGAAAGTGGAGAACAAATACCGGTTCAGCGATTACGATATCGATTACACCCAGGGGACAGTCTTCTTCAAGCAGCCGGTCTCCGGCGTGGATGGATCCGGAAATCCCATTTATATCATGGTCTCATTCGAAGCGAAGACCGGCACGGCGATGTCCTACATAGCCGGCGCACGCGCAGAGCATCGGTTCAACGATCAGTTCTCGATCGGATTCACCGGCGTGACGGAAGAACAATCGCCTTCCAATTTCACGATGCTCGGAACTGATGCAAAATACTCCTTCGGCAGTCTGCTCTCGCTCGGCGGGGAATTTGCACGGTCATCCACCCTTGCCGGTTCCGGACTCGCATACAAACTGAACGCGAACAGCACTCCCGTTACCAACATGCGGTTGAACGGATACTACCGCAGAGTTGAACAAGGATTCACGAATGAGACACAGATCGGCGGACGGCGCGAACTCGGGACGATCAAATACGGAGCGGGGGGCGATTACGCGCTGACAAGCACGACCAAGATCAATTCGGAATTCTACACGACGCATCAGGCGACGGATGCGGGCGGGACGACGGACCTGCGTTCCGTCTCCGGCGGTATTGAACAGAAATTCCTAAGCAATCTCACCGGTTCTGTCAAAGTGGAAGATATCACGTACGACGGAACGAATCCCGACACGACGAAGCCGGTGCTTGCGACACACTCCACACTCGGTACGGCAAAATTGGAATACGCAGCGAACGCTGATCTGAAAATTTCCGCATTGCATGAACGAAATCTTGGCGCAGCAACGGACATCACCAGACCGAATGCCACATCGGTGATCGGCGAATACAAAGTGACGGACTATCTTTCGGTGAATGCACAGGAACGGTTCTATGATCAGGGCGGAATGATGTCCACCGTCGGATTCAGTTCCAATGTAACGGAGAACACGCAGGCATACGGTAAATACGAGATCGGCAACGCCATCGGACAGTACCGCAATCAGATCAGCATCGGATTGAAGAACAAAGTGCCGGTGACGGAAGATCTGACCGGATATCTCGGTTATGAAAAGACGAAAGCGCTCGGTCAGCGTCTGGGTGAAGCATCCACGCAGGACCATTCGGCATACTCTGCTGCGCTGGAATATCTGCCGAGACTTCCGTTCAAAGCGTCCGCCAAAGTGGAGTTCGGCGACAATTCCGTTTCCGATAAGACGAACGTCTATTTCGCCGGCGACTACCGCTTCCAGCGCGACTTTAGTTTCATCGTGAAATATCTCAGCGCCAATGAGAGCGCCAAGAAGACCACAGGGTACAGAGATATCCAGCATCTGATCACAGGACTGGCGTATCGTCCCGTGGAAGAGAACTGGCTGAATGTGATCGCGAAGTATGAAGTGAAGAGTGATAAGAACCATTATATCGCACCGTTCATTGATTACAACACCTCCATTATCTCCGTGCATTCCTTCATCGAACCGGTCCGCAAACTGGAGATCGGGCTGAAGTATGCGTACAAGTCCTCCGCAGAGAATTCGGTGATGTTCGGATTCACGACCAATACCAATTTCTATCTCGTCCGGGCGGAATATGACATCACGGACGAACTGAATGCCGGCGCGGAATACCGGCTGCTGCATCAGATCGAAGCCGGGGATAAGCTGAACGGATACAGTCTGGATATGGGATATGTCATCTACCGCAATGTCCGGCTGACCGCGGGATATAACTTCAAAGGATATAAGGAACAGGATCTGATCGATTATACGTTATGGTCGCGCGGTCCGTTCGTCAAGGTGAGTTTCAAATTCTCGGAGGAACTGCTGGGTTTATAAGATCAAAAGCGGAAACACATAGGCACATAGAAGAGCAGGAAGAGGAAAGAACAAGATCAAGAGCAAAAGCAGGTCACACTTGCCCGCCTCTGGCGGGTAGAACAGCAAAATATAGGGGGGGGCGCCCTCCAGAGGCGGGCAAGTAGATAAAAAGAACATTCTAATATAGAGGCGGCCAAGTGCCGTTTTTTTATGTTAAATTGAATTGTTCTGTGATCACGTGCGGGATGAGGATTGTTGAGCGATTTCTTAAGTAATATGATGAACAGGGAGTGCAGATCAAGGTCCCGTTTAATTGTTTTGTTCCATATACTGCAATTAGTTACATTATAATGCGGATTTGATATAAAATTGATTAATGTGTAATTTCCTCCTGCTTCCGGATCGCAACTGGCGTAGAATCCATTTCCCGTTGAATCAAAAACAGATCACTCTCTATGAAGCAGCAGAACCCATCTCGAAAAAAGAAGGAAACAACAGCAAAGATACGGATCCTGCTGATCGAGGATAACCGTTTGCTGCGGGATGGTCTTACCGCACTGATCAATGAATTTCCCGGTATGACGGTCTCGGCTTCTTCGGAAGGTATCAGTGATACATTGCTCCAAATTGAAGCGGTTCAGCCGCATCTCGTTCTGATGGATTTTGGACTTGCCAGCGATAACAGTTTGGAGATCGTCCGTACTCTCAAGAAGGAACACCCCGGCATACGGATCATTGGAATGGGGCTGGTCCCGACACAAGCCGACATCATGGAGTTTGTCCAGGCCGGCGCTGACGGTTTTATCCTTAAAAATGCAGCAATGGAAGAAGTGATCTCGACCATCCGGGCTGTTGTTGCGGGGGGAAAACTGCTTCCGGCATTGATGACCGGTTCGCTGTTCATTCAGGTAGTGGAGCATGCGCTGACCAAAGGTAAAAGGAACATCAAAAACGCCATCAGAATGACAGACCGTGAAAAAGAGATCATTGCTTTGATCGTTGATGGAATGAGCAATAAACAGATCGCCGAACGCCTGAATATCGCGACCTTCACCGTGAAAAGTCACGTTCACAATATCCTCGAAAAACTTGCACTCCACAGCCGTCTGCAGATAGCCAATTACTCCCGCGATGAGATGTAACAGCATTCCGGCTGTTCATTCTTCATAACCACCGCCATTTTCCGCAACACAACGTTTAACAATCCGCTGTCGATATCCTTTCAACCACAACAATCAAATCTTTACCGTCACCCAACGTCGTCCGCCTCAAGAACCGCTGCTGATTCCATTCCTCATTCGATCGTATGGTGAAAAAAGGATTAATTCCTTTTCCATCCTTTTGATCTATTCCAATCCCTGGAATACATCTGTATTGTGTTGAACAGTTTACTGCATCCTTCCACTTCGGTCACGAACGGAAGTATGCTGTTGAAAACAACAGGAACATCAACCCTGTCCATCGAATGAAAAAGACACTTACCGCATCAGTGACAGAATTACTTACTACAGAGGGATCTATGAACATACAGAGAACAAATCCGGCATCCGCCGTCCGCCGATGGAAACATTCCGTCGGTAATCCATTCACAGTATCGATCGGCATCATCGCCGCCGCATTGTTTCTTGCATTCGCAAGCGGCTGCAAAGAGGAGATCGCAGGGACTGAAAATGTCTGTCTTGTACCGACGGTGATCCGGACATCCCCGGAGAACGGCGGAACGAATATCTCGCTCAACAAAACGGGAGGAAATCCTTCCCCGATCAACAGTATTCTCGGGAAGAGGCTCACGCCTACGTCCAGATCCGCAAGTGCAGCAAGGATCTCCGCCGTAAAACTGATCACGGCAACCTTCAGCACCCGGATGGATCCGAACTCCATCAATGCGCAGACATTTCTGATGCATCAAGGGGCGACGGTCATTCCCGGAACGGTCTCCTATTCCGATACAACGGCTGTGTATATCGTTCAAAACGGACTATCACCAAATCTTGTCTATACAGTGACCCTCACTTCCAACGTGAAAGATCTGGCGGGCACCTCCCTTGCGGGAAACTACGTCTGGTCATTCACGACGGCTGCAGCGGGATCACCCACACCGGTCTCACCGATCGACGGTGCAATCAATCAATCGATCACACCGGTCATGATCTGGAGCGGTGTTGCGGGAGCATCCAGTTATCATTTACAAGTCTCATCGGATCCCGGTTTCTTAACGACGGTCTATAATGATTCGACTCTTACCGGCACATCACAGACCGTTTCCGGTCTGTTGGTCGGTACAACATACTACTGGCGCGTCAATGCAAAGATCTCCGGCGGCTCCAGCGCTTACTCGACCGTGTGGAGTTTCACGACCATCGGTGTTCCTGCATCGCCCGTGCTGATCGCGCCGTCCGATCTTGCGATCAATATTTCCACCGCTCCTCTGTTCCGCTGGAATGCAACGCCCGGTGCAGCATCGTACCGTCTGCAGGTCTCCACAACATCCAACTTTACCACGACTGTCTTCGATACCGTGACAACCAATACTTCCAAAACAGTTCTTGGACTGGTCGAAGGTACCGTGTATTACTGGCGTGTGAATGCAACGAATGCCGCAGGAACAAGTCTCTATACGGCACGGAGTTTCACCACCATTACTGCGGGAACACCGACACTGATCGCCCCGCTGGATGCTTCGGTCCAACAGCCGACGAATCCGACCATGGTGTGGAACATCGTTTCGGGTGCAGTGACCTATCGTTTACAGGTGTCGACAAGCAATACATTTGCCACAACAGTCTATAATGATTCGACACTGACCGGAACTTCACAGCAGGTTACCGGTTTAGGGGTCGGCACGACCTATTTCTGGCGTGTCAATTCCAAGAGCACAAGCGGAACCAGCGCATACTCCGATGTTTGGAGTTTCACGACGGTGACGGTCCCTGCGACACCGATCCTGGTATCGCCTCTGACCGGAGCAACCAATCAGCCGATCAATCCGACGCTGATCTGGAATGCCGTGACAGGCGCAGCATCATACCGCCTTCAGGTCTCCACGGATAATACGTTCGCGACCTCCATCTATAATGATTCCACACGGGTCAGTACATCGCAGCAGGTCTCCGGACTGGCTGTCGGTACAACCTACTTCTGGCGCGTGAATGCGAAGAACATTGCGGGAACAAGTTCCTACTCCGCTGTGCGCAGTTTCATGACGATCGTTGTGCCAGCCGCACCGGTCCTCTTTGCTCCGGCAGATGCAGCGACCAATCAAGCGGTGAATCCGTCGCTGATCTGGAACTCTGTTGCCGGTGCTGATACGTACCGACTGCAGGTGTCCACCGTGAATACGTTCGCAACCACGATCCACAATGATTCGACCGTTACGAACACGTCGCAGCAGGTCTCCGGATTGAATGTCGGAACGACATACTTCTGGAGAGTGAACGCTAAGAACAGTGCCGGAACGAGCAGTTATTCCGTCATTCGAAGCTTCACGACCATCGTTGTGCCGGCTGCACCGATCCTGGTTGCACCGCTGGATCTTGCGGTGAATCAATCGGCAAATCCGATCATGATCTGGAATTCTGTGGCAGGCGCATCAACATACCGGCTGCAGGTCTCCACCGTGAATACATTCGCAACAACGGTCTATAATGACTCAACACGGACGAGCACATCGCAATCCATCACCGGCTTAGCGGTCGGAACGACCTATTTCTGGCGCGTGAACACAAAGAACAGCGCCGGAACAAGTCCCTATTCGACCGTATGGAGCTTCACGACAAGTGCAGCACCGCTGGCGCCGGTCCTGATCGCACCGATCAATTTAGCGGTGAATCAATCGGTCAATCCGACACTCAGCTGGAATGCTTCGGTGGGGGCGAATACCTATCGCCTGCAGATCTCCACGAGCAATACATTTGCCGTGACGGTCTTCAACGATTCAACGATCACCGGAACATCACAGCCGATCACCAATCTTGTTGCCGGAACAACGTACTTCTGGCGCGTGAATGCTAAGAATGTGTCGGGCACGAGTCCGTATTCAACACGCAGCTTCACCACAAGTCTGAATCCGCCGTCGGTCCCGATCCTTTCATCACCGCTGAATCTGGCGACCAACGTCTCGAAGAATCCGACTTTAATCTGGAATTCAGCATCCGGAGCGACCACGTACAGGCTGCAGGTCGATACGAGTCAGATCTTCGCATCAACGGTGTTCGATGATTCGACCATCATCGGGCTTCAGCAGGCATTGTCCGGTCTGAAATCGAGCACAACATATTACTGGCGCGTGAATGCCAAGAACAGCGGCGGCACAAGCGCATATTCCACCATCTGGCAGTTCACGACCGGAACAGGTTTGGCGCCGGGCGTGGTGGTCCTTGGAGCGGCAAGCACGTACGGGATCATGGCAACGGCAGCGATCACCAACACCGGATTCTCTGTGGTGAACGGCGATGTGTCGCTTGATCCCGGAACATCGATGACCGGATTCCCGGACGGTGTGGTGAACGGTGCGATCCATATCAATGATACCGAATCCGCAAAGGCACGTGCTGATCTCTTGACGGCTTATAATTTTGCCAAAGGAAAACCTGCCGGAGTAACGATCGCCGCCGGTGCTGATCTTGGCGCGCTGTATCCGCTGGGAATTCCTCCGGGAACGTACACCTCCGGAAGCACAATGCTGGTGTCGACGAACCTTGTTCTGGACGGCGGCGGAAATGCCGACGCAGTATGGGTATTCCAGATCGGATCTTCTTTGACGACCGGAGCAAATGTTACAGTGACCGGTTCCGCACAGGCGAAGAATATCTTCTGGGTGCCTACCGAGGATGCAACGATCGGTGTCGGAACGACCTTTACCGGAACGATCGTTTCGGGACGGGACGTGACAGCAGTGACCGGTTCAACAGTGAACGGCCGGATCCTTGCCGGAGCGATCACTGCAGGAACGATCGCACTGCAGACCGCCACGGTGAATGTTCCTTTGCCATAAATGACTTGTTCTGCCTGTCCGGAATGAACCGGGCAGGCAGGATCTTTCGCACACTGTCCGCCGATACAGAGAATTCCGGCAAACGACGAATTTGAACAGACAAGAATATCATTGAGAGGTCCGTATGCAACACACTATCACGATCCATCACAACATCGTAACACCATGGTTCACCAGAACGATCATCGCCGTCTTCATGATGGTCTCTCTGCCATGGACACTTTCCGCGCAGGACATCCAGAGAGAACGACCGATCTGGTGGTTCGGCGCATCAGGAGCCGTCAATCTGAATTTTTACGGAGGGACGACACAGAATCTTTCCACAACATTCTCCACTCCGGCAGCCTTCCACAAAGGATTCGGTGCCGGTCTCTTCCTAGGCGGACTCGTTGAGTATCGTCCGAACCCGATGTGGGGCGGCACTCTTCAGTTAGCGTATGATGACCGCCGCGCAATGTTCTTCGATGTCCCTTGTCCCTGCGGAGAGAATTCAACATTATCTGCAACGCCAAGCTACATCTCCATTGAACCGACACTGCGCCTGGCGCCGTTCTCGGATGCATTCTATATCTTTGCCGGACCGCGGGTAGGATTCAACTTCTCCTTTTCGTCACCGGATGAACGGACATTTGTCTTCACACAAGGGACGAATATCGCCGTGAAATCCCAATTCAGCGGGATGAACGATATGGTCTTTTCCGGTCTGATCGGCGTGGGATATGATTATGCGCTGACGATGCCGAACAACGAGACTCAATGGGAATTGTCACCGTTCATTTCGTATCAGCCGTTCTTCGGTCAGGATCCGCGAGATGACGGACATTGGGGTGTTTCGACCGTTCGTATCGGTACTTCGATCAAATTCGGCAGCGGCGATGTCATTCCTCAGCCGGAACCGGTTCCGGTCGTTGCGGAGCGGAATGTTCCGTTCTCCGTCCGTGCACCGAAAGCCGTGCCGGTGAAACGCAGAGTCCGTGAAACCTTCCCGATGCGGAATTATGTCTTCTTTGAAGAAGATTCAAAAGAGATCCCGGCGCGATATGAATTATTGACGAAAGCAGAAGCCGGCAATTTTAAGGAAGAGCAGCTGCAGGAAGTACAGCCGAAAAGTTTTGAAGGACGTCCGATGCGTCAAACGATCGTGTATTACAACATCCTGAATGTGATCGGCGATCGAATGAAGAGAAGTCCGAAGATCACTGTGACGTTGTCCGGTTCCTCGCCCGATTCCGGCGCGGCATTCGGAAAAGAACGTGCAGAAACAGTGAAGAAATATCTCGTAACAATTTTCGGTATCGACAGTGCGAGGATCACCACCGAAGGGCGAGAACTTCCGTTGATTCCTTCCACGTCTCCGCGCGGCAAAAAAGAACTTTCACTGCTGCAGGAAGGGGACCGCAGAGTGGAGATCGTCAGTTCATCCGATGAACTTATGCTTCAGGTCGGCGGACCATCGCGAAAAGTGCTGAAACCGGTGCAGATCATTGCCGAAGTGGAAGATCCTTTGGACAGTCATATCATCTTCACCGCTGCAGGTGCACACGAAACATTCGCATCATGGTCGCTGGAGATCACCGATGACAAGGGGAAGATCCAGAGAATCGGTCCGTCCACCAAAGATCAGGTCACCGTTTCCGGAAATACGATCCTCGGAGAACGCTCCAAAGGGACATATACCGTCACGATGCTCGCCGAAACAAAACAGGGGAAATTCGTACGGAAAGAAACCACCGTTCAGCTGGTCCGCCGGGTCACGCCGCCCAATGATGCGGTCCGATTCAGGATCCTGTTCGATTTCGATCAATCCACAGCGGTATCCAGTTATGAGGAATTTCTCACCAAAGTCGTGGCTCCCCAGATCCCGGACAGCGGCATCGTGATCATCCACGGCTACACGGATATCATCGGTGAGGAAGAATACAACCAGAAACTGTCCGATGAACGTGTCAACGAAGTGCGGCGCATCATTCAGAATGCGGTCTCTTCCTCCGACAAGAAGGGGGTCACATTTGAGACGTTCGGATTCGGCGAAGATGTGCAATATGCATCATTCGACAATTCCTATCCGGAAGGACGATTCTATAACCGTTCTGTGATCATTGATATCGTTCCCGAATAACGTGCGGGCAACACAAAGAGAAATAATTTCCATCACCATGTGAACCGCAACGGAGAACCATGAAGTATCCGATCATCATCGAACATCCCGGCTCGAAACAGCCGGGAAAATTTTTCCGGACGCTTCTGCGGTCCAACACGGTCCTGTTCATACTGCAGCTGATTCTCGGTCTGTTCATTCTGGTGCTGATGCACGGATGTGCGGGAGCGGCGAATCAGACAGACGAGCGGCAGATACAATTCACCGTCCGAGTTCCCGCAGCGGTCCCGGTTGAGCGCCGCGTGCAGGAAATTTTCCCGTTGCGGAACTATATCTTCTTTGATGAAGCCGCCACAGAGATCCCGATCCGTTATGTGATGCTCTCGAAAGAAGATGCGGTCAATTTTTCGGAGGGAAATCTACAGAAGGTGCAGACACAAACATCGCCGGGGCGGTCTGCCCGGCAGATGATGATCTATTATAATATCCTGAACATCGTCGGCGACAGGATGAGACAGAAGAATGCAACGACCATATCGCTGACCGGAGTATCGCCCGGGCGTGGGGCTGCGGAGGGGAGGAAGAGGGCGGAATCGGTGAAACGGTATCTGGTCGAGATCTTCGGTATCGATGAGGTCAGAGTGAAAACGGCAGGAAGAGATCAGCCGAGAATTGTTTCAGAAAATACCGGAGAGACCATGCCGCACGACCTGGTGATGGAAGGGGATTCACGTGTTGAAATTGAGAGCAGTTCTCCGATGATGATGCAGCAGGTGGGCGGAAGTGAACGATCGCTCCTTGATCCCGTTCAGATCAATGCCCTGAGCAAGGATCCATTCGGCAGTTATATCTTCTTTACCGTGCTTGGAGCCAAGACCGGACTGCGGTCGTGGTCGCTGGTGATCTCGGATGAACTCGGCAAAGAACTCCGGGTTGGACCGTTCACCCGGGATCAGATCACGATCTCCGGGAACAGGATCCTCGACGGCCGGTCCACAGGTGAATATTCAGCCGTGCTGAACGGAATCACCAAGAACGGAACGAGTATCCGCAAGGAACACACATTCCATTTGGCACAGAAAAAGGATTCCCTGGCGGAAGCAACCCGTTTCAGCGTCCTGTTCGATTTTGACCGGTCTCAGACAGCAGCAGGTTATGACCGATTCCTCGTGAAGACCGTTGCCCCTCTCATCCCCGAATACTGCACGGTCATCATTCACGGACACACGGATATCATCGGTGATGAGGTATATAATGACAATCTCTCGCTGGAACGGGCAAACGATACGAAGGGACTGATCGAAGATGCAGTCCGAAAGACCCCTAAGCGCGGCATCACGTTCGAAACATTTGGATTTGGATCCGATCCGGATTATTCGCCGTTCGACAATTATTTCCCCGAACAGCGCTTCTATAACAGGACCGTTATCATCGATATCATCCCGGATTGACCCTCATCCTCCTTCTGCCATGCACACGTTGCCGACAGCATCGTGTGTGACAGGACACATCCCTGACAAAGAGCTCTCATCCTGATGGAGTAGTCCCTTTTCCATCCCTTTGGGTGATATACTTCCACTTTCTCTCTGGCTATGTTGGTTCATTGATATTGAACTATACACGAACCAGCACGCTCATCTCAGCAGTACAACGGAGAATCACATGATCAAAAATTCCTCAATAAAATCGCCGAAATCATCATTTTGGCTCAAAACATTCACATTGTCGATCACAGCGGCTGCTCTCATCGCCTTTTCCGCCGCAGGATGCGGTGATGACGACGCTGTCGTCACCGGACCGCCTGCTGATCATTCAGCGGTCAATCTTCGCTCCACATCCGGATTTGCCGTCCTTGCGAAATCAGGAGTATCGGCAACAGGAGTCACCGCGGTAACGGGTGATATCGGTTTGAGTCCCGCTGCGGCTTCGTATCTCACCGGATTCGGATTGATCATGGATGCGACGAATACATTTTCAACATCGTCCCTGGTCGTTTCACCGGGAAAGATCTATGCCTCGAACTACACACCGCCGACACCGACAAAGATGACCACAGCTGTCAGTGATATGGAGACTGCCTATACGGATGCTGCCGGACGGACATCGCCGACGCATACTGAACTTGGTGCGGGAAATATTACATCCATGACATTGTCCGCCGGGCTTTATAAGTGGGGAACGGGCGTATTGATCTCTTCTGCCGGCGTGACCCTTTCGGGATCAGCAACTGATGTCTGGATCTTTCAAATAGGGAACAATCTTACCGTGGCAAACGGTGCGATCATCACATTGAGCGGAGGTGCTTTGGCTTCCAATGTATTCTGGCAGGTTGCAGGACAGACCACGCTTGGAACAACGTCGGCAATGAAGGGGGTCATCCTCTGCAAAACAGCGATCTCCATGAATACCGGTGCATCACTCCAGGGAAGAGCATTCGCACAGACAGCCGTAACACTTGCCGGAAACACTGTCGTGAATCCTTAACATCCTTTTCCGATGAGAACACTCCCCGTCCGAAGTGGACGGGGGAGTTTCATTAGAACAGAACTTTCATTGTTATTCAAGCAGGGAACACTTATGAACATGTTTACAGTTAACAACCGACAATCAAGCAAACGGTTTTCCTCCACCCTCTATTCTCTATCCCTTATCGCACTGATGGTCGCCTTGATGGTCCCATCGACAGCCGATGCCCAGTGGTCCGGAGATCCGAAGGTCAATAATCTTGTCACTCTTTCGGCATTCGATCAGGTCAATACCGGGGGAACGGGAGACGGAAACGGCGGCGCGATCATCGTCTGGCAGGATCGACGGAACGGAACTGATTTTGATATCTACGCACAGCATGTGAATTCCATCGGAACATCCCAGTGGACGACGAATGGGGTCTCCATCTGTTCCGCAGACAGCGATCAGATCAATCCGACGGTGATCAGCGACGGCAGCGGCGGTGCGATCATCACCTGGCAGGATAAACGGAGCGGAAACTACGATCTCTATTCGCAACGGATCAACGCCAGCGGAGCAAAGCAGTGGAGTCCTTCGACCGGCGCGCCCGTGTGCGTCTCCGTCTTTCAGCAGAGCGACATCGTGATGGTGAGTGACGGCAGCGGCGGAGCATTGATCGGATGGGAAGATTACCGGAGCAATGCCGGTCCGGGATTGGCGGATATTTATGCGCAAAAATTGAACGCTTCCGGTACGCCGCAATGGACGGTGAACGGGGTCGGGATCTGCACGCAGGCAGCGGCACAGCATGGACCGAGGATCATTTCGGACGGCAACGGAGGAGCATTCCTCTCATGGTACGATCTTCGGGCAGGGAATTATGACATCTATGCACAGCATATCACGAACATCGGCGGACTTATCGGGACCGCGAACGGAGTTGCCGTCTGCACGATGGCGACGGACCAGACGCATTCCGACATCACGAGCGACGGAGCAGGAGGTGCGATCATTGTCTGGGAAGATTTCCGGAGCACCACATCCATCGATATCTGGGTGCAGAGGATGAGTTCAGCACTTGCCATACAATGGCCCGTGAACGGTGTGGTGATGAATAATAATGTCGCCTACGATCAGATCAATCCGAAACTGGTCAGCGACGGGATCGGCGGAGCCATCATGACATGGGAAGATTTCCGGACCGGCATCACATCGGATATTTACGCCCAGCGTGTCGATTCGACCGGTGTGGTAGCGACAGGATGGAACGTCAACGGGATCACCGTCAGCGTTGCATCGCACAATCAATCGAATCCTTCGATCATTTCAGACAGTAGTCACGGTGCGATCATTACCTGGATCGACAAACGGGACAGCAGCACGAACAAGAATACATACGATGTCTATGCATCGCGCATCACCGGAGCATTTGCGTTCCCGTGGACAGCTAACGGAGTGCCGATCGCCACAGCGGACAGCACGCAGACCAATCCGACCACCGTCATGGACGGGAACGGCGGAGCGATCATTGCCTGGCAGGATAAACGGAGCGGAAACTTTGATATCTACGCTTCACGCGTCTTCAAGAATGGCATGACGACCCTCGTCGTTATCGGCGGGACATCTCCGGAAGGATTCACACTGGAGCAGAACTATCCGAATCCGTTCAATCCGGTCACAGCGATCAGTTATGAGATACCCGAAACCGGACATGTCTCGCTGAAGATCTTCGATTCAGTCGGTCATGAAGTAGCAACGCTCGTGAATACCATCCAGTCTTCAGGAAAGTATACTGTTTCATTCAACACCGTCAGCGGTTCGGTCAATCTTTCCAGCGGTGTGTATTTCTATCGTTTTGAATCAGGGAAATATACAGCAACGAAGAAGCTGCTTCTTCTGAAATAACAGAGAAACTCGGATGCATCATACAAGACTTTAACAGAGACACACTTTCAATCACGCTTCATCAAACGAAAGAACAATATGAACATTTCTACGACAAATGGTGTACGAAGCATTCGCCGGCTTATTCTCTCCCTGCTGATCATTGCCGGGACAATTTCGACAACACTTCAGTCACAGGTGCAGTCCGCCGTGAATTTAGGTTCAACGTCGAACTTTGTGATCCTGGCCGGTTCGCTCATCTCGAATATTCCTGCATCAGCGGTGACGGGGGATATCGGTCTCAGTCCGGCAGCCGGCAGCGGCATTACCGGATTCGGAGCTATGGAGATCACCGGCAAGGTCTATACTGTTGACGCGACCGGTCCGGTCGGTTCCATCACTGCAGCGGCCCTGTTGACCGCGGCCAAAGGAGATCTGACGATCGCCTACAACAATGCAGCGGCCCGCGTACCGGTCCCCACAGGAAACTTCCTGAATCCGGGAACCGGAAACATCGGCGGTCTGACGCTCGTGCCGGGACTCTATAAATTCACCAGCGGCGCATCGATCACAGGTTCGGACGTGACACTGTCCGGCAGCGCAACCGATGTCTGGATCTTTCAGATCGCGGCGGCATTGAATGTCGGTACCGGCGTGAAAGTGATCCTTGCCGGCGGTGCAAAAGCAGGGAACATCTTCTGGCAGGTTGGAACATCGGCAACACTGGGGACCACATCGGTCTTCAAAGGAACGATCCTTGCCGCTCAGTCCATTACATTGATGACCGGCGCTTCACTTGAAGGCAGAGCATTGGCAAGCAATGCCGCAGTAACACTGGCATCGAATGTGATCACCAAACCGTCGGCAGTCTCTTCGGTAACGCCGGGATCCATGCCGCAGAAGTTCTCCTTAGAACAGAACTTTCCGAATCCGTTCAATCCTTCCACGACTATTCAGTACAATCTTGAATCCGCGACGCATGTGACATTGTCGGTCTTCGACCTGATCGGCGAAGAGGTCGCAACTCTTGTGAACGGCAATCAGGAGGCAGGAACGCATTCGATCCAGTTCACCTCCGATCATGGAACAGCCGGTCTGACAAGCGGTGTATACTTCTACCGTTTGAAAGCCGGGACGTTCGTCTCGATCCGCAAAATGATCTTAATGAAATAGCATCATCTGAAAAGCATCTGCCGGTTTCCAATGGCACGTTGATCCACAACAAAACCGGCAATGCTCTGATTTTTACTTAAGGAGTTATTTATGAAACGCATGATCAATTTTCCCAAAAAAACTACGAGTACACTGGTACGGTTCATCCGTAAAGTGCTCGCATCAGTGTTCACCATGAGTGCAATTGCTCTTTCGCAGCAGGTCCCGGTGCTCCAGTCTCCGGCAGATGCGGCAACCAATCAACCGACGACCATCGATCTAAAATGGTTCGCGGCAGCGGGGGACAGCGCTTATTTCCTTCAGATCGATACCAGCAATACTTTCGGGACGATGATGTACAGCGATTCCACGCTGAAAGGGATCATCAACACCGTTACCGGATTGAAGAACGCCACCAAGTATTACTGGCGCGTCAGCGTGAAGGACAGTATGAAAAACGGCGGAGCCCGCAGCCAATTCTCTATCGTGCGGAGCTTTACGACGTGGAATGTCACACCGACCACACCGCTGCTGCCGGTCACTCTCGGACTTTCAGGCGGATTTGCGATCCTTTCCTACGCAGGGATCACGAATACCGGACCGACCGTGATCACAGGCAATGTGGGTGTGAGTCCTCTTGCCGGTTCGTATATGACGGGATTCGGCGCACCGAATGTCGTCGGAACGATGTACGGCGTTGATGCTACCGGTCCTTCGGGTTCGGTTCCTTTCCCCTCCATGCTTACGGTTGCGATGGGTGATGTTACGATCGCCTATAATGATGCGGCAGGACGTACGGTCGATCCGATCGGCGTCTCCGGAAATCTCGGCGGACGCACGCTCTATTCCGGTCTCTATAAATCGAACGGCGCACTGGAAATATCCGCCGGTGATCTTACGCTGGATGCTCAGGGTGACATCAATGCGGTGTGGATCTTCCAGATCGCTTCAACATTCAATATGACCTCCGGCCGTCAGATCTTTTTGACCGGCGGAGCAAAAGCGTCCAACATTTTTTGGCAGACGGGAAGTGCGGCAACGTTCGGAACGACAGCCAAAATGAAAGGGACGATCCTTGCCTACACCACGATCACCTTTGCAACGGGTGCCTCGCTTGAGGGACGCGCACTCGCACGGACCGCAGCGGTCACGATGCAGTCCAACACGATCGGCGGAACGGCAGCATCCACGGTCCGTCCGGCAGTATTCCTCGGAACAGCAGCAAATTTCAAAGTGCTGGCCGGATCGAAGATCAATAGTACAGGTTTGACCTCAGTGAACGGCGATATCGGTGTCAGTCCGAGCACTGTCATTAACGGATTCCCTTCCGGTACTTTGACCGGAGTCAAGCATCCCGGTAATGCCACTTCGCTTGCAGCACAGACAGCATTGAAAGCGGCGTATGACAGCACGGTGAACCGTCCTGTTGATTCAACGATCGCTTCAGAACTGAGCGGAAAGATCTACACCGCCGGTGTCTATAAATCGGATCTCGGAACATTCGGGATCACCGATACATTGACGCTGAACGGTGCAGGGGACGCAAGTGCTGTGTGGATATTCAAAATGACCGGTGCGCTTACAACAGCGTCCGGCAGTTATGTGAAACTGACCAACAGCGCACAATGGTCCAACGTGTTCTGGCAGGTCGGAACATCGGCAACACTCGGAGCAAACTCAACGATGAGAGGGAATGTCATGGCCTCCTCGTCGATCATTGCAAACCAGGGCGCCTTCGTCACCGGCAGATTGTTGGTGCGGACCGATTCCGTCCAATTGAACAATACCAATATCGGCGGGATCCCTGTCGTAACGATTGTCGGCGGAAGCACGTCGCCCGTCGGATTCTCCCTGGCACAGAATTTTCCGAATCCGTTCAATCCTTCGACCATCATCCAGTATACGGTCGGCATGTCAGCACAGGTGACGCTGAAAGTGTATAACGTTCTGGGGGGCGAAGTAGCAACGCTGGTCAACAATCGCCAGGAAGCGGGCACCTATTCTGTCCAATTCAACGCGGTCAATGGAGACATCCAACTTTCCAGCGGTGTCTATTTTTACCGGTTGGATACCCGTCAGCATGAGAACGGGCTGACCGGAGCATTCACATCAACAAAGAAGTTCATCCTGATGAAGTAAACGAACAGAACCGCAGAAAAGAAACTGATCATTGAGATCCCCGCTCAACAGAGCGGGGGTTTCAAGTTACTAAAAACATTTTTTCCCAATCATAAAGAGGTCCCTGTGAATAACACCACGAACAAAGCAGCAACAGTTTGGCGATCATGGAAGCGTCTCTCATCCGCTCTTCTGGCCACGTCTCTCATGATCTCATCGTTCATGACCGCTCAGCCGCTTGCGCCGATCAATCTCGGTTCCACCTCCGGCTATGCAATTCTCGCCGGGTCTTTGGTCTCCAACGTTCCCACATCAAAAGTGACCGGTAATATCGGACTCAGTCCGGCTGCCGGAAGCGCCATCACCGGTTTCGGATTGACAGAGTTGACCGGCACGTTCTATACGGTCGATGCGACAGGTCCTGTCGGTGCGGTCATGTCACCCGCGCTGCTGACTGCAGCAAAAGGCGATCTGACATCGGCATACAACGAAGCAGCCGGCAGAACACCCGTGCCGACCGGTCCGTTCCTGAACCCCGGTTCCGGCAACATGGGCGGGCTTACGCTTGCACCCGGGCTGTATAAATTTACGAGCGACGCGCTCATCACCGGCTCCGATCTGACACTGACAGGGACCGCAAGCGATGTCTGGATATTTCAGATCGCTGCTGCGCTGAATGTCGGTAACGGAATCCATATCGTTCTGGCAGGCGGTGCCGTCGCATCGAACGTTTTCTGGCAGGTCGGAACTTCCGCTATTCTCGGGACCACGTCGATCTTCAAAGGGACGATCATGGCAGCACAATCGATCTCGCTTGGTACGGGCGCCACATTGGACGGCAGAGCGCTGGCCAGTATCGCCGCAGTGACGATCGCATCGAGCACCATCACGGTCCCGGTCAATATTGTTTCTCCTTACGATGATCCTTCCAAACTCACTGTCAAAAACAGCGGCAATGTGATGGTGATGGACGGAAAATTGGATGAGTCGGATTGGAACGGAGCACCATCCCTATTGTTCGGGAACGGCGCACAGTTCAAAAAACAAGGGACAGATAAAACAGTGACGGGCGGATTCGACATTAAAGCAACATTCAATGTGGACTCCGTGGCGTACCATGTTCCGAACAAAGACAGTTCCTGGACACGCGTGAAATTCCTGCGCAAAGGGACCGATCTGTTCATCGGACTTCAATCCAATGACAAATCGATCTGCAAGTTTGATTGGGAAGCGGACGGAGTGTTCCTGATGATCAAGAATGCTGCCGGTGTGGACAAGCAATACAAATTATACTGGCAGAATATTGCAGCAAACAAAGATACGATCAAGTATGAAGAAGATGTTTTGAACTCCGGTTCAGGTGCGGGATTCCTTCCCGCCGGCTCATCGGTGAACGACACGGCGAATGTTGACAACGGATATACCGCTGAACTCAAAATAAAACTGGGTTCATTGGGGTATGTCTCGTCGGTCAGTTCGCTTCAGCTTGCAATGAATATCTTCGATCCGGACGGATACAAACATCCGATGAATTCCTATGACAGCGCACGCGGTTCATATTTCAAATCGTGGTGGGGCAGTGAATGGGGAGGGGTCTATCGTACACTTGCATTCACACCGGAATATGACAATCCCGATTCACTCGCAGTGAACAATGCTTCGTCCGCTATGATACTGGACGGTACGTTGAATGAATCAGACTGGACGACAGCACCTGTTCTTCTGTTCGGTCCGTCGAATGCACCGAAGACCGGCACCGAAAAAACGGTCACCGGCAGCGTCGATGTGAAAGCTTCGTTCGATGTCGGCGGAGTGACGTATCATCTGCCGTATAAGGACACCAGCTTTACCCGGGTGAAGTTCCTGGCAAAAGGGAACGATCTGTACGTCGGCATCCAGTCCTCGGACAAATCCATCTGTAAATTCGACTGGGAGGGGGATGGTCTGTTCATGATCATCAAGAACTCCGCCGGAGTGGACAAACAGTTCAAAGTGTACTGGCAGAATACCGGTATCAACAAGGACACGATTAAATATGAAGAGGATGTTCTTGCCTCCGGAGCAGCCGCAGGATTTCTGCCTGCCGGTTCTACGGTGAATGATACCTCGAATGCCGACAACGGCTATTCCGCAGAATTGAAGATCAAGCTGAATGCGCTGGGTTTTGCGCCGACCGCAGGAAGTCTCAATTTGAGCGTTTCCATGGCGATCTTCGATCCGGATGGTTACAAACATCCGATGAATACCTATGACAGCGCACGCGGTACCTTCTTCAAATCATGGTGGGGGAGTGAATGGGGCGGGACATATAAAACGCTGAAATTCCCGAAAACAACCGATGTCAGTTCGGCTGACGGTGTGCCGTCCATCTATGCATTGCAGCAGAACTATCCGAACCCGTTCAATCCGTCCACCACGATCAACTATCAGCTGGCGAACGCCGGTGCGGTAACGTTGACGGTGTATGATGTGCTCGGCAAGGAAGTGGCGGCATTGGTGAACGATGTACAGCCGGCAGGAAGTTATCAGCTGAACTTCAACGGTGAACATCTCTCCAGCGGTATCTATTTCTATACACTGCGGTCGGGAAGTTTTACCGGAACAAAGAAATTAACATTACTGAAATAGATCCTACCGTGTTCTCTCCTCTGATGAGGGGAGAACATGGCAACACTCGCAATACCTGCAACTCATATGCATTGAAAGAAAAAATGTACACCACGTTGAAAATCACTTTTAGTCTTCTGTTCTTAGGAACTCTCCTATTTGCCCAATCACCGGTCATTTTCACCAATCCGTTCAATACACCGCCGGTCCTTTCCGTTTCACCGTCCCCCGGGACGTGGTATGTGGACCGTTATCCCCCGACGGTGTTCGAACAAGGAACACTGAACGGAGAGAACGTTCTGCATGTCGGCGTCCGAATCGCCGATGCATTCTGGAACAGACCTCCGGCGAACCGCAGCGCATTTTCGAACACACAGGGAAGGAAATTTGATCTGGGAAAAGGGAACTCATACAGGACGGCGTTGATCGCGGACCTGTATGTCGGTGCGGATTGGGGAACAAAACACCGGATGGCGACACTCTGGAGTTCTGCGAGTGATTCGACTGATGCAACCTCCTATTTCAATTACTTCGGATTCCGGAATTCCACCGGAGCCAATCCGGGATTCTATGTCTATGGATATCATAATATCGGCGATTATACGCTTGTTCCGGTCACCATCACCTACGGTGCATGGTACCGGCTGAAGATCGAACTGACCGATACGGCGTTCAATTACTCCATCAACGGCAAGGTCGTACTCTCAGACACAACATTGAACGGAACCAGATACTTCGCCAATCTGATGCTTCAGACATATAACTTTGCCGATTCAACTCTTGCGGCACCGAATCAGGCGTTTGAGGAATATGATGTCTACTGGGATAATGTCGGTGCGGAACAGTCTTCCACCGTTCGGGCGAATCCTTCCGCAGTCGCACTTGGTTCGGCAGGAAAATTTATGGTGCTTGCCGGAACAGCGGTCACGATCGGCAGCGGCACGACCGTTAGCGGTGATGTCGGTGTCAGTCCGGGCACGACCGTCACTAACGGCGGAACAGTGAACGGCGTCATTCATCTGCAGGATTCATCCTCCATCTCCGGACAGAGCAGCCTGCTTACAGCGTATAATGATGCGGCCGGCAGAACGGCGGATACGACCGTCGGTTCAGAATTGGGAGGAAAGACATTGGGACGAGGAGTGTACGTTTCTGCAGCAGGAACATTTGCCGTCACCGGCGATCTGACGCTGAGCGGTACGGACACCGACATCTTCATCTTCAAAATGGCAACAACACTCACCACCGCAGCGGGAAGCAAAGTGATCCTGACGGGGGGCGTGAAAGCATCCAATATCGTGTGGCAGGTGGGGAGTTCGGCAACGGTCGGCGGAGCGTTCGCAGGGAATATCCTTGCGCTGACCGCAGTGACGCAGAATGCAGGAGCATCGATCAACGGCAGAATTCTGGCGTTGAACAGTTTTGTGACTTTGAACGGCACCTCTGTGCTGCCGGTGGAGGAAGTTGCCGGACAGATACCGGGTGCATACACTCTGCAGCAGAATTATCCCAATCCATTCAACCCGTCCACCACCATCAATTATCACATGCCGGTGAATGGTCCTGTCTCCGTGAAAGTGTTCGACGTCGTCGGCAGGGAAGTCGCTGAACTGGTGAACGGAATCCGCACCCAGGGGATCCATACCGTTCAGTTCGACGCGTCACATTTATCCGGAGGTGTCTATTTCTATACGATGACCGCCGGTAATTTTACAGCAACGAAAAAACTCATGTTGATCAAATGATCAGAAGAGTTCACCGCCGCGCAACTGCGGTTACGAGCACGACGAAAGAGCAGGATAATATAATGAACACAACGAAGAACACGAATCAAATGAACCGACGCGGGATATTTTCAGCAGCATTGTTGATGATTCTCTCGCTGTTGATCTCCATGCCGGCAGCGGCACAATACTCCAATCCGGCATCGGTGAATCTCCTGACCGCCGGGAATTTCAGGATCCTGGCAGGAACAGCGGTCACGATCGGCACCGGCAACACCATTAACGGTGATGTCGGTATCAGTCCGGGTACATCTGTGACGAACAGCGGTACGGTCACCGGGTCGATCCATATTGAAGATGCGTCCTCGATCCAGGCGCAAAGCGATCTGACGACGGTCTACACCGATGTTTCGGGACGGTCCATCGATGAAACGGTCGGTTCGGAACTCGGCGGGACAACTCTCGGACGCGGTGTGTATACGTCCGCTGCCGGAACATTTTCGATCACCGGTACGCTGACGTTGAACGGCACGGCGAGTGATATCTTTATCTTCCGTATGGCAACAACACTGACGACAGGCGCCGCAAGCAGCGTTGTCCTGACCGGCGGAGCACTGTCATCCAATATCTATTGGGTGGTGGGCAGTTCTGCGACCATTGACGGTGATTTTAAAGGAGTGATCCTTGCCAATATGGCGATCACACAGAACGTCTCCTCCGTGATCAACGGACGCGTCCTGGCGCGGAACAGTTTCGTGACGGTCAACGGGAACGGCGTTCTTCCGGTGGAACTTATTTCGTTCACTGCGCGCACGGTTACCTCGCACGTCGGACTTTCCTGGACAACTGCGACGGAGGTGAATAACTACGGATTTGAGATCCAGAGATCGGATGCCGGAGATCAGATGACAGGTTCCAACGCATGGGCGGCCATCGGATTTGTTGAAGGGAACGGAACATCGAACACAGCTCATGAGTATTCCTTCAGTGATCGGCCGAAGACTGCAGGAACATTTTTCTACCGTCTGAAACAGATCGACCGTGACGGAGAATTTGCATTCTCGAATTCTGTGGAAGTGAATGCGGGAGAAGCCCCTTCGGAGTATGTACTGTTGCAGAATTATCCGAATCCGTTCAATCCCTCCACCAAGATCGAATACCGGGTGCCGTCAACGGTGCATGTGACGCTGACCGTGTATGATATGATCGGCAATGAAGTTTCCGTGCTGGTGAACAAAGCACAGGAACAGGGGACATACTCCCTGCAGTTCGACGGATCGCAATTGTCGAGCGGCGTCTATTTCTACCGACTGAATGCGGGTACATTCAGCTCCGTGAAGAAATTCACTCTGATGAAATGACCGAATGACGGACGCCGGCAGTGTCTGGAGTCCTTTGATCCACAGCAATTCCAGTCAGCACCGGTGATGATTTCCATTGCCGGTGGTCTGTCCGGAGAAACGAAAGAATGATCATGATACAGCAATTGCTCAACAACCGAACAACAGTTCTCGTCATTGCCGGATGCGTTATCGTAGGTGGACTGGCAGCAATGCTCAGTATTTACCGGAGCGCAGACGCCGCCGAATTTCTCCTCGAACGGTCGGGGAGCGAGATCGACGAGGATATCTATGCGTAACGGAGAATGATGAACGATGAAACTCTATTCGTTCTCATCGGAATGTGTTATGCGTGCTGAACCGCGCTGGCTCTCAATCCGGTTCACGATGATCTCCGTCGCTGCCGGAGCGATCCTGTTCCTGATCCTCTATCTTGCTGCGCCGCGGATGATCGATTTTCATCCGAACAGAACGGAACAGCTGATGGATGAGAATGCCGTCATGGAGGTGCAACTGTTCCGGACATCGTTCCTGGCGAATCTCCAGCGGACACAGCTGGTGCAGCTGCAGGAGAACCGCGGGACGCTGGATGTGCTGCTGAATGAGCACTCGATGTTCGACGATTCCTCCGAGCAGCACTCTGTCTCACTTGCCGTTTTCCGCCGCCATGCTTTTGTACCGAAGGACTATTTTCCAATCACTGTTGACCGGTACGTTCCTGTTCCGGGAGAATGACACAATGAACATGTTCACGGCAGATGCGTTGATCCTCATGTTTATTTGGCTCACCGGTATCTTTACTCCGATGCTGGGGGACTTTGATATCCTGATCCCGGCGATCGGTGTCTACGCGGTCGTGCTCAGACTGCTGCAGCTCTCCGTAGAGGACAAGAAGAAAATTGTGATGAAGTGATCTCCCGACGGCGGGCCAACCATGTTCCAAATAAAAGGACCCTGACGGTGAAACTCAACGAACCAAACTCCACGTTCCAGCGGATCGCCTTTGTCGGGAATTATTCCCCCAGACAGTGCGGTATCGCAACCTTCACGACCGATCTCTGCGAGGCGGTCGCTTCGGCATATCCTGAAACAACCTGTATCGCATTGCCGGTCAACGACACGGAGACCGGTTACGATTATCCCTCGCGTGTGCGTTTTGAGATCAGCGAAAAGGATATCCAATCCTACCGGCGTGCCGCCGATTTCCTCAATATCAATAATGTCGATCTGGTCTGTCTTCAGTTTGAATACGGCATCTTCGGCGGGAACTCCGGGAGCCATATCCTCACCCTGCTGCGCGAACTGCGTATGCCCATTGTGACGACGCTCCATACCATTCTGAGCGATCCTTCGCCGGATCAGCAGCTGGTGCTGGAAGAGGTCGCCGCATTATCCGACCGGCTTGTCGTGATGAGCGAACGCGGTTCGGAATATCTCCAGAATGTGTTCCATGTTAATCCGGAAAAGATCGATCTCATCCCGCATGGAATTCCCGATGTGCCGTTCGTCGATCCGAGTTTCAATAAGGATCTGTTCGGCGTGGCAGGGAAGACCGTGCTGCTCAGTTTTGGACTCCTGTCGGCGAACAAGGGGATCGAAACAGTGATCAGTGCGCTGCCCGAGATCATCTCGCGGTATCCGGATGTCGTCTATATCGTCGTCGGCGCGACGCATCCGCACGTTCTGCAGCACGAAGGTGAAACATACCGACTCTCTCTGCAGTGGCTTGCAGAGAACAAAGGAGTGGAAGGTCATGTGATCTTTTACAACCGCTTTGTGGCACTGGAGGAACTGGTGGAGTTCATCGGAGCAGCGGATATCTACATCACGCCGTACAGGAATGAGGCACAGATCGTCTCCGGAACGCTTGCATACACACTCGGGGCGGGAAAAGCGATCATCTCCACGCCGTACTGGTATGCACAGGAGATGCTCTCCGATCAGCGGGGCATTCTTGTGCCGTTCGCTGATCCGTCGAGTATGGCTGAACAGGTCTGCGTGCTGCTCGGGAATGAGGCGGAACGACATGCGATGCGGAAACGCGCTTATATTTTCGGCCGTTCCATGATCTGGCCGGAAGTGGCAAAAAAATATATGAAGAGTTTTGAATACTCGCGCGCGGAACGGCGTCATTACATACCGCCGGGATTCATGGCACGGGCGCTCGATCAGAATCCGATCGAACTTCCGCCGGTGAAACTGAATCATCTTCATGCGATCACGGATGATACCGGGATCCTGCAGCATGCCTTGTTCACCGTCCCCAATTATTCACACGGGTATACCACGGATGATAATGCACGGGCTTTACTGGTAAATATTCTCCTGACAATCGGGAAGGATGAGAATAACGGACTCTCGTCGCGCTATTTGGCCTTCCTCGCATTTGCATTCAATCCGCAGAACAAACGGTTCCGCAATATGATGGATTATCAACGGAACTGGCTGGAAGAATCGGGTTCGGATGACAGTCACGGCCGTGCGTTATGGGCACTTGGAGTTGTTCTGAGCCGTTCAGCGTCCCCATCGCTCACCGGAATGGCGGGATGGCTGTTTGAACAATCTTTGCCGACCATCCTCACGATGACGAGTCCGCGCGCCTGGGCATTTGCGCTGATCGGCATCTCCGAATACTCACAGCGATATTCCGGCGACCGGATGGCGAGTCAAGTCAGCGCGGAGCTGGCAGAACGTCTGCTCCATCTGTATCAAACCAACCGCTCCGCCCAATGGAAATGGTTCGAACGGAGTCTCACCTACTGCAATGCAGCGCTTCCGCACGCGCTGCTGGTGTGCGGCAGGACCCTGCAGAATGCCGAAATGGCGGCGGCAGGGCTGGAATCACTTCAGTGGCTCTCCGATATCCAGACATCGAGCGGCGGGCATTTTGTTCCGATCGGGTCGAACGGATTCTACGAATATGAGAGCGACAGAGCGCGGTTCGATCAGCAGCCGGTGGAAGCCCAGGCGATGGTCTCCGCCTGTCTTGAAGCGTTCCGCATCAGCGGCGATAAACGGTGGAAAAAAGAGGCGCGGAAAGCATTCGAATGGTTCCTCGGCCGGAACGATCTTAATCTGCAATTGTACGATGCAACAACCGGAGGATGCCGTGACGGACTTCATCCCGACCGTTTAAATGAGAACCAGGGGGCGGAATCTACGCTCGCATTCCTCCAGTCCCTGCTGGAACTTCGTCTGGAAATCCAGTCACAATTATCTCGGGAGGCATTATTAAAACGAACAGTCAGCACTTAGAACTTTTTCACCGCTACAAACAGAACCCGATCCTGACGGCGGACCATTGGCCGTATCCTGTGAACAGCGTCTTCAACGCTGGGGCAACGATGCTGCAGGACGGAACAACATTGCTGCTGTGCAGAGTGGAAGACCGCCGCGGTCTCTCGCATCTCTGTGCGGCACGTTCAGCGAACGGAATCGACGGCTGGAAGATCGATGCAGAGCCGACGCTGCTTCCGGATCCGGTGCACTATCCCGAAGAATTATGGGGGATCGAGGATCCGAGGATCACGTATGTTCCTGAGCTGAAGAAATACGCCGTGATCTACACCGCGTTTACAAGGGATGGTCCCGGCGTTGCGTTGGCGCTGACGGAAAGTTTCCATTCATTCGAACGGTTCGGCATCATCATGCCGCCGGAGAATAAGGATGCGGCGCTCCTTCCTCACCGCATCAACGGGAATTGGGCAATGATCCATCGTCCGGTCAGCGCACCGCGTGCTCATATGTGGATGTCCTACTCGCCGGACCTGAAAAATTGGGGAAGTCATACACTGATCATGGAAGCGCGGAAAGGGGCGTGGTGGGATGCGAACAAGATCGGACTCTCGCCTCCGCCGATCGAAACACCCGACGGCTGGCTGGTGATCTATCACGGTGTGAAGCAGTCGTGTGCAGGGTGCATCTACCGCATCGGCCTTGCGCTCTTCGATCTGAAGCAACCGGATCTGCTGCTGAAACGAAGCAACGAATGGGTCTTTGGTCCGGAAGAACCGTACGAACAGCGGGGTGATGTCGGATATGTCGTCTTTCCATGCGGCTATACGGTCGCGCACGACGGCGATACCATCAATATCTATTACGGCGCAGCGGATACAAGTATTGCGCTGGCCACAAGCAGCATCAAAGAGATGCTCCAATGGCTTGATCAGCATTGCGATGAATCCAAGAAAGACCAACTGCAGCCGACAGAATTGCCGGCAGCCATGTAAAGGAGAGGTACGGGTATGACACTGATCGCAGCTCTGATTTTGTATGTGCTTCTGTTAAGTATTGCGGTCCTTGCAGGAAGATTCCTGAAGGAATGCGATGCATCTATGATGAGCAATTCGGATGTCTCTGCACCGAACCGACAATAACATCCATTTTTCATTCTTCCACTCACTATCAATGAAAGAGGTTTCTATGAAAGCGTTTTCGCACATATTCCGAACAAGTATTCTGATCTGTCTTTTCTCGACCCTGTCCGTTGTGACTCTGAACGCACAGGTCACATTGAAACTCGGCGGCGGTCTCGGAGTGATGAGCGCCGTTTCGGATATGAACGGCAGCACGCTCGATTATTATGCCGGCGATAAGCTCGGTTTCAACAGCGGCTTGAATGTTCATGGACGAGCAAAGGTCGGTTTGGTCGGTTTTACACTCGTCGGAGGATTGGAATACTCGACCTTGACAAGTTCGGGAAATTCCGAACCGGGCCAAGGCAAGGTGGATCTTACGCAGAACATCCTTACGCTGAAAGCCGGACCGGAATTCTCCATCGCTATTCCGGCATCACCCATTACACCGTATGTCGGAGCGAATATCGCTCTCAACAGTTTCAGCGGGGAAACGAAATTCCAGGGAATTTCCAAGGTCCCGAGTGCTACATACATCGTTGAAACAGTATCGCGAATCGGTGCAGGCTTCACGGTCGGAGCAGAAGTGAGCATCGGTCCGCTGATGTCGCTCGATTTTGCGGCCACCTATAATCTGATGAACATGTCCGGTGCGGAATGGAACGACGTCAATCCCTCTGCCGATCAACGGCTGGATTCGTATCTCTCACTGAATGATGCCAAAGATCCTGCCTATGCCGTTGGAAGCGATAAGCATTTCATCGACCAGGACCGGAGCATTCATTCAATGATGTTCACCGTGACATTTCTGGTCGGTCTATAATGTTACGGCTGATCGCCTCCGTCCATAAAACACAGTTCCTGTCCGGATCACAATGGAAGATCATTTTCTGCGTGCTGTTCGGCGCAGTGATCGGATTGACAATTTCAACGGCATTGTTTTCCGGTGTTCCGATCCGGTGATGCCGTTCCATCAACATCGATCACAGTATTATGGAAATGATATATTTTTTCATCAAGGGACTCCTTATCGGATTCCTGATGGCCGTTCCGATCGGTCCGGTCGGAATTCTGACGATCCGAAAGACGCTCAGTGAAGGTCTTTCGCGCGGGATGATCATCGGATTAGGTGCGGCAACGGCGGATGCGTTCTACGGCAGTCTGGCGGCGTTCGGACTGACGTTCATCTCCGATGCGATCAATCAGCAGCAGTTCTGGTTCCGGCTGATCGGGGGGACCGTGCTCATCTTTTTCGGCATTCGGACGATCCGGAAGAAGAATGTTTCACCGGCGGTCCCGGCCGAAACGACGGGATTGCTCCGGTCTTTTTTGTCGGCGTGTTTCCTCGTGCTGACAAATCCGGTCACCGTCTTTGCATTCATTGCTGTGTTTGCAGCATTTGGACTGGGAAGCAGGCTTGAACTTGTCTCAGCCAGCATACTGGTCTCCGGCGTCTTTGCCGGTTCGTATCTCTGGTTCCTGACGCTGAGCTCTGCGGCAATGGCATTCAGACATAAGCTCGACTCCGAAGGAATGCGCTGGGTCAACACCATCGCCGGCATTCTGATCATCGCCTCAGGCGCAGCAGCACTCATCAGTCTGCTTTGAATAACATTATATCACACAGTTCAGATGTGTGAATATTGAACTTCCCATGAAGAACAACCGTCCGATATTGCTGAACAAAAAATATCACCGCAGTATTTTTGTTCTGCTATTCATAACAGGCTGTATCATTGTTGTTTCTCTTACCCTGATCCTGTTCTCCGATCCTCTCACCAATGCAGTGATCAAACCGAAGCTTGTTGACGCATTTCATCGAGCCTATCCGAATGCGACACTTCGGATCGGCACGTTGTCGTATGACCCTCTTCAGGGGATGATCGGTCTCGATTCGACGGTGATCGCAGGAAATGACGGAGAGTTCCGCATGACCATCAACCGCTGCTCGGTCTCTGGATTAAAATTGCTGCTCGCTCTCTGGAACAACGGTGTGCAGCCGGAGGATTGCGGTAATGTGCGGACGGAGTTCCATGGGATCATGCTGCGGTTCTCCCGGTCCGGATACGAATATCGTGTCTCACAGCTGCATATGTCCGTACCGGATTCCATGATCGCCGGCGGAGCGGCGGATATCCGTCCGCTGCTGGAGGATGAATCGTTCTTCGCCAACAGCTCGCTGCGTCAGACCCGTTTGATCTTCCACGCCGGTTCTTTTTTCATTCACGGTATCCCACTGATCGCAGCGGCGAAGAATCAGATATCTGCGGCCCGGCGAATTCAAGTGGACGATGTTTTTATGGATGTTTTGGTCAATATCGATAAGCCGAAGAAGCGAGTAACGGACCGTCCTAAGTTGCCGGATGAGATCCTTGCCTCCGTCGGGGGTACGCTTCAGATCGACTCACTGACAGTGACGAACGGACAGGTGCGGTACGGCGAACGATTTGCCGTTCGTTCCACGCCGGCGGTCATCACTCTCGATCAACTGATGATTTCGGGAACAGGGATCACGAACAGCGGAGCGGCCGGAACTTCGGTCGAACTGACAGTGGAAGGGAAACTGATGGATTCGGGGAAAATGAAATTGAATGTGTCCGTACCGGCTCAGCCGGCGGATGCATCATTCCGGTTGTCCGGTGCGGTAGAAAGACTTTCGCTGATCAGACTGAATGCATTTCTGGAGAAAGCCGAACAGGTCCGTATCACCTCGGGCGTTCTGCAGAATGCGGATTTCGACATCGCTGTCCGATCCGGCCGGGCCGGCGGGACAGTCCGCGCAGTATACAGGGATCTGTCGATCACAATGATCGACCGGCACACAGGGAAGGGGAGCGGATTGTTCGATGTAATCACATCGTTCATCGCGAACACGTTCAAGATCCGCGGGACGAATCAGCCGGACCGTGCGGGTGCGATGAAGATCGGCGCCGTACGATATACCCAACAACCAGACGATTCACCGTTCCAGTTCTGCTGGTTCGCACTCCGCAGCGGAATTAAAGATATCGTCGGATTTTAATAAAGGAAGCAGGGAGCATCATGAGTACACAGCATACAGCAGACCGCGGAACACATTTTATTACGATCACAGCGATGGTAGTGATCATTCTGTACGGTATCGTCCAGGCACAGTCGGTACTGGTGCTGTTCATCGTTTCACTCTTTCTTGCGGCGATCGGCCGGATCCCGGTGCTGTGGATGGTGAAGAGACGCGTGCCGCAGATCGCAGCAATTCTCCTCGTGATCGCAGCGATGATCATCATCCTCCTGAGTATCGGCGGATTCGTAGCACTTTCCCTGAACAATCTTTCCGATGCGATGCCGTTCTACCGTACGCGGGCAGAAGGGCTGCTGCAGGCGTTCAAAGCGGCGATGGCGGCAAAAGGGATCATCATCAATGATGAGATCCTGAGCAGCTATGCAGACACCAACGCATTGCTCAATCTCTTTTCCTCCATGTTCACGACGGTCAGCTCGCTGCTCTCCAGCACGCTGCTGATCCTCTTTACCGTGATGTTCATCCTGCTGGAAGCGTCGGGATTCTCATCGAAGATCCGCGCCGTGAACGATGATCCCGCCGCATCATTCGCAAAGATCAAAGGGTTTGTCGACGATATCAAACGGTATATGGTCATCAAGATGATGATCAACTTTGCCGCAGCCTCATTGATCGTCCTTTGGCTGACGATCCTCGGCGTGGATTTCCCTCTCCTGTGGGGATGCATGGCATTCCTTCTGCTCTTTATTCCCAGCATCGGTTCGGTGATCGCCGCGCTTCCGGCCATACTGCTTGCTCTGATCCAGCTGGGGGCGGGGACGGCCCTGCTCACTGCAGCAGGATATTTTGCCATCGGAACACTGATCGGCAATATCATTGAACCGAAAGTGATGGGGAAGAAATTCGGGATGTCCACGCTCGTCGTATTCCTCTCCCTCATCATCTGGGGAAATCTGCTCGGCATTGTCGGCGCGCTGCTCTGCGTCCCGTTGACGATGTGTCTGAAACTGGCGTGTGAAATGAACCAAGGGACCCGTTGGATCGCGGTCCTGCTCGGACCGGAATCGCCGTCCCGTACGGCATCGGACCATTCCCGATCATAAATGCCTGCCGGTATTCCGGTAGGATTAGCTACTCTTTCATCCTTATGATGGATTACAATCCGATTCGTTCAATGGTATACTCTATCGTCATCATATCGCTGTCGCATCAGAGGATGGAACGCGGTATCGATTTTCTTACATAATTTTGAAGGAGTCCTACTTTATGAAACGTCTTATTCTCTTCGCAGTACTCGCAGCACTCATCGGCTCGGTTTCCAACGCACAGACACAGTATCGGAATCCCGATCTCGCATGGGGACTTGCCGTCGGTGCCGCCCACGGCAGTGATGTCAATGGTGACCGATGGGGGATGCAGTACCGGGCATTCTTCCAGTTCAATATTGTCTCACCGTTGCTGCTCGGACAGATCAATGCGCAATATGTCGAACTCTCCGCACAGAATGTCTACAGTGCAAACACCGGAATTGTGGACGGACGTATCCTGTTCAGTCCTTTCACCCTGTCCAATATGAATCCCTATCTGTACGGCGGTGCAGGAATCACGAAACGGCTGAACACCAGCGGTTCGGACTATCTGCCGATGGTGATGATCGGCGCCGGAATACAGACAAAATTGACTGTCGGAACAATCCTGAACCTGGACGGCGGATATAACTTATCCCTTTCCGATGACTTCGACGGCCAGGATCGTTCGCTCTCGAATCTGAATGCTTTCACCAATCAAAAGCAGGACGGATTCTACGGATTCACCATCGGTGTTGCCTTCACTATCGGCAACTCCTCTTATACGATCGAATAATTGAACGAATAACGTCACGCGCACCGAACACAGAGAACAGAGGAGGACAGAATGAATACATTCACGATCAAAGGAAACTGGAACGAGATCTCCGGGAAATTGAAACAGCAGTTCGCCGACCTGACGGACGACGATCTGCTCTTCAAAGAAGGAAAAGAGGAGGAACTCCTCGGCCGGCTGCAGCAGAAGCTCGGCAAGACCAAGGAAGAACTCCGGAAACTGATCGCAAAGATCTGAGCTCAGACAGCACACACTATATCGACAGCACTCATGAAAGACCAACAGGAGAATACCATGAAACACACGAAGAGAATATTCATTGCGGGGAGCGTTCTGCTTGCCGCATTGATCATCGGCTGCGGCGGAAGCGAGCCGATCAATAAAGAGGCGACAACGTCCTCCATCCGCGCCGCGGAAGAATCCGGCGCATCCAAAGTTCCGTACGCAGCACTCTATCTGCAGCTGGCGAAAGAAGGATTAGAGAATGCCAAGGGACTAGCGGCAAAAGGGGAAAAAGAACAGGCTGAATCGATGCTTCTGCGCGCTCAGGCGGACGGTGAACTGGCTGTCTCCCTTTCACGCAGCGATGCCGATAAAAAGGAAGCGGTTCAATCCGTGGAACGCGTCCGACAACTTCGTCTCGACAATCAATTACCCCAAGGAAAGAAGTAAACTATGAAAATGAAACCATTCATGCTCATCACCATCAGTGCATTTGCCGGACTGATCATCGCCGGCTGTGCAAGCGTTCCGCCGCCGGAACTTATCGGCGCACGCGAATCATACGAACGCGCCATCAACAGTCACGCCGCTCAGCTGGTCCCGGCCGAAGTGCATAAAGCGCACGAAGCGCTCGCACTCGCGGAAGCCTCCTTCAAAGAGGATCCCAAATCATACAAGACTCGCGACCTCGCATATATTGCAGACCGTAAAGCAAAGATGGCCGTCGCGCTTGCTGCCACAGCTGCAGAGAAATCTACCACAGCCAAAGCCAACAGTGATTACTCGGCTGCGCAGACAGAGATCATGAAGAACACCAAAAAAGATCTTGCAACGCAGACGGAATTGAATAGATCCTCGCAGGCGGACCTTGCAGCACAGACAGAGCTGGCCAAGACATCACAGGCGGACCTTGAAACGCAGAAGGAACTTTCCAAGTCGACCCAGGAAGATCTTGCCGTCTCGGAACGGAACAATGCGTTGAAATCCGAACAGCTGATCGCCGAGAAAAAAGGACGTGCAGACGCGGAAGCCCGCGCATCCAAAGCACAGTCCGATCTGACAAAACTTGCGGCTGTCAAGGATGAAGCCCGCGGTCTCGTCATTACATTATCGGGCAGCGTGCTGTTTGCCTCCAATCAGACCGTCCTTCTTCCTGCGGCACAGACCAGACTCCGTCAGGTCTCTGAAGCATTGATGGAAACGAAGGAAAGAAATCTGACCGTGGAAGGCCACACTGATTCACAAGGGAGTGCACCATTTAACCAGGACCTGTCACAGCGCCGCGCAGATGCGGTCCGTGCCTTTATCATTTCGCGCGGTTATCCGAGCGATAAGATCGTTGCACAGGGAATCGGGAAAGACAGACCGATCGCGGACAATACCAGTCCTGAAGGCCGGGCCAACAACCGCCGGGTGGAGATCATTATCGGTCACGCAGCAAAACAGTAACGGTTTTCCCTTTATGTTTTGTTCCCCCAAGGACCCGGACCACCTCCGGGTCCTTGTTTTTGTACGGTGACAGATGAAGTTCCAACGTACGTCCGAGACGGGGAAAAGGATTAACCCCATTTTCATCCTTTTGGTTGATTACAATCACCTTCAATCAATGGTATACTTTTCAGGAGCGGCGACAGCGTTCATTCAACCGTGCATCGATCGGTCGAAGAGCGATCCATCGCCGTCATATCAAGAAAGCTGGGAACGCGCATGATCATAAAAATTCTATTCGTGGGAGATCACAGGGATCTGGGGAAAGAAGTGCATCAGATGCTGCTTCGAAACGGTTATATGGTCATTTCAGCATCGGACAATGAGAATGCACTTGCACTGCTCAACTCCGATATCTTCAACCTTATCCTGATCGATAACGCATTGCCGGAACAGCGGACAGCTGAAATTCTCCGCTTCATACGCGAACGGAATATCCCCGGCAAAGTGATCGTCCTGACCGGGATGTCCGGACTGGAAGCAGAGGTCCATTCCGCCGTGAAAGCCATCCGAACTCCTGTTGAACATTCCGGCAGCCCAGTTGATTTCGTGAAGAGCATTGAACATGCCCTGTCGGCGGAGTATCACACGGCACTGAAACTTGAGATCATCAATGCCCGGGATTTTATCAAGAGTACGCCGAAAGGGGACCTTGACATGACCGCCAGCGTGCAGATCCTTTCTCAGATCGCGACCGCCGGAGATCTTCTCGGTGATTTTGCCGTGATCATCGATCTGCGCGAGGTCCAATCACATTTGACGACCACCGATATCTATCAGCTCGCCTCTGATCTGATGAAATATGGAGGAACATTCCACCGAAGGACGGCAGTGCTTACACAAACAGCCAAAGGACAGGATCAATCCAATTTTTTTGAGACGGCGGCAACGAACCGGGGTTACAACGTTAAAGCGTTCACACACTTTGAGAATGCGATCAACTGGCTGATGAGACCCGACAATCAGCCGGAAGGTGCGCATAAGTGAACGGTTCCCGTTTTGATCAGGGATCAATCTCTGATGCAGCCGAACTTCACGGCGTCTTGACACAATGGAAAGAGAAAATCAACGAATCACTCAGCAACAACATCGACACAATCAAAGAGAGGATGGGGCACGATTATGAATGATCTATGGGAGTTCTACAAGGATGCCGGGGACAAATGGCGCTGGAGACGGACCGCACAGAACGGAAATATCGTCGGTGCTTCAACGGAGGGGTATTCGAACAGATCTGACTGTGACGCGAATGCGCGGCGGAACGGCTGGGAATCAAACGAACTGCATCACGAACGAGGAGATGTTATGACACAAAAAGAGATCGCGAGCAATAAGATATACGATCTGTATAAGGAGCAGGGGAACAAAGACAGCGAGGATTTCATGCACTGGCTGGAGGTTCAACGGGTCTCGAATGACACATTCAGAAAGAAACAGGCGAGACAGATCAAGAGCATCCTGTATGCGCTTCTTGGTGCATCGTGCATTGTCATTGCCGTGCTTCTGATGATGCTGATGAAGAAGGATCTCCCGCTCGACCTGTCCGAACAGACGATGTCCCGCTTGAAAGGGATGATGGTGGTCGTTCTCGATCCGAAGGCGGATGAAAAAGTGGTGGTATTCGGGGATACGCATTTCGACTTCGGTGAATCCGATCTGAGCCTGTCCGCAAAGATGGAACTGGACAAGGATGTTCAAAGCTTAAAAGAGAACGCGAATATTAACGTCCGTATGGCCGGATATACTTCGGCAACCGGTACGGAAGAGGTCAATCAAAAACTGAGCGAACAGCGCGCGAATGCCGTCCGCAATTATCTGATCGAAAAGGGGATCGCTCCGGAGCGGATCACCGTGATCGGGTACGGCAGGACGAAACCGGCGGTCTATGAACTGACTCCCGGGAACATCAATTCCAACGAAGCGATGGCGAATATGCGTGTGCTGTTCGAAGTGGTCGTGAAATGATCCCGGCTGACGAAAAGATGAATATTCCTCAGTGATCTTTGAATGCGAAAGGATTCACCGCACGCAATATCGCTGAGCAGAAACGGGAGAAAAAATGAAGGCACTTGTCTATCACGGACCGCAGAAGAAATCGCTCGACGACAAACCGAAACCGACGATCAAAGAACCGACAGATGTCATCGTCCGGATCACGCATACCACCATTTGCGGAACGGATATGCATATCCTGAAAGGGGATGTAGCATCGGTCACCGAGGGGCGGACGCTGGGTCATGAAGGGGTCGGGGTCATTGAAAGGACCGGAGCGAATGTTTCGAATTTTCGCGCCGGTGAAAAAGTGCTGATCTCCTGCATCACCTCCTGCGGCAAATGCGAGAACTGCAGGCGCGGCATGCCTTCCCATTGTGTTCACGGCGGTTGGATCCTCGGAAACACGATCGACGGCACACAGGCGGAATTTGTCCGCATCCCATATGCGGATACCAGTCTGTTCCATATTCCCGACAACGCGGATGCGGAGGCGTTCGTGATGTTGAGCGATATCCTGCCGACCGGATTCGAATGCGGCGTCCTGAACGGCCAGATCAAACCAGGCGATACGGTGGCGATTGTCGGCGCCGGTCCCATCGGACTTGCCGCACTGCTGACCGCCCAATTTTATTCCCCATCGCAGATCATCATGGTCGATACCGATCTCAGCCGACTCGAAACAGCGGTATCTCTCGGAGCGACGAAGACCATTCATTCGAACGCCGTGGAAGAGATCATGACGATGACCGGCAGCAGAGGAGTTGATGTTGCCATCGAAGCGGTCGGCACGCCTGCCACATTCGATATCTGTCAATCCATCGTCGCCGCCGGAGGCCGTCTTGCCAATATCGGCGTCCACGGGAAAAGCGTCGAACTCCATCTGGAAAAACTCTGGTCGGATAATATCACCATCACCACGCGTCTTGTGGATACCGTTTCCACCCCCATGCTGATGAAAACGGTCCTCTCCGGCAGACTTAAGCCGAAGCAGCTTATCACGCATCATTTTCCGCTGACCGAAATACTGAAAGCGTATGATACCTTTCAGAATGCCGGAAAAGAAAAAGCGCTGAAAGTGATCATCACCAATCAGGAGACACCGTCATGAACCATCGTACACATTCCCTCTTTCCGGTCATCGCTGCATTCATTCTACTGATCGCCGGCTGCTCGTCCTCTGAATTGACCGATGTGTGGAGCGATCCGTATGCTCCTGATGTACCGTTCCGGAAAGTGCTGGTCATCTCCGGCGATAAGGACCATTCACAACGCCGGATGTGGGAGGATGCCTTCTGCCGGGAATTCGGAAAACATCAACTCGAAGCGGTCCCTTCCTATCGACTGTTCCCCGGAGCCGTTCCCGATACCGAACAGGTGATCGCCGTTGTGAACTCTGATTCGTTCGACGGGGTGCTGATCACGCACCGGCGTCCCACCGAAACGAACCGCCGCGTGGTCCGCGGATATACCACGACGGAACAGATCGTGCGGTATGACAGGAGAAGAGCCGCATTCATCAGTTATTACGGAGAGATCTACCGGGGGAGCACCCTGGTCCATGAACGGACCTTCGTGAACGCCATTGATGTCTGGTCGGTCAAGAACGACGGTGTGATGATCTGGAGCGCCGCAAGCAGAACAGAGGAAGCACAGATGACCCAGCCGTACCGGCTGGACGTAGCAGAACTTGTAATGGATCAACTGATGCAGCGCGGGATCATCAGTTCTCGCCGTTGATGAGCAACGGATGCGGGAACAGTATTCAACGGACGATGAGGGAAGCAATATGAATGAGAATGTGGGTGTATGGATCGATCACCACAAAGCGGTCGTCGTCCGATTATCGGGTGAAGAAGAGATGATCCAATCGGTCGTGGTGGGAAGTGAAAAGCATGAACGGTTTCCCAAAGGGTCGCTGGATGACCTCCTGAATGAAAAATTCCCTTCTCATCTGAAGAAGTATTACGACAAGATCATCACGCTGCTTCATGAAACGGATTCGGTCCTGATCTTCGGGCCGGGTGAGGCAAAAGTGGAGCTGGGAGTCCGCCTCGGCGGAATATCCCTGACCGACCGGATCGCCGGAATTGAAACGGAAGAGAAGATGACCGACGCGCAGATCGTCGTGAAGATCAGAGACCACTTCAAATCCGGAGTCCGGAAATACTGAACCGTCTTTGAAAGGGAAAGGTACGATATGTATTACATTGCCGCCGCCGTCTGTCTGGTGTTATGGATGTTCGGCCTTCTGTATCAGTACACAATGGGAGGATTCCTCAATCTTCTCCCGGCGATCGCCGTACTGGTGATCCTTCTGAGGATCTTCAGCGTTCAGAGCACGTACGGATTCTTCACCGGAACCCTACCGGAGAACCGCATCGGGTCGATCGGGATGCCGAAAACCGTTTCCGTCATCATCCTTACGGGCGGTCTTGCAATGCTGATGATGGGATTGAACGGCGTTGAACATCTCCATTCCGATGCATCGCAATTCTTCAACGGAACGGCATCCGAAAGCGTGTTCTGGATGCTCATCGGCGGAAATATCGCATTCATCATCGGGGCCGTCACCCTCATCGCCACCCTGCGGAAAGAGATCAAAACGAAGAATGCAAAAAGAATCCAATCGGGACTCCTCTGATGAATTCCCGATATGGCGTCACACAAAAATTATCCGGATGGAACAATGAGATCCGTTTTTGCGGTCATACTGATGATGTCTCTCACTGCCGGACTGTATTGGGCAGACTGTACCGGGATCGATCAGGATGCAATTGCAGCAGAACAAGGCAGGAAACAGAGCAGTCCTCCGGAGCCGAACGATCCACCGATCGGAATTCCCGCTGACCTTGAGACATTCCTGACGGAATCGGAAAA